>CAMCQA010000029.1 GCA_945876935.1 uncultured Clostridia bacterium | reverse complement strand
GAGGAAATGCTCAACACTTTTTCTCATACACCTGAAGCAGTTGCAAATACTAAGCTTATAGCAGACAGATGCAAGGTGGATATGGGGTTTGGAACTCTTAAACTACCTGACTTTGTTTCGCCTGAAGGAAAAGAAAATGGAGAGTATCTCAGAGAACTTTGTATGGATGGTCTTAAGGAAAGATACAACCATATTGAAGATAGCCTTATAAAGAGGTTATATTGAGTACTTTCTTATCGTATGGGACTTCATGAATTATGCAAAGAAAAATAATATTCCTGTAGGTCCTGGAAGAGGATCTGCCGCAGGAAGTATAGTTTCATATACTTTAGGAATTACAGACATAGACCCTATAGAGCACAATCTTATTTTTGAAAGATTTTTAAATCCTGAGAGAGTTAGCATGCCTGATATAGACATAGACTTTAGTGATGAAAGTAGGCACAAAGTCATAGAATATGTTATAGAAAAGTATGGTAAAGAGAAAGTTACTCAGATCATAACTTTTGGTACCATGAAAGCTAAGGCAGCTATCAGAGATGTAGCCAGAGTACTTAATGTTAATTATAGTAAAGCAAGTGACATAGCTAAGGCAATTCCTAATATATTAAATATAACAATTGAAAAGTCTCTCAATATAAACCCTGAGCTAAAGAAAATGTATGAAGGCGATGAAGAGACAAAGAGAGTAATTGATATGGCTATGGCTATTGAAGGCATGCCCAGACATGCCTCCACTCATGCTGCAGGTGTTGTAATTACTAAAGATAATGTAGATGAGTACGTGCCGTTATACTTGGGAGATAAAGGGATATCGACTCAGTTTCCTATGACTACAATAGAGAAGCTAGGTCTTTTAAAAATGGACTTTCTAGGTCTTAGAAATCTTTCAGTTATACAAAATGCTAAGAAGATGATTTATGATAATCATGGTGTGGTTGTTGACTTTTCAGACAGAAAATATGATGATCCAGCTGTTTATGAAATGATATCAAAAGGCAATACGCAAGGAATATTTCAGTTAGAGTCGGGCGGGATGACACAGTTTATGAAGAATCTTAAGCCTGATAGATTTGATGATATTGTTGCAGGAATTTCTCTATATAGACCTGGTCCAATGGCATCTATACCTACTTATATCCATAACAAGAAGAACCCTGATAAAATCACTTACCTTCATCCTAAGTTAAAAGAAATTTTAGAAGTTACCTATGGTTGTTTGATTTATCAGGAGCAAGTAATGCAAATCGTTAGAGATTTAGCTGGCTATACTTATGGCAGAAGCGACATTCTAAGAAGAGCTATGGGTAAGAAGCAGATGGACGTTATGCTTGCCGAAAAAGGAGAGTTTGTAAACGGTTGCATTAAAAATGATATTGATAAAAGTACAGCAGAGGCTATCTTTGATCAGATGGTAACTTTTGCAGAGTATGGATTTAATAAATCTCATGCAGTTGGATATGCAGTTATCGGATACGAAACAGGATACCTTAAAGCACACTATCCTCAAGAATATATGGCAGCCCTTATGACTAGCGTTATAAATGATGGAGATCAAATTTCTAAATATATAAGAAACTGTAAGGAAATGGGTATAAAAGTCCTTCCTCCGGATGTAAATAGAAGTGAAAAATTCTTCAGCATAGATGAAGGTCATATAAGATTTGGTCTTTTGGGCATAAAAAATGTTGGAGAAGGTGTTGTAGATAGCATTGTAAGTGCAAGAGAAGATAATGGACCTTATAAAAATATCTTTGATTTTGTGAAAAGACAGGATATATCGAAGCTAAATAAAAAAGCTCTTTTAAGCTTGATTAAGGCAGGTGCTTTTGATACGTTAAACTCTAACAGAGCAAGTATGATAGCTGTACATGAAAGTATTCTTGAAAATGCACAAAAAGAAACGAGAAACAATGTAAAGGGGCAAATTTCACTATTTGATATGGGAAATGATATTGGAGAAGAGAGCGCCAGTGTTTTAGAAGATAATAATAGACTTCCAGATATAAAACCTTTGTCAAATAGAGACAATATAAATTTAGAAAAAGAAACTATGGGTGTCTATATTACAGGCCATCCTTTAGAAGAGTTTGAAGATAAAATAAATAATGTTATAACAGCCGACAATGAGCGCATCATGAAATCTAAGGAAGATATAGAGGCAGGTGTCCACAGCTTATTTAAAGATGAAGATAGTATTGTAGTAAGCGGAATAGTCGTAAATAAGAAAAATTTTGTAACTAAAAAGAATCAGCTTATGGCATTCCTTACCATAGAAGATCTTTGCGGTATGATTGAAGTTATCGTTTTTCCAAACCTCTTTGAAAAAGTTAGCCATATGATTGAAGAGGATGAGATTATTGTAATTGGTGGAAACATTTCATTTGAAGATGATAAAGATCCTAAGATTTTAGCTAGTTTTATAGAAAAAATAGAAGACTTTGACCAACATAATGACAGATATAAAAATTACTATGGAAACGTCGATAAATCAAGAAATATTTCAGCAAATAATGTTAATATAAATCAGAATAAAGCTCTTTCTATAGATGAAATTTTAGCTTCTTATGAACAATTTAAAAAAGATAAGATTCACAAAAATTCAAGTTTAGATGAAAGAGATATAAGACCTCTTAAACTGAGGATAGAAGATACTAGTATCGAAGAAATATTAAGTATTCTTCTTACGGATAAGGGCAATCATCCTGTGTATATTTATACAAAGAATGGGGCTATGAAGGCTGATGAGGGATATTGGGTATCTGCAAGCGATGAGCTTCTTTGTAAATTAAGGCAAGTTTTGGGAGAGGATAACGTTAAATTTTAAAAAGATTTAGAGGATTGTATGAAGGATTTTAAAGGTGGAAACTTAAAATACTATGGAAGGCTTCTTCTTAAATGGATACCTACTTCTATTGTTCTTGGAATTATAGGAGGTATACTAGGCTCACTATTTGTATTAGGGGTAGAAAAGTCTAATGAAATTTGGCATAACAATAGTTGGTTAGTATATTTTCTTCCTATAGCAGGCTTAGTTATAGCCCTCATATATCAGGTGTGCGGATTTAAAGAGCCGAAGGGAACAAATAGAATTCTCGAAAAAGTAAGAGCTGACGAAGAGGTATCTATTAAGGTTGCGCCAACCATATTTATATCTACTATAATCACTCATTTATTTGGTGGATCTGCAGGTAGAGAGGGAGCAGCCGTGCAAATTGGAGGATCAATTGGATCTGGTTTCTCTAAACTTTTAAAATTAGATGATAAGGATACATCCCTTATGGTTATAAGCGGAGTAACAGCTGTATTTGCAGCATTATTTGGAACACCTATAACAGCAATATTCTTTGCCCTCGAAGTTATAAGTGTCGGAATAATATACTACTCTGGCTTGGTTCCTTGCTTCTTATCGGCAATAACAGCTTTTATGATAGGCAAGAATGTGTTTCAGATAAAATACTTAGACTTGTCTTTTGTTGAGATTCCTAAGCTTAATATCGAAATTCTCTTAAAAGTTTCCGTCATAGGACTTTTATCGGCTTTTCTGAGTGTAGCTTTTATAACTCTTTTATCCAAAACTAATAAGCTTAGTAAGAAGTATATTCCAAATACTTATATAAGAATATTGACAGGAGCTTTTCTAGTTATAATTCTTACTTTAATATTTTCAGAAGGAAGATATAACGGCTCTGGAGAAATGATATTAACAGATACTTTTTCAGGAAATGGACGACCAGAAGATTTTATTCTTAAGATGTTGTTCACAGCTGTTACTTTAGGCTTTGGATTTAAAGGTGGTGAAATAGTTCCTACATTTATAATTGGAGCTGGTATGGGAGGCTTTGTGGGATCCATTGTAGGTCTTGATCCTGCTATGGGAGCAGCTATAGGTTTAGTTGCTACTTTTTGTGGAGCAGTAAATTGTCCAATGGCATCTATAATTCTATCGGTAGAGCTATTTGGAGGAGAAGGTCTAATTTACTTTACAGGAGCATGTGCTATAAGTTATGCTTTTTCAGGATATTACAGCCTATATAGTAGTCAAAAAATAGTTTATAGTAAAATAAAGGCTAAGTTTTTAAATGTGAGTGTAAAGCACTAAGCACCCTTAAAAGAGACCTTAATAATATAATATTTAAGCAGGAGGTGTTCTATGAATACTCTATTAAAAAATTGCAGGTTTATACCAGAACTATCTATATCATCAAGTTTAGAAAAGGGAGAACTTTTGATTGAGAATGATAAAATTTCTTTTATTGGTAAAGATGGTGAAGTAGAAAAATCAGTATATAAGGATAATATTCATAAAGTGATAGATTGTAAAGGTGCAACAGTACTTCCTGGATTTTTTGAACTTCATACTCACTTGACTTTAGATACATCCAATTACAGTTCAAATCTTTTGTACGATGATAATACTCTCTTGTTAAAAACATATGAGTTTGCAAAAGAATACATAAGACAAGGTTATACTACAGTAAGGGATTGTGGTGCCAGAGGAAATGTTGTTGCTCTAGTTAGAGATGCTATCGACCAAAGAATATTTATAGGTCCTAGAATATTTGCCTCAGGAAGAATACTTACCCCTACAGAGACTGGCAATGAAAGCTTTGGTGAAATGTATCTTGAAGCTGATGGACCGATAGAAATGAGAAAAGGTGTCAGAGAGCAGTACAAGTTAGGAAATGACTTTACAAAAGTAATGGTTACAGGTGCATTTTTAAATAAGCTTGGTGATCCTGGAATGTTAATAATACATGAGGATGAAATAAAAGAATGTGTTGAAACTGCTAAAATGAAGGGGTCATACGTAGCGGCACACTGTCATAGCGACAAGGGAATAAGACTTGCTATTGAGGCTGGTGTAAGAAGTGTCGAGCACTGTGCATTTATCGAAGAAGAAACAGTTAAAATGATGATGGAAAGAGAAGACTGTTTTCTTGTTCCAACTGCAGCTATAGGAATGGAGTGGACATCTGACGAAGTAGATATTAACGATGCAAATGCTATAAAAAATAAAATGTATGAAGATAGAGAAAAAGAGTGTATCAATAGAGCTTATAGATTAGGTCTTCAAATGGGTTTTGGATCAGACATAGATATGACCGCTTTTAAAAGATTCGTCGGATATGAATTTATAGCTAGAAAAGAATTTTATGATTTTGAAAATATAGATATACTTAAACAAGCAACTATAAATAGTGCTAAAGTCTTAGGTTTAGAAAATAAACTAGGAACCATAGATGTTGGGAAATTGGCAGATTTAGTTATTGTAGAGGGTAACCCCGATGAAGATATGAATGTTATGAGAAAGCTTCCAGTAGCTGTATTTAAAGAAGGAGAGCAAATAAATGTTATTTAAGAGTAAAGCAAAGAAGGCAGAAGAGCTTTCAGAAAAGAGAATGCACGAATCAAAAGGTAATATAAGAGATATCGTCGATGAATATCAGGATTTGGAGGTTTTTAACTCTGAGCTTCTTGGAACTAAGATAGAGTTTAACTACCCTAGAATGTATTTCTATTATATGTGTAATTATGCTGAAGATATAGCTACTCTGATAGATAATAAGAGATATAGCTCCTTATATTCTGTTTATGAAAACTTTTTAAGAACTTATGGTATGTGCAGAGAACTTGTATATGCTTGCTTTGAAATGGAAACAGGCGAATATAATGAGCTGCTTAGAAAATATTATGCTGCAACTTTAAAGCAGAGAGTTGATGAATGCAGATGGCTTCATGAAGATTACTTCAATTCATCTGAGGAGGAAGCTAAGTTTATAAATGTTAGAGAAAATCAGATAGAGAGTCTAATTCATGAGTTTTTCCAGGATTATTCTAGCGAAATAGATGGTGTTGATTCAGAAGCCCTATATTCTATTGTAAATAAAATAACAGATACTTATGGAAGCGAAATAGACCAGGAAAAGCTTCTTGTAGACGCTATTATGCAAAATGATCTCATGGACTCACAAGCTAAGAGGCTTGCTTTCTCTACATGGATAAGTGGTAAGAGCGCTACAAAGGCTAACATTCAAACTGTAATAACTAGAGTTTTAGGTAAAATAGACAACCTTCCTACGCTAATACTTAATAAGCATGAAGGAATAACAGAGATTGTTATGACTACCGTTGAAAAGGCTCTTTTAGATATAGTTGGCAAAGTAAGACAGGAGTTTAACCTATAGCCTAGTTTTAAATGAGGAAGGTAATTTATGAAGAGATTAACCAAATATGTTTTAGCATTGAGTTTACTGATGATAAGCACATTTGTGTTGACAGGCTGTGATACTAGTAAATCAGAATTGTTAAATCATATAAAAGATGAAGGCTATGAGTATTATGAGGCAATCAAATCTAAAATTAATGATATAGATGACCAAGATGCTATGATGAAGGAAATAAAGGCATATATATCTAAAGAAAAATTTGATATTCAAAAGAAAACAGGTCAAAACATAGTTCTGCCATCCAAATCTGATGAAATGGAAAAGACAACTATTTTACTGGTTGTGGCAGATGTAAATGATAAGAAGAAAACAGCCCAGAGCGTGGGAACGGCTCTTACGACTTATAAAAATAAAGAAGAATCTCAAAATATTAAGCTAGTGATTGCATCCGGCTCTAAAGGAATGGAAGCTATGGATAAAGCTACTCTTGATGGAAAAGAAGTTATACTTTTAGAAGGAAGCTCACGAAAAGCTGTTTTTGTAGGATCAGTTGAGACAAATCAAATAGCTTTGAATAAGCCTATGTCTCCAGAATCTCCAAAAGGAGAGATTGCCTATGAGATACTTATCGATGGATTTCCTAACATAGATAGTGGAGATAGAGAAAACAAACACGTTAATCCAATAAACTTTATAGGGGACGTCCTTATAAGAGCTCAGAGTGCAGACATTAATATAGAGATATCCGATTTTAAGAGTTACGGTGATATAACAATGTTTCCTACAGGTGCTAGAGCAGTAGTTGTAATAGAAAAAAGTAGTGAAGAAAAGTTTGAGGAAAGACTTAGAAAAGCTTCAGAGGACTTTCAGGAAAAGATTAGAACTGGAAAATGGGAAGCGAAAATGACATACTCTAAAGTTGAAATGCCATCAGCAGCTCTAAACTATGATGATACTACAAGTATCTTAAGTACTATATATACTTTGGAAGATGGAGTTTTTAAAACTACTGAAGAGGATTATGAGGGAGATGTTTTAGGTGTATTTACTATCGCATCCATAAGCACGAATGGAGGAAAAGGTAGCTTTCTTGTAATGGCTAGATCTGCAGATGAAGAAACAAAACAAGAGATGATAGAAAACTATACCCTTACATCGTCTATTTTAGGTTATAATATGACTACTAATATGAGGTATGGCAGCTGGAATATATCTGAAGAAAATAAGAAATATTGGACTGAATCAGGAATAGGTAAATCTTTATTTAATAAGCCTTATGAATCATCTTTAGATTTAGAAGAGAATGAGATAGGATTGCTAAATGATGATATTAAGAGTGGAAAGTTAATTAATGTAGAATTTGATTTTAATGATTTTGATGAATTTTCTTATAACCTTATAAAATATATAAAGTAGTGTTTTATATTATATCTGACGTTAATATGATGAAATCGATAATATGTAAAGAGAATATTGAGTATTTGACAATTTCAATTAAAAAATACCTTGCAATTAAACTTTGTATATGGTAAACTGTTTATTGTTATAAAAAAGAAGGTAGACCTTAGGGTTTCATATATCTGAGAAAAGGAGGTGCGGCAAATGTCAAGAAAATGTGAAGTTTGTGGCAAAGGACAAGTATCTGGAAATAGCGTTTCACACTCAAACAGACACACAAGAAGAAAGTGGAATGCAAATATTCAGTCTGTGAGAATAGAGGAAAACGGCAGAGTTAGAAAGGCTAGTGTATGTACTGCTTGCATTAGATCAAATAAGATAAACCGTGCCAACTAATACTTAAAAATTTTCTGCACTCTTGAAGTGCAGTTTTTTATTACGCGAAAAAAGGTATTCTTATGATAAGTTTAGAAAAAAATAGCTTTGGATCAATAAGCCTAAGCAAAGAAATATTAGAAGGTATTGTTGAGCAAGCTATATTACAGCAAAAGGGATCACTACTACTATCTACATCTAAAGGAAGAATTTCATCTAAGGTTGAATCAGGTAACTCTCCAAGCGTGTCTGTAAGATGCAGACAGGATGTGAAGGGGAGTTTAATTATAAAAATATATCTCGCTTTTAGTTTTGGTAGGAGTTTAAAAAAATCTACAGAGAGTTTAAAAAAGGATATTTTCTCTGCTTTGAAAGAACTCATTGGTAATCAACGAGTTTATCTTCAGCTTAGAGTTAGAGGTATTGTTCATAATGGATATATGAAAAGGCTTACGGAGCTGGATATAGATTTTGATAATGGAAATGAATTAGATGGAAATAAGAAAGATAGATAGCTACAAAGGAGTTGGTCCAAAGAAAAAGGCTCTGTTTCATAAGATGGGTATTAATACAGGTATAGATTTAATTTATCATTTTCCTAAAGAGTATAGAGATATGAGAAGACCTGTGAATATAGGAGATATCAATCCATATATAGAAAAGCCTGTCTTAATAAAAGCTAAAGTAATATCTTGTTCAGGTGGCGTAAGGGCAGGAAGAAGAAAAACTATCAAAGCTTTAGTATCTGACAAAACATCTAAAATTACATTAATTTTTTTTAATGCTTCATACTTGCAAAATATATTAAGAAAGAATAGTGAGCACTACTTTTTTGGTAGAGTAAAGATGAGCTACGGCGAGCTTGAGATGATACAACCGCAGATTATATCCTCTAAAGACTTTAGAGGAGAGATAGTTCCTGTTTATGCTGCGCCTAAAGGAATAGGGCAAAAGGATATTGAAAATATAAATAGAGAAACTTTACAGGAAGGGATTGAAGAAGCTCTTCCTGACGTTCTCGTCTCTTCAAATAATTTTCTTGGTTTAAATGAAGCTTTATACAATATGCATTTTCCAAAGGATAGAGAAAGCTTTATGGAATCTAAGAGAAGATTGATATATCAGGATTTATTCTTTTTAGAATTGGCATTTTCAGAGATGAAATCAGAAGCTTTAGACGGCATTTTAATAGATCAAAGTCCAAAGGAGTTTATAGATAAACTGGATTTTGACTTAACAGATAGCCAAAAAAAATCTTTAAATGAAATTTTGTCTGATATGTCTTCAGGAAAGAGAATGAATAGATTGCTTCAAGGTGATGTTGGATCAGGTAAAACAGTTGTGGCAGCAGCAGCTTTATTTACGGTTGCATCATCAGGTTTGCAAGGTGCTATGATTGCTCCTACAGAAATTTTAGCGAAACAGCACTACAAAACACTTAAACCTATATTTGATAGCTTTGATATAGAAATAGAACTTTTAGTTGGCTCAATGCCAGTTAAGGAAAAAAAGAGAGTTTTAAATGAAATAAAATCAGGAGCAGCCAAAATAGTTTTAGGAACACACGCAGTTGTACAAGATTCTGTTATATTTAAAAACTTAGCTTTAGTGATAACTGATGAACAGCATAGATTTGGAGTAAATCAAAGATTAAAACTTAGTCAAAAAGGTGAGATGCCCCATATATTAGTTATGACAGCAACTCCTATTCCTAGAACGTTGGGAATAATTTTCTATGGAGATTTAGATATGTCAATCATAGATAAACTGCCAGAGGGAAGAAAAGCAATTATTTCTAAAGTCATAACAACAAATGAAAGAAGAAAGCTTTACAATAGTTTATTAGATGAAGTTAATAAGGGGAGACAAGGATATATTGTAGCACCTTTAATATCGGAGACAGAGAGCATGGAAGATGTTAAATCTGTTGAAGTTTTAAAAGAAGAAATAGATAATCTATATAAGGGTAAGGAAATTACAACAGCGATTCTTCATGGTGCTATGACAAGTGAAGAAAAAGATGCGGTTATGGATAGTTTTATAAAAGGCGATATAGATATAATCATAGGAACTGTTGTTATAGAAGTTGGTATAAATGTTCCTAATGCAACGTTTATGGTTGTTGAAAATGCTGAAAGATTTGGTCTTGCTCAACTGCACCAGCTTAGAGGCAGAATTGGAAGAGGAAGTGAACAATCTTATTGCTACTTTGTATCGGATACTAAAGGAGAAATATCTAAAAAGAGATTAGAGATTATGACGAAGAGCACAGATGGTTTTTATATTGCTGAAAAAGATTTGGAAATGAGAGGGCCTGGAGAAATTTTTGGGCTTAGACAACATGGCAGTTTAGATGAAAAGCTAAAGTTAGCTATAAGACATATCGATATTCTTCAGAAGGTGAAAGAAGATATAAAGAACTATAGTAAGGATATAGAAAAATTTGACTTTTCTGTGTCTAAGTCATATATAGATACATTTAGTACTTTTAATTTGTAGATGGATTACGTTATATATGAAAAGGAAGGTGAAATATGAGAGTAGTTGCAGGAGATTATAAAGGGAGAAAACTAGATGGACCTCTAGATAATAGAGTTAGACCAACTAGTGATAAGGTTAAGGAAGCTCTCTTTTCAATAATTATGAACCATGTGGATGATGCTGTTGTATGCGATATGTTTGCAGGAACAGGAGGCCTTGGTATAGAAGCACTTTCAAGAGGAAGTAGGCTTTGTTACTTTATAGATGAATCTAGAGAGAGCATCAAATATATAGAACAGAATATAAGTAAATGCAGAGCTGAAGAGTACAGCAGAGTAATATATGGAGATGCTATAAAGTCTCTTAAGAGAATTAAGGAAAAGGTAGATATTTTTATAATTGATCCGCCTTATATGTCAGGATTAGAAGATAGTGCATTAGAACAAATATCAAATCTAAATCTACTTTCAGAGAATGGTGTAATCGTTGTTGAGCACCATAAGGATACCCAGTTGTCTGAACAGCTTCATGGATTTACAAAGGTAAAAGAGAGAAAGTACGGCACTATTGTTTTAAGTATATATATGTGATAAAATTAACATAATTTTAAAAGTTATAGATAGAAGCTGGAGGTAAAGATGAGAAGGGCGCTTTATGCAGGATCTTTCGATCCTCTTACATGTGGCCATGCCAACCTTATAAGCAGAGCTTCAAAGCTTTGTGATGAGTTGGTTGTAGGAGTTATAAAAAACCCGCAAAAGAAACCCTATTTTTCTGCAATAGAAAGAGTTGATCTCATTAAGAATGCAATTTCTCACATTCCAAATGTAAAGGTTGAGGCCTTTGACGGTCTTTTGGCTGACTATGTGAATAGGGAAGGCTTCTCTATGGTTATAAGAGGTCTTAGGGGTATGTCAGATTTTGATAGTGAAATTCAAATGGCTCAGATGAACGCAAGACTTTATAACGATAAGGTAGAGACCGTATTTTTAATGACAGATCCAAGATATTCATTTATGAGCTCAAGTATGGCTAGAGAAGTATTTAGTCTAGGTGGAAATCTTGAAGGGTTGGTTCCTAATAATATTTTAGAAGCTATGGAGGAGAAGAAACGTGATGAAAGTTGATGAACTAATAAAACAGATAGAAGAAACTATTAATACAGCTAGCACAATGCCTTTAACTAATAAGGTTATCGTTGATGGTAATGTTATTATAGAGCTTTTAAATGATATAGAAGCAGCGCTTCCAGATGAAATTAAACAGGCCAGATGGATACAGAGTGAAAAGCAGAGAATTTTGGCAGAAGCTAAGAAGGAATATGAGCTTGTTGTAGGTAATGCAAAGAGACGAGCAGAAGAGCTAGTCGCTAAAGATGCTATTCTTTCCAGTGCTAGAAGCAGATCGGAAGAGCTTTTAAAAGTGACAGAGGAAAACATTAAGAAAATGAAGATGGGAACTTACGACTATGTTGATAAGGTTCTGTATGATTTTCAGGAAAATATGGCTAAGATGAATGCTATGTACCAAGATATGTTTACAAATCTAGAAGAGAAGTTTGAAAACATTGAAAAAGTTCTTATAAAAAATAGAGAAGAAATAAAAGATATGGCTTATAAGACACAGATGGATAAAGATGAAAACTAATATTGGAAATGTAATGGGGATTGTAGCTGAATACAATCCCTTTCATAATGGACATAAATATCAATTAAAAGAATGTAAGAGGCTATCTGAAGCTGATTATGTTGTGGCAGTTATGAGTGGAAACTTTACACAGAGAGGCGAGCCTGCACTTTTAGATAAGTGGAAGAGAGCAGAGATGGCTCTCAGAGGAGGTGTTGATCTAGTTATAGAGCTGCCTACTTTTTATGCATTAAATGGTGCTGATAAATTCGCAGAAGGAGCTATTAAGAGCTTAAACTACTTAGGATGTGTAACTCATTTGGCTTTTGGAAGTGAGTCAGGAAATATTGAAAGTTTGAGAAATCTCTCTAAGCTGCGTATGAATGAAAGCGATGAATTCAAGAAATGTCTAAGAAGTTTGTTGAAAGAAGGGGTAAGCTACTCTAAGGCTTTGAGAGTTGCTATTGGAAATATTTATGGTTACAAATACGGAGAAATTCTGACTTCAAATAATATTTTAGCCCTAGAATATATAATGTCATCTGAAAGAATAGGTTGCAATTTTGAATATGTTACTGTTAAAAGAGATGGGGAAGACCATAATAACATAGATACTTGTAATGGCAACGCTTTTGATAAAAGCTGGAAAATGAGCGGACAGAGTATAAGAAAAAGCCTGAAGACGATATATCTAAAACAAGATAATTGCATAGATGAAAATTTATATAGCCTATCTATTCCTAAAAGTAGTGTCCATATCATTAGAGAAAACATTGATGAGGCTTGGCTGGATGATTGGTATAGAATAAATAATCTTCTAAGGTATCATGCCCTTTGTAGTGATAGAAAATTGTGGAAGAATAAGCCGTCATGGGAAGAAGGTCTTGAAGGTAAATTTATTAATGAGATAAGAACAAGTTCTCCTAGCGATATAGTTGATAAACTAATATCTAAAAGATATAGCAGAAGCCGAATCCAAAAATATATTTTGCAAGTTTTAATGAATATTGAAAAGGATAGTTATCCTAAAGAGTATGTAAGAGTATTGGGATTTAATAATAAAGGATCCGAATTATTAAGGAAAATTAAAAAGCTTGAATTAGCAAAGGCAGATATAATTACAAATGTAGCTAAATCAAATATTCTTCCAGAAATAGATATAAGGGCTACAGACTTTTATAACCTTATACTTAAAAGGGATGTTTATAAAAATAGTGACTTTGTAAAACAGCCAGTTATTTTATCTTAATAAATTTGCTGACAGTGGCTCTAATAATAGGCTACATCAATTGATTTTTAACAGCAATTAGTTTATAATATTTAAAGCGATAAATTAAATAAAAAATCTGAAATGATAATAAATGATTTTAGGAGGAAGAAATGAAAGTTTTAGTAATTAACTGTGGTAGCTCATCTTTAAAGTATCAGTTACTAGATATGGACGGTGAAAAGGTACTAGCTAAAGGTCTAGTTGAGAGAATTGGAATGGAAGGTTCTGTAATTACTCACGAAAAAATTGGAATGGACAAAGTTAGAACTGAATCTCCAATGGAGAGCCACAAAGAAGCTATCAGCTTAGTACTAGAAGCTATTGCTCACCCTGAACACGGTGTTGTTAAGGAAATGAGTGAAATAGATGCAGTAGGGCACAGAGTTGTTCATGCTGGAGAAAAGTATGCAGAATCAGTTCTTATAGATGCTGATGTAATCGCTGCATTAGAGGACATGATTGATTTAGCTCCTCTTCACAACCCACCAAACTTACTTGGTATAGCTGCTTGTCAGGAATTAATGCCTACAACACCGATGGTAGCAGTATTTGATACAGCTTTCCATCAGACAATGCCACCAGAATCTTATATATATGCTATTCCTTATGAATACTATGAAAAGCATAAGATTAGAAGATACGGATTCCATGGAACATCACATAAATACGTTGCTCAGAGATGTGCAGAAATCATGAATGTTAACTTAGATGATTTAAAGATTATCACTTGTCACCTTGGTAACGGTGCATCTGTATCTGCTATTAAGAGAGGTGTTTGTATTGATACATCAATGGGATTCACGCCTCTTGAAGGTCTAGTAATGGGTACACGTTCTGGAGATATTGACCCAGCTATCGTAACTTATATTAGAGAAAAAGAAGGTTTAGACCAGGGTGTTGCAAATGAAATCCTAAACACTAAATCAGGTGTACTAGGTATTTCAGGTGTTTCTTCAGACTTT
>CAMCQA010000028.1 GCA_945876935.1 uncultured Clostridia bacterium | reverse complement strand
CATAAATTATTGATTTTACTAGCTTTTTAAACAAAAAAATAATTCATTTTTTCAACAAAGGAGCTTTGATGAGATTCTTAAAAAATAAATTTAATAATATAAGTAAACCCATATATATACTTCCTTTGATATTTGCTTTTATCAGTGTTTTTATGATGCTTTCCACGTCATATAACAATGGTTTAGTAGTGTCTAAAACTTTTATTGTTCAGACCGTATCATACCTTCTTGGAATAGTTGCAATATTTGTAATAATGGAAGTAAGTTATTCAGCGTTTGAGTCATGGAATAAGTATCTATATATATTTTCAGTGTTATTCCTATTAACTCCTCTAATTCCAGGCCTTGGTGTTGAGCAATTCGGTGCTAAAAGCTGGATAAATTTGGGAATTACAACCTTTCAACCCTCTGAAGTAGTCAAACTTACATTCATCTTCATAATGGCAAACTACTTTAACAGGAAGGAAACTAAACTAAATGATTTCGGAGATTTTGTTAAAGCCTTTCTTTATGCAGCACCTCTGATACTGATAGTTCTCAAAGAAGATTTTGGTAGTGCAGCAGTTTTCGCTGGAATATTTATATCCATGTGTATATTTGCAGGACTTCCAATGAAGCTATTTGGAAGAATTGTACTAGGTGTAATAATAGTTTTACCTTTTTTCTTCAAGAGACTAAAACCTTATCAAAAAGATAGACTTTTAGGTTTTCTATATCCTGAAGATTTAACAATACAAGCAAATTATCAAGTTTTTCAATCAAAAATAGCCATAGGTTCTGGCGGAATATTTGGAAAAGGTCCTTTTAATGGAACTCAAAACGCTTTGGAATTTCTTCCAGTAAAAAATTCAGACTTTATATTTGCAGTAATTTGTGAAGAGTTTGGTTTAGTAGGCGGTGGTTTATTAATAATCCTATTCATATGGTTCTTATATGCGCTTCTCAAAGAGGCTTTCACCATAAAAGATAGGTATGGAAGTTTGATAATAATAGGTATTATGGGTATGTTCGCATTTCAAATCTTTGAAAACATAGCTATGACTATGGGGCTAATGCCTGTAACAGGTATAACTTTACCATTTATAAGCTACGGTGGTTCCGGAGTGCTGTCAAATATGATTGCAGTTGGAATCGTTTTAAGTATTTGTCAAAGCAATAGAAATTTAGGATTCTTAAAATAAATAAAAAATATGCTTCATAAACTAATTCATGAAGCATATTTTTTATTTTTATACTTATACAAATTTTGCTTCTGATACTAGAAAATCTTGAACTTTCTTCTTTAGTACTTCTGCCTTGATTTTATCTTTTCCTACTATAGTTTCATAAGATTTACCATTATTAGCTTCTTCAAAACTTTCTCTGGTATAGCCAAAGGTCTTCAAAGTGTCATCTATAAATTCATCATACTCTTCCGATGTTACCTTTAGGCCTTCTTTCTCAGCTATGTAATACATAATCATATCCATCTTCACCTGAGTTTTGCCATATATCTCTATTTCTGATTTAAACTTTTCTTCATCCAATTGAAAGTTTTTCAAAACATAGTCTTTTAAAGATACATTTTCCTGCTTTGCTTTTTCTTCATAAGTTTTCATAGTCTGATCTATAAAATCTTCCAGTTGTTTTTCTGGGAACTTTTCATTTCCATCTTTATCTGTTTTCATGCTGGAGGAGTCTATAAGTTTAGCCCATACCTTCTGTCTGTAAGTATTATCTGCTATCTCTTTCTTTTTCTTCTCTAAATCTTTTTTTACAGAAGCTGTAAAATCTTCTACACTTTTCTCATCTGTATTATTTTTTACAAAATCTTCATCAAGCTCTGGTGTTGTATACTCTTTTTTACTATTTATTGTAACTGCAAAAACAGCATTCTTACCTGCCAACGACTTTTCACCATAGGTATCTGGAAATTTTACTTTAATATTTTTAGTGCTGCCTACTCTAGCTCCAATTAAAGACGATTCAAATCCAGGGATAAATGTGTTAGAACCTATAACTAAATCTCTTCCCTTTTCTTCACCACCTGCAAATGTTTCCCCATCTATAGAGCCAACATAATCTATATTGATACTATCACCATCTTTTACAGTTCCACTCTTAACATTTTCACTTGTTCTTTTAGATGCCAAGAAATTATCAATTTCAGTTTGAACCTCTTCATCAGTAACTTCTGTATCTTCTTTTTCAAGCTCTATACCTTTGTATTCGCCAATTTCTATATAATCATCGAAATCAACGCCGCTGTAAGGATTTCCACAGCTAACTAACGTAAAAGCAACAACAAGACATACGCAAGCTGCAGCTAAGCCTTTTAATTTCTTTAAATTTTTCATATATTCACCTAGTCCTTTTATATTTCTACAATTAAATATATTATCAAAATAATATTAAAATATCAACAAAAGTACCTTTTATGTAGAAGATATCACATTATATAACAATATATCTTACTCGTCTTCTTAAAATAAAAAAGAGCTCATCAAATATTAGATAAGCTCTTATATCTTTTTATTATAAACCTTTTCTTGTTAGATTGATTCTATCCTGACTGTCTATTTCTGTAACTTTTACTGTTACAACATCTCCAACATTCATTACGTCTTCAACCTTTTCCACTCTCTTATCAGCCATCTTAGAAATATGTAACAGACCCTCTTTGCCAGGAAGTATCTCTATAAAAGCACCAAATGTTGTAACTTTAGTTACCTTACCCTCATAGATTTCTCCAACTTCTACATCCTTAACAAGAAGCTCTATCTCTTTCTTAGCCATATCTGCTGATTGTAAATCCTGAGCAGCTATGTAAAGCATACCTGTATCTTCTATATCAATCTTAACTCCTGTCTTTTCAACAATAGAGTTTATAGTCTTTCCACCAGGTCCTATAACTATTCTTATCTTTTCAGGATCAATCTGCATAGAAATAATTCTAGGTGCATAAGGAGACATTTCTGCTCTTGGCTCAGGAATTTCTGCCAACATCTCATTCATAATGTGCATTCTTCCATCATGCGCCTGCTTAAGTGCATCCTGAAGAACCTTCTTTGATAAGCCATGAACTTTAATATCCATCTGAATAGCAGTTACACCCTTTGCTGTACCTGCAACTTTAAAATCCATATCTCCAAGGAAATCTTCCATGCCTTGAATATCTGAAAGAATAGCCATTGTTGAACTTCCATCTTCTTCTACTCTTTCTACTAATCCCATAGCAATACCTGCTACCGGAGCTTTGATAGGTACACCTGCATCCATAAGAGCAAGAGTACTTCCACATACAGAAGCCTGAGAAGTAGATCCATTTGATGAAAGAATTTCTGATACAACTCTTATAGCATATGGAAACTCTTCAACAGATGGAAGAACTGGCAGTATAGCTCTTTCTGCTAATGCTCCATGACCGATTTCTCTTCTTCCTGGACTTCTTAGAGGTCTAGCCTCACCAACTGATGCTGGTGGGAAGTTGTAGTGGTGCATATATCTCTTTTCTTCCTCTTCTGATATTCCATCAAGTCTCTGACCTTCTGATATAGTTCCCAAAGTAGCAACAGACAGTGCCTGAGTCTGACCTCTCTTAAATAAACCGCTACCATGAGTTCTTGGAAGAATACCTGTATCAACCCAAATTGGTCTTATTTCATCATACTTTCTATTATCAGGTCTTATTCCTTCATCTAAAATAAGAGCTCTAACCTGTTCTTTTGTAATATTGTACAAAATTGATGCAATATCTTTTTCACTCTCTGGGTACTTATCTTTAAAGTGCTCCTGTGTTTCAATTTCAACTTTGTCCATATTAGCTAATCTTTCCATCTTCTCAGGAGTTTTAGCCGCTGCTCTCATCTTTTCTTCTGCAAAACTTCTCACATCTGCTTCAAGTTCTTCAGCAACTTTGTAAAGTTCAACCTGCATCTTTTCTTTTCCTACTTCAGCAGCAATTTCTTCTATAAAAGCAACGATTTCTTTTATTTCTTCGTGAGCGAACATAATAGCATCTAAAATTACATCTTCAGGTACTTCATTAGCTCCTGCTTCAACCATCATAATAGCATCCTTAGTACCAGAAACTACAAGATGAAGATCACTCTTTTCTCTTTCCTCTAAAGAAGGGTTAATAATAAATTCACCATCTATCATTCCTACTAATACTGATCCTGTAGGTCCTTCAAAAGGAATGTCAGAAATAGATAAAGCCACCGAAGATCCGATCATTGCAGCAATTTCTGATGGAGCATCTAGGTCCATAGACATTACTGTTGCAACAACCTGAACATCATTGTAAAAACCTTTTGGGAACAGAGGTCTCAAAGGTCTATCCATAAGTCTTGAGTTAAGGATAGCCTTTTCACTAGGTCTTCCTTCTCTCTTTATATATCCACCAGGAATCTTCCCAGCTGCATACATTTTTTCTTCATAATCGCAACTTAGAGGGAAAAAGTCTATATCAGCTCTTGGCTTTGCTGAAGCAACAGCAGTAACATTTACTACAGTATCTCCATATCTTACCATTACCTGACCATTAGCCATTTCACTAACTTTGCCAATTTCCATCTCTAGGAGTTTTCCTCCCAAAGCTGTTCTAAATACTTTATAATTTTCATACTTCATTTTAACAACTACCTCCTGTTAAAATCCTCTTTTTTTATAACAAATAAAAGCGAGGGGCTACCCTCGCTTACTTTAACAATTATTTTCTTAGTCCTAAACGAGAAACAAGACTTCTGTATCTTTCGATATCCTGTTTCTTTACATAGTTTAGCAGATTTCTTCTCTTACCAACCATCTTTAAAAGACCTCTTCTTGAGTGGTGGTCTTTCTTATGAACCTTTAAATGTTCATTAAGATCATTAATCTTAAAAGTTAGGATTGCCACCTGTACTTCTGGAGAACCTGTATCTCCTTCTTTTAGAGCATATTCTTTGATAATGCTTTCTTTAATTTCTTTAGTAATCATAATTTTCTCCTTTTCTTAAATACACCTACCCCAAGAAATTGGTCGGATATCCAAAATCTTAGTTGAAGGTAAAACATATTTCTACATTTTATCATAGAACAATTCAAAAATCAAGGCTCAAAATCCAATATATAAGATTTAAAACTATTCTTTAATTTATTCTATTTTATTGTATACTAACTATAATTTATCTATCCAATCGATTATGCTCTCTATTACAACTTCTCCTTTTGTACTACTACTTCCATTGTGAAGCTCATGAAGCATATTTTTCCATTCAATATATTTACAATATTCTTTTTGATTCTCTGCTATTTTTCTACTTCCTTCAACACTACAAATCTTATCTTTATCACCGTGCATAAGAAGCATAGGTACTCTTCTTCCTGTTCGTTTTATCTCAAGAGTATCATCATATAAAGCAGTTCCTATATCAAAACCTTCTAATGCACATTGCAGTGTTGCGCTGCTATGTAGAAGTTCATCCTTATCATAACCTTTTAGATTATTAACATCTGCTAAATCTTCTTTTTTAATTTTAGCATTTATCTTAAACTTAGGCATTATTTTAGCTAAATGCTTTATTACAAAATACTGAAAACTTCCTACTTTCTGATAAAGTTTAACCCATGGCGAAGATACGATATATCCATCGACTTTATCATTAAAATCGCCTCTATTTCTATAGTCAAGAACTATATTTCCTCCCATGCTGTGCCCATATAAAATCGTTTTACAATCATTATGTTTTTGACTTGCATACATAAGAAGCTCATCAACATCTAAAAGAACATCCCTTCTAGGTGCGCAGTGTCCTCGTACTCCACCACTTTTGCCATGACCTCTAAGATCCATTGCAAATACTGCAATATTATGTTCATTTAACATTTTAGCCATCTTTTCGTATCGCCCTGCATGTTCACCAATTCCATGTATTATACAAACAACTTTGCTAGGACTGTCCAAATCCCATTGATATCCTATTATCTCTAGATCATCTAAAGTGCTCAAAGTAAAATTTTCCATAATTCTCTCCTCTATGATAAAGCTTTATATATCCGCTCTTCATATTTCAAAATCATTTCCTTTTATTACAGTTTTATTTCTTATATGATACGAAGTCTTGTATCATAATTATTCTCAAATTAAAATTTATTTAAAGCAAGGGAATTACCAATAAAACCTTTACCTTTTAATAACAATATAATTTAGGAGCTATGCTTAAACCTTGCTTATTGGAGCTTAGGCTCCTTTTATTTTATTCTGTTTCTCAACTTATCTAAAACATTCTCAAAGCTATCTGGCAAATCTACATGAAACTCCATATATTCTCTTGTTCTAGGGTGTATAAATCCCAAGAGATAAGCACAAAGCATCTGTCCTCCTTTTGCACCAAATCTCTCATGTCCTCCATATAGCACATCCCCCAAAAGCTGATGATTAATACTTGCCATATGCACTCTTATCTGATGAGTTCTACCAGTTTCTAATCTGCACTCAACTAGGGTATGATCACCTAGCCTCTCAATTACTTTCCAGTTTGTTATAGCTTGTTTGCCATTATCATAATCAACTGCATTTCTCAGTCTATTTTTCTTGTCTCTGCCTATCGGCTTATTTATCGTTCCCGAATCATCCTTAAAACCATTTTCTACAATAGCTTTATAACCTCTTGTAACAGTATGTTCTTTTAGTTGAGCTGCCAAAAAATTATGTGCAAAGTCATTTTTTGCAATCATCAAAAGACCGCTTGTATCCTTATCTATCCTATGAACTATTCCTGGTCGAAGCTTTCCATTAATGCCAGAAAGACTATCCTTACAGTGGTGCATAATGCCATTTACAAGAGTTCCTGTATAGTTTGACACAGCTGGATGGACAACCATTCCAACAGGTTTATTGACTACCAATATATCATCATCTTCGTACACGATATCTAGAGGAATATTTTCTGCAACTATGTCTACTTCTGTAGCTTCAGGTATATTGACTTCTATTTTGTCTCCCTTTGAAAGAGAGCGCTTTTTGCTCGTCTCTACAATGCCATTAACCTTAACTTCTCCAGATTCTATTAACTTTTGAAAAAAGCTTCTTGACTTGTCTTCAATAGCCTCATTTAAAAATATATCTAAACGAATAGATGATTGTTCTATTACTTCCAGTTTTATTGATTCATTATTCAATATCTTCATCCTTTCTGAAAAATAAAAAGTTTAGACAAAGTAAAAATATACCTATGTTTATAAATACATCCGCCAAGTTAAATATAGCAAAAGATCCTATATCCACATAATCGGTAACGCTCGAATACACAACTCTATCAAATAGATTTGCTAAGCCTCCACCTATACAAAGACCTGATCCTATATCATAGCTTATTCCCATTTCCTTCCTTTTTAAAAAGTAAATAACACTTAATATTATAATAAGCAACGATGGCATAAAAATAAGAAATAGCTTGTTATCTTCCATAAAACTAAAAGCAATTCCTCTGTTTTCTAAGTAGGTGAATCTAAAAAATCCTTTTATTACATGGATACTTTCACCCAGGTACATATTATTTCTAACAAATATTTTTATTGCCTCATCTATTACTATAGAAGCTATTAAAAATATAAAAAAAATAAAACTACGGGGCATTTCTGCCCCGCTTCTGTTTCTCAATTTATTCATACTTGATGTTTACCATAGTCTTTCTATCATCTAAAGAAATTTCATCTTCATTATTTTCAGATATTATCTCTTCAACTGATTTTGATAGAAAATCCTCATCTTCTATTATGCTTGGTTCTTTAGATGAAACCAATATATCCTTATCTTTGTTATCTATTAAGCTGCTTAGTCTATCAACTTCGATATCTTGATTCATAAGAGAAAACTCTTCATTAATTCTATCAAGCATAGCCTTGTAGTCTCTTCTGAACTTCTCATACATATTCTTAAGATCTCTACTATTATCAGCTAACTTCTCCGCTTGAACCTTAGCGTCTTTTATTATGATAGCAGCATCCATTTCAGCATTTTCAATAATCGCTTTTGCTCTCTTTTCTGAACTTACTGCAAGATCATCCATAATTGACTTTGCTGTTTCAAGAGTATCTTTCACTGTAAGATCAGTTCCACCTATAGATCCAACCTGCTTTTCCATATTAGCAAGCTGAGCCTTTAGTTTAATATTCTCTTTTATCAACTTTTCAAAGTCAGCCGTTACAAGATCTAAGAATGAGTCAACCTCATCACAATCGTACCCTCTAACCTTTCTTGAAAAATCGATATTTTGTATATCAGCTGGTTTAATCATTGCAAACCTCCTAATTCTTGCCTTAATTATAGGCTATTTAGTTCAAATTCTCTTTCATTTTCTTCAGATGTGATATCAACATTATCTGGAGCGAATACAAATATATTATTTGCAATCTTCTGAATATTTCCATTTAAAGCATATGTTGCCCCACTTAGAAAATCAAAAATCTTTCTAGCAACTTCCTGATCTAACGCTTCTAAGTTGATAATAACCGGTTTTCTTTCCTTAAGAGAATCAACTAATTTTGGCGCTTCTTCAAAACTCTTAGGCTCTATAACAACAAGCTTCATACTGTTTCCTCCAGTCATAGACATAATTCCATCTCTTCTACTAGGTTTCTTTGAATAATCTCTTTCAAAAGAACTCTGAGTATCCATTACATCATCTTCATAATCAAACTCTTCATCCATATCATCATTTACGCCCATAAAGTTTTTAAACTGATCTTTTAGTCCCATTTTGTATCCTCCTAATAAGTTAATAAACTTAACTATTCTCTGTAATATTTATACTACTCTATATTGTATCTTAAAAAATGTAGAAATTCCAGCACTTTTTTAATAAAACTAACTTTATATTATACTTAGCTAGTCAAAATAGATATTTTATATATTTTTATAACTAGTACTGCCTTCTCCCAAAGATTTTACTACCGATTCTGACCATGTTTGATCCTTCCTCAATAGCGACCTTATAGTCGTGAGACATACCCATAGAAAGGTATTTGAACTCTAAGTTTGGATGTTCTATTTTTGAAAATTCATCATACAGCTTTTTCACCTCTTTAAAGGAGCCTCTAACCTTTTCAGCATCATCCTCAAAAGGAGCTATATTCATAAGCCCACATATTCTAATATTAGGGCAATCTTTTAAAATCTCATGGATAAGCTCTCTGGCATCTTCAGGTGATACACCGAATTTGCTATCTTCTCCAACTTGATTTACCTGAATTAAAATATTCATAATTTTATTGTGCTGTGCCGAACGCTTATCTATTTCAACAGCCAGCTTTTTACTGTCAACAGAATGGATCATATCAACTTTATCTACGATTTGTCTCACTTTATTTGTCTGTAAATGTCCAATCAAATGCCATCTAACAGGTTTAACACTATCGAATTTTTCAAGTATTTCCTGTACCTTGTTTTCTCCAATATCAGTTACACCACAGTCTATGGCTTTATTTATTTCATTGTATGAATAAGTCTTTGTAACTGCTACAAGAGTAATATCTTCATTTAATTCTCTCTGTATTTCTTTCAAATTTTCTTCGATATGTAACATTTTATTCCTCTATTTTTTCTTAGGATTCTCTATTATTTCATCAAATATCTTTACTGTCTTCACAAGATTGCCGTCCGCATCATAAAAAATATTTTCTACAATAGCGGATTTCTCCCCATCGCTTCCTAATATTTTTATCTCTTTAAAGATTTCTTCACCTGTCTTTGAAACTACATAAACGCCAGATTTATCACCTTTTTCAACAATTGATTTATTATCAACAATAACACCACTGATACTTACAGTCTCTATAGCTATGTTAACTTTTCTCAGCTTCTCAAATTCAGGATGACTTCTATTTGAGCTTAAAAGGACTCTTGATTTCTTCCCAGCATCACTAATATCTTTTATTGTAAATTTAACTGGTTTCTCCTTTTCCTCACTATCGCTAAAGTATATATTTACATCTTGATTTACTTTATATCTACTAAGTTTCTTATTATCTACCCATGCAACTATATACCATTCACTTTGATCTATGAGTTTATAGACAGGATAACCTTTTTTTATACTGCTGGACTTAACATTTTCCACCTTTGCATCCAATTTATCGAGAGTATCTATATCTATATCCTTATAATTATCTGGTGTCATCTTGCCTTCATACCCATCTATAAATGTTGAAAAAGTTCCTTTCTCACTTGCTATACCATCCGACAGAGGAATAGCCGCATCACCAAGCCTTTCGGATATTGGTGATTTTTTTTCTGATTGAGAATCAGATTTATTTTTTGGTTTATCGCTTTCCTTATATGTAACAACAGAGCTTTTAGCTTTTACTAGCGTTCCCTCATCCACTTTATAAGTTACATCTACATCGCTCCCCGCAACATACACATGTTCTTTTCTGAGCACTATGCCTGAAACCTCATCTTTAACAGACAACTCGCCAAACTCAGCTATTTTAGTGGCTTTAACTTTATTTACAACCTTTGGTAACACCTGTGTAACAATACCTAAAACAACTATTGATATTATAAGTAAAATCCAGATTTTCCTCTTTTCCTTTGACATAACTTCCCCTCTATAAACAGGTTAAAATTCTTCATCAATTATTCT
The DNA here is from genome assembly GCA_945876935.1 of uncultured Clostridia bacterium. Taxonomy (GTDB): domain Bacteria; phylum Bacillota; class Clostridia; order Peptostreptococcales; family Anaerovoracaceae; genus Gallibacter. The sequence continues at coordinate 4,045 of CAMCQA010000028.1, read as the reverse complement.
ATCAAGAATCTTTTGCTCTTCCTTAGATAGTTTCTTCTCAGACTCTAAGTAAGCTTTAAATAAATCGTATCTATTTTTTTTTGTTATTTTGAGCGACTCTTCAAACTGCCACAAAGAAATATTTTTATGGTGTCCACTTATAAGAACTTCTGGCACTTCTAAGCCTCTATATTCTCTCGGCTTTGTATATTGTGGGTATTCTAGTAGACCCGAGTATATGGATTCTTCTGTAACTGATACCTTGTCACCTAAAACACCTGGTATCATTCGTGCAACAGAATCTATCATAACTACTGCAGCCGGTTCTCCTCCTGTCAATATATAATCCCCTATTGAAATTTCTTCAATGTTCCAATAATCCAGTATTCTTTGATCTACCCCTTCATAATGTCCACAGAGAACTACTAAATGCTCTTCTTTTGAAAGCTCCGCAATTTTCTCCTGATTTAAAATCTTTCCTCTAGGTGACATATAAATCATTCTCTGTTTTCCTTGAGGTTTTAAGCCCTTTGCTTCAAAAGCTCGAAATATAGGCTCGGTCTGCATAAGCATTCCAACGCCTCCACCAAAAGGATAATCATCGACTTTATTGTGCTTATTTAAAGTATAATCCCTTATATCTGTGGCTTCAATAGATATTATACCTTTTTCAATAGCTTTACCTAGTATGCTTTGAGTCAAAGGGAGGAGCATGTCCGGAAAAATTGTGAATATATCAATCTTCATAAAGTCCCTCTATTACTTTAACCTCTATTTTCTTTTCATGCATATCTATATTCAAAATAAACTCATCAACTCCAGGTATAAGAATATCTTTTTTACCTGTTCTTTCCACAACATATAATTTCTGTGGTGTATTTGTTATTATATCTTTCAACTTCCCTAAAATCAGACCTTTATCAGATATAACATCCATGCCTATCATATCTTTAACATAGAAAACCCCTTCTTCAAGATCTTCTAAATCCTCTTCCGACATATAGATATCTACACCTTTCAAAGCTTCACTGCTATTTCTATCTGATACACCTGATAACTTTAAAATCGGCGTCAAGGCCTTGTATCTAACTCCTTCTATACCTATTTCTTCATAGTGATCTGATTCTTTATCCTTTATAAAAATTCTATCTATAGTCTCAAATCTATCTAGATTTTCTGAGTAACTATATACTTTAACTTCGCCTTTTAGTCCAACTGCATTTACAATTTTACCTATGTGTATAAAATTCATTTTTTACCTACAATGTTAAATAGGCACATAAATAAATATGTGCCCTTAAATTATTGACTTATTTCTACTACTACCTTTTTATTGCTCTTTGTGGCTGCTGCCTTTACAACAGTTCTTAAAGCCTTCGCAATTCTTCCGTGTTTTCCGATTACTTTTCCCATATCTTCATCGGCAACTTTCAGCTGGACAATAGTAGTCTGCTTATTCTCATATGATGAAACCTGGACTGAATCCTTGTCATCTACTAGAGCTTTTGCAATTACTTCAACCAATTCTACCATTAGTCTCACCGCTTTCTCTAATTATTTTAAAACTCCTGCCTTCTTTAAAAGACTTCTAACTGTATCAGTTGGCTGAGCACCATTAGCTAACCATTTCTGAGCCTTTTCTTCATCAATTTTAACTGTAGCAGGTTCAGTAAGTGGGTTGAAGTAACCGATTTCTTCGATAAATCTTCCATCTCTTGGAGATCTTGAATCTGCAACTACAACTCTGTAGAAAGGCTTCTTGTTTGCTCCCATTCTCTTTAATCTAATTTTTACCATTTTGTATTCCTCCTAATTTTATACCTTATTTATTTTTTAAATTAAAAAAATTAACGAATTATTATTTATGTTAAAGCATCTTCTGAAGAATTACATTCCTCTAAACATTTTAGGAAGCTTGGCTCCTGGTTTTGAAAATTGCTTCATCATCTTCTTTGACTCCTCATATTTTTTAACGAGGTTATTTATTTTGCTAACAGGTTGTCCGCAGCCAGCAGCTATTCTTTTTCTTCTACTTGCATTAAGAAGTTTCGTATCAGCTCTTTCAGCCTTTGTCATAGACTGTATTATAGCCTCCATCTCCTTAAACTCCTGTTCTCCTTTAGATATATCAAAATCTTTCATAGCACCTTTATTAACGCCTGGAAGCATGCCGATAATCTTTGCAAGACCACCCATCTTTTTAATATTTGCCATTTGGTCTAAGAAGTCGTCTAGAGTAAACTGATTCTTCTTAAATTTCTGAGCTAACTTTTCTGCTTCTTCATCACTATAATTTTGCTCTGCTGCCTCTATAAGAGATAGTAAATCTCCCATACCTAAGATTCTATTAGCAAGTCTTTCAGGGTGGAAAACCTCCAAAGCATCCATCTTTTCGCCCATACCCATGAATTTAACAGGCTTACCGGTTACCTTTTTAGCTGATAGAGCCGCACCTCCTCTTGAGTCGCCATCCATCTTAGTCATGATAATTCCGTCTATGCCTATCTGTTCATTAAATCCTTTAGCTGCATTTACAGCATCTTGACCTGTTAGCGCATCAACAACTAACAATATTTCATGAGGCTTTATATTCTTCTTTAGCTCAACTAGCTCATCCATGAGCTGCTCATCTATTTGCAGTCTACCTGCTGTGTCCACTATAAGAACATCAAAACCTTTTAATTCTGCCTCTCTCATAGCTGCCATAGCTATTTCAGACGGATTATTTGATTCTCTCATGGTGAATACTGGTGTATTAACATCCTTACCAACTATCTCTAACTGGTCTATAGCTGCTGGTCTGTATACGTCACAGGCGCAAAGCATAGGTTTCTTACCTTTTTGCTTAAGCCAATAAGCTAACTTACCACAAGTTGTTGTCTTACCTGTACCCTGCAGGCCAACCATCATAAGAACAGTAAAGCCTCTAGGAGAGAAAGTAAGCTTACTATTGGATCCCCCCATAAGGTCTTTCAGTTCTTCGTCAACAATCTTTATAACCTGCTGGTCTGGAGTTAAACTCTTTAGAACTTCTGCACCTATAGCCTTCTCTTTAACGGATGCTACAAACTCTTTAACAACCTTAAAGTTAACATCAGCTTCTAGCAGAGAGAGCTTTACTTCTCTCATGGCAGCGTCGATATCAGCCTCTGTTAGAGAACCTTTGTTTTTTAAATTTGAAAAGACTCCTTGGAGTTTTTCCGATAATCCTTCAAAAGCCATTTTTCCTCCATACTATAGTTCCACTTCATTTAGTAGCTTTTCTATCTTAAAAACTTTCTGAGAAACCTCTTTGTTGCCATCATTATTAAGCATGTGTAGCTCTTTTCTGATTTCAGAAATAAGCCTCTCTCTATTCTGAAAACTTTCTACAAGATTAAGTTTTTCTTCATAAGATTTTAAAGTTTTTTCTGCACTTTTAAGAGCATCATAAACAGCTTGCCTGCTTATATCAAACTCTTCTGCTATCTCTCCAAGAGATAAATTTTCTTCATGATAAAGTCTCATCGCTTCAGCTTGTCTATTTGATAATAGCTTTCCATAAAAGTCATATAACAAGCTGACTTCCATTAGATTTTCAAACATTTCAGCCTCCTGATTAAAACTTTGTAAAGTATAATCCCTTTACACCTTAAAAATAATATCACGAACCTCCTTTTGTGTCAAGTATATTTCCTTTACATCAGCATAATATATTTATATTCAGTTACCTATAAGCTCTATTATAACTAAAATTCCTATTATGACCTGTATAGCAAATATTATAGGTACTCCTATATAAAACTTCTTGTGGAGAGTCTTATGCTTAAAAATTTTCATAGCTAAAATCATACCTATACTTCCTCCTATTGTAGCTATTAACAGCAATGTTCTTTCTCTAACTCTATGCCTTGGTATATGTTTGCTGGCATATTTATCATAACCCATCGTAGTAAAGGCTATTATGTTTATAGATAAAAGAAATATACACAATAATGTACTTAACTCCTTTGTCATTGTCTTTTCCTTTCATATACAAATGTCAATATTAAATTGTGATTTTTTTAAATAAAAATAAAAAAGTTTT
>CAMCQA010000027.1 GCA_945876935.1 uncultured Clostridia bacterium | reverse complement strand
AATGCTCCCGGGGCCATAGTAGAAGGTGCTGTGGATGCATCAAAACTTATAGATGGTCATATTGTTATAGTTGGAGATGAGCAGTTAATAAAATTAGAGTTATCAAAATACAAGTATGATAGCGATAAAATATCAATATGTCATGCTAGTGAAGTAATAGAAAATGAGGATGCTCCTGTAAGAGCTGTTAGAAGAAAGAAAGATTCTTCAATGGTTGTAGGTCTAAATATGATTAAGTCAGGAGAAGGTGATCTATTTATTTCAGCTGGAAATACAGGTGCAATAATGGCGGGGGCTCTATTTAATCTGGGAAGAATTCAGGGTATAGATAGACCTGCAATAGCTTCTATTTACCCAATTTTAGGTGGCGAGCCATCTTTGCTTGTTGATGCTGGTGCAAACTCTGAGTGTAAACCAAATAACCTTTTAGAGTTCGGTATGATGGGAAGTATTTACATGGATAAGGTTATTGGAAAAAATAATCCAAGAGTAGGTCTGGTTAATATAGGTGTAGAGGAAAACAAAGGAACAACTCTTACTAAGGCAGCTTACGGGCTGATAGAAAAGAGCCATTTGAATTTTGTAGGAAATGTTGAAGCTAGAGATATAGCTTTCGGAGCAGCAGACGTAATAGTTTGTGATGGTTTTGTAGGAAATGTTATATTAAAGCTTACAGAAGGTCTAGCTCTTAACATAATGGGACTTTTAAAGAAGAAATTTACAGATGGTGCTATGGCTAAAATGGGCGCTGCTCTTTTGTCAAGCAAACTGAAGTCTCTCAAAGAGGAGTTTGATTATACAGAATATGGAGGAGCTCCTATACTAGGTGTTAAAGGGCCGGTAGTTAAAATGCATGGATCATCAAATGCCAATGCTGTTAAAAATACTATCGTTAAGGCTATTCCTTTCGCAGAGGAGAAGGTAGTAGATATAATTTCAGAATCAGTATTTGAAATAGAGGAAGTATTAATAGAAGAAGAATAATTAGATTCTTCCAGTTAGGAGGAAAAAATGTTTTTTGAAGAAGTAAAAAAAATAGCAGAGATTGCTAGTGGAAAAGTTAGTTTTATGAAGAATAATAAGCTGGGTTTTGCATTATCTTCTTTGCTGGCAGGAATTTTTATTGGTATAGGAGTACTTTTAATAGTATCCATAGGTGGTCATATTCCTCCAGCTCCTGCTAAAATTATTATGGGAGCATCCTTTGCAGTTGCTCTTAGTCTTGTTATAGCTGCTGGAGCAGAGCTTTTCACAGGAAATAATATGATAATGGCATTAGGAATGTTTAAAAAAGATGTTTCATTAAAAGAAGGGCTTTCCTTGTGGCTATTTTGCTATATATTTAACTGGTTAGGCTCAATTTTAATTGCGTTGATGTTTGTTTATAGCGGCCTTTTCGTTGGTGGAGTCGCAGATATAACAGTGAATATCGCTGCAATGAAAATGAATATTCCTCTTGATCAGTTAATTATAAGAAGCATACTGTGTAACTTCTTAGTGTGTCTAGCTGTGTGGTGCTCATTTAGGCTAAAAAGTGAAAGTGGCAAGTTCATAATGGTATTTTGGTGTATTTTAGCTTTTGTAATAACAGGCTTTGAACATAGCATAGCCAATATGACAATGCTTACGGCAGGATTATTTGGTCCAGCTAATCCGGCAGTTACACTGGGAGGATATTTTTACAATATACTCGTTGTTTCTTTAGGCAACATGATAGGAGGCATATTGTTTGTTGCAGTACCTTACTATATTATGAGCAGAAATAACAATAAGGATAAGCTTTAGAAGATAGTATTTCTCAAAAAACAAAATATATAAATATAAGGGGCTTCATTGATTAAAATACAATGAAGCCTTTTTGATGTTAATAAATCATTGAAAATCATGCACTTAATGCTATTTTATAAGGGGATTTTTTTGACTAAATTATTATTTCAATATATAATGTAGGGTGGAGAATAATGCAATGAAATTACTTGAAGAAAAATTAGGATATACTTTTGAAGATAAAAATCTTCTCAAAATAGCTCTTACACATAGTTCATATGTTAAGGAAGAGAATATAGATAGAAGCCTTTGTAATGAACGATTGGAATTCCTCGGAGACAGTGTTTTAGGTGCTGTAATAAGCCAATGCCTCTATGATAACTTAAGCCAAAATAGGGAGGGCAGCATGGCTAAGATGAAGTCTGATATCGTAAGGGCAGAAACATTAGCAGATTTAGCCAGTAACTTGAGCTTAGGTAGCTACCTTTTCTTGAGCAATGGAGAAAAAACACATGGTGGCAGCTGTAAGATGAACATTCTTGCCGATGCCATGGAGGCAATTTTAGGGGCTGTATTTATAGAGTCTGGATATGATGAAGCTAGAAGAGTTATTCTAAATTTATTTGCTGATAAAATAGATATGGCACATAAAGGTAAGCTAAATAGTGATTATAAGTCTAGGCTCCAAGAGCTTGTTCACCGATTAGGTGGAGAAATAAAATATGTATTAGAAAATGAAGAGGGCCTAAGTCATGATAAAACTTTCTATACCGCAGTCGAAATCGATAATAAAGTTATGGGTAGGGGAAGTGGAAAGAATAAGAAATCCTCTGAAAATGAAGCTGCAAGAGAAGCTTTGAATAAACTAGAGCATGATAAGTAATGTCATGTTTTTATAGAAACTTTATATATTACAAGATAAAACTTTAGCCTGTACGGAGATAATATGTTTTTTAAAAGAATTGAGATGCATGGATTTAAATCCTTCGCAGAACCTGTTGTTGTAGAATTTGATAAAGGAATAACATGCGTAGTAGGACCTAATGGAAGCGGTAAAAGTAATATAAGCGATGCCATCAGGTGGGTTTTAGGTGAACAAAGTCCTAAGATGCTTCGTGGTGGCAAGATGGAGGACGTAATTTTTTCAGGAACTCAGAGCAGAAAGTCTCGTGGAATGGCTGAAGTTACTCTCGTTATAGATAATCAGGAGGGAACTCTTCCAATTGAATACAGCGAAGTTGCAATAACTAGAAGGATGTATAGGTCAGGCGAGAGCGAGTATGCTATCAATAACAATCAGTGCAGAATGAGAGATATTAGAGACTTGCTTGCTGATACTGGAATAGGAGTAGATGGATACTCTCTTATAGGACAAGGGAAAATCTCCGAAATCATATCTAATAAGAAAGAGAGCATTAGAGAAGTTTTTGAAGAAAGTGCAGGTATTGTAAGCTATAGAAATAAAAAATCAGAGGCTGAGAGAAAGCTGGAACAGACTAATATAAATTTAGATAGGGCTTGTGATATCATTTCGGAAATAGAGGGAAGAATAGATTCTCTTAAGGAAGATAGCGATAAGGCTAAGGAATATTTAAAGCTTAAGGATAGATATAAAGCACTTGAAGTAAGTCTCATCACAGGGGGACTTGAAGATCTACAAGAAAAGATAGTTGTTTTATCCGATGATAGTAAAAATCTGAGTACCAATTTGGACAATTTTGCAAAAGAGAAGCAAGATGTTGAGATTAACATAGATGTAAGCAAAGAAAAATTAGAAGTATTAAAGGAAGAGTTTAAAACCTGTGCAGATAGACTAACAACACTAACAGAAGAGTTAGGGGCTAAAAATAACGAAAATAGTATAGGCAGAGAACGCCTTAGAGCAATAGAAAATAATAAGCTCAGAGTAAAAAGGGAAATATCAGAGCTTTCAAATAAGATAGATGACGAGAGGTTATCTAGAGATGAAAAGGAGAAAAATTCTTCAGACTTTATAAATAGCCTGAAAGAGAAAGCAGAAGAGCTAAAGCTAAAAGAAAAAGAATCTGCTGATATGAAGCAAGAGCTTGAAGAAGCTTCTCATAGATTAAGAGAAAAAGAAAATAGACTTTTTGAAATCTCAAGAGAGCAGGCAGTACTGAATAACATAAAGTCAAACCTTAATAATATTCTGATCAATTTAGATACGAGTATGGAGGGCGGAGAGGAAGCTGGTACAAAAGAAGTAGAGATTAGAGTTTTATTAGATGAAAAAGCTAAGCAAGAACAGTCCTTGAATAGTTTGAAAGAAGATATGTCTAAGCTGCAAATCTCATTGGAGGATTTAGAGAAAAGCACTAAGGAAAATATAGACAGTAAAGCTAAGAAAGAAAAAGAAGTTTTTCAACTAGGCTTATCAATAGGTAAGCTTGAAGCTAGACAGAAGACTTTGATAGAAATGGAAGAAAGCTATCAAGGTTATCAGAATGCTGTAAAGTTTATAATGTCTCAGAATATTTCAGGTGTTGAAGGTGTTGTAGCAGACCTTATAAAAGTGGATAAAGGTCTTGAGGTAGCTATTGAAACAGCATTAGGTGCGGCTATTCAAAATATTGTTGTAAATGATGAGGAAACTGGAAAGAAAGCTATAAAAGCTCTTAAGGATAGTAGCGCAGGAAGAGCTACATTCCTTCCTCTAAATAAAATAACAAGCAATAGAAAGAGAAATACAATTGAAGCAAAGGGCGTTTTAGGCTATGCCGATGAACTTGTTTCTTGTGATGAGAAGTATTTAGATATTACAGGTTTTTTACTTGGTAATACACTGGTGGTAGATACTCTTGAAAATGCTGTTTCTTTAAGCAAAAAAGAAAAGGTTAAACTAGTTACTTTGGAAGGAGATGTAATATTTTCAACGGGAGCTATGAGCGGAGGCTCGCAGAAGCATAAGGCTGGAAATATACTTCAAAGAAAGCAAGAAATCGATAGCTTAGTTGAAGAAATAGATGTTTTAAATAGTAAAATCCATTCAATCGAGCAAGAAATCTCTGACCTTAGCAAAGAAACAGCTAGTTTATCTAAAAAAAGAGAAGAATTCAAAGTAAGTTTAAATAATAAAGCTTTAGAAGAGAGAGTTTTACATGAAGAAAATATTAAAATTAACAATAAAATAAAATCTCTTCAATTAGAAATTGATAGAAATAAACTAGCGGTAGATTCTAGAAAAAAAGATAAAGAGAAGGCAGAACAAGATTTAAAGTTAAATAAAGATTTAATAGACAGTCTGGAAAAAGAATTAGAAATTTTAAATTCGTCTATAGCTAACGAAGAAAATGATATTACAAAGCGCAGAGAAATGTTAGCTTTAAAGGATGAAGAACTTTTATCGTTCAAGCTCGACTTAGCAAAAGAGTCTGAGAGTGCAGAAGGTCTTAAGAACATTCTGAAGATGATGAATGATAATATAGATTCCATGAAAAAAGATATTAAATTCAAGGAAGATCAGCTTTTAAATTTAGATGCAGATATCCAAGCTATAAATGTAGGCATAGAGAAGAGAAGTAAAGATATAGCGGAAGTTACTATTGAGAGAGATTTATCTATAAGGAAAAATAAAGAAATAGAAGTAGAAGTTGAGAAGCTAACTAAGCAATATGATGAAGCTATGATTTTGAGAGAAGAAGTTTCATCTAAATTAACAATGATTCAAGGGCAAAAATATGATATAGATATTAAACTTGCTAGAGCCGAAGCTCAAGAGAAAGCTCTTAGAGATAGGCTTTGGGAAGAATTAGAGCTATCCTATGCTGAAGCCATGGCTATGCCTAGGTTAGATATGAGCCACTCGGCAGTAACTAGAGAAAATAGGGAAATCAAAAATAAAATAAAGAATTTAGGTGACATAAATATAGGTGCCATCAAAGAGTATGAAGAAGTAAAGACAAGATATGAATTTTTAACTGTTGAAAGAGAAGATATACAGGCTTCAGTTGACCAATTAAAGGGAATTATTCTAAATATGGATAGAGAAATAAGAAAGAAGTTTAAGGAGAGCTTTGATAGCATAGCTTTAAACTTTGAAAACATATTTAAAGAATTCTTTGGCGGAGGACATGGAAAGATAGAAATTGACAATATTGATGACCCTCTAAATGCAACTATAGAGATTACAGCTCAGCCACCTGGAAAGCAGCTTAAAAATATTAACCTTCTTTCTGGTGGAGAAAAGACCATGACAGCCATAGCTTTAATGTTTGCTGTTTTGAAGACTAAACCGACACCTTGTTGTATTCTAGACGAGGTTGAAGCAGCTTTGGATGATAACAATATTCATATATTTGCTAACTATTTAAAGCAATTTACAGATGTTCAGTTTACACTTATAACACACCAAAAAGCAACGATGGAACATGCTAATGTTATGTATGGTATAACTATGCCTGAGAGAGGTGTATCGAAGATATTTTCTTTAAAAATGGGAGATGAACTTCCAGTATAATTTGCATAAAACGAGGAGAAAAGATGAGTTTAAGAGAAAAAAGAAGCTTTTTTGGGCGTCTGTCAGATAAGATAGGAGACCTTATAATAGGTAGAGCCAGTATAGATGAGGAACTTTTTGATGAGCTTGAAGAGGTTCTTATCACTAGCGATATTGGTATGGAGACAACCCTTAGCATTATTGATAGACTTAGAACAGAAGTAAAAGCAGAGTTTATTACAAACCCTGCTCGAGTTCAGCAAAAGCTGAGAGGTTATATGATAGATGTCATGGATAAAGGCGACAGACTAAAGATGAGTGACAACTATCCTCTTGTAATACTTGTGATTGGAGTTAACGGTGGTGGTAAAACAACTACCATTGGAAAGCTTGCCCACATGTATAAATCAGAAGGAAAGAAAGTTATGCTTGCAGCGGCAGATACATTTAGGGCTGCGGCAGCTGAACAACTTGATATATGGGCTAAAAGAGCTGATGTTTCACTAATTAAGCACAACGATGGTGCAGATCCATCAGCTGTGCTATTTGATGCGGCTCAAGCTGCTAGAGCTAGAGGTATAGATGTTCTTATTTGTGATACGGCAGGAAGATTGCAAAATAAAAAGAACCTTATGAATGAGCTAGAAAAAATGAATAAAGTTCTTCACAAGGAGTTTCCTGAATCCACAAGAGAAACTTTGCTTGTTCTGGATGCAACTACAGGTAAAAATGCTATTTCTCAAGCTAAAGAGTTTGGAGATGTGGCAGATATTACAGGAGTTATTTTAACTAAGCTAGATGGAACAGCAAAAGGAGGTATTGCTGTTACAATTGCTGATGAATACGATATGCCTATAAAATTTGTAGGAGTAGGGGAAGGTATGGAAGATCTAGAAACCTTTGACCCTGTAGACTTCATAGGAGGAATTTTTAATGAGTAAGCCTATAGTTGCTGTAGTCGGAAGACCTAATGTTGGTAAATCGACATTTTTCAATAGAATAGTGGGTAGAAGAGTATCTATCGTTGAGGATACACCTGGTGTTACAAGAGATAGAATTTATGCTGAAGGAGAGTGGAGAAATATCCATTTTGGACTTATCGATACGGGTGGTATAGAGCCGGCAAGTGAAGAGGTTATACCTGCTCAGATGAGGGAGCAAGCTTTTATAGCTATGGATACAGCTGATGTAATTCTATTTATGGTTGACGGAAAAAGTGGAGTAACTAGTGATGATAGAGAAGTTGCCAATCTTCTTAGAAGAACAGGAAAGCCGGTTATACTAGTTGTCAATAAAGTAGATACACCTAAGTTACCAGATGATTTTTATGATTTTTACGAACTTGGTATGGGAGAGCCTATGGCTATATCTTCTGCTAATATGCTTGGATTTGGCGAGGTGTTAGACATGATAGTAGAATCATTTCCAGAAGGTGATTATGGCGAAGAAGACGATAGGATAAAAATCGCTGTTATAGGAAAGCCAAATGTTGGAAAATCATCCATTATAAATGAGTTAACGGGAGAAAATAGAGTTATAGTATCTGATATTGCAGGCACTACGAGAGACTCTATTGATACCAATGTGGAAATCGATGGAGAGAAATACACTCTTATTGATACAGCTGGTATAAGAAGAAAGAGTAAAGTAAACGATAATATTGAAAGATACAGTGTTATTAGAGCAGTTGCTGCTGTTGAAAGATGTGATGTGTGTCTTCTTATGATAGATGCTTCCGAAGGAATAACTGAGCAAGATAAGAAGATTGCAGGAGTCGCTCATGAGGCTGGAAAAGGTATTATAGTTGTAGTAAATAAGTGGGATTTAATAGAAAAGAATACGCATACAATGAAGGAGTTTCAAAAGGAGATTGAAAAGGAACTGATTTTTATGACTTATGCTCCAAGCGTGTTCATATCTGTTAAAGATAAAATAAGAATAAAAAATGTTATTGCTTTAGCTAAGGCTGTTGCAGAAAGAAGAGCTATGAGGGTTCCTACAGGTCAGCTTAACGCTCTAATTTCAGATGCAGTTATGATGAAGCAGCCACCTTCAGATAAAGGTAAGAGACTAAAGATATACTATGCTACTCAAGTTGGCGTAAAACCTCCTTTATTCTCATTTAAAATAAACTCAAGAGAGCTAATGCATTTCTCTTATGCTAGATATCTAGAAAATAAGATAAGAGCTTCTTTTGGATTTGAAGGTACATCTATAAAGTTTGTTTTTAGAGAAAAGGGAGAAAAAGAGGATGCTTAATTTTTGTAGCTATAAACTTTGTTTCGCTATTGGAATCATAGTAGCCTATCTTATTGGAAATATTTCTCCGGCAATTCTTATTGCCAGAGCTAAAGGTATAGATATAAAAAAAGAAGGTAGTGGAAACGCGGGAACAACCAATGTTCTTAGAGTTCTCGGTAAAAAATGGGCTGTTGCAACACTCGTTATAGATGTTATGAAAGGTGTTGTGGCAGTAATTTTGGGATGGTTCCTTGGAGGAAAAGTTCTCGCTGCATATTGCATAATAGCAGTTGTCGCTGGTCATATTTGGCCTATATTTTTCAACTTTAAAGGTGGAAAAGGAGTAGCGACTTGTTTTGGAGGACTTTTAGCATATAATTATATTCTTGCCTTTTCAGCTTTAGGAGTAGTTGCACTTGGAATACTGATGACTAAGAGAATGTCTTTCGGTGCAGTTCTAGCTGCAGCCTGCTTTCCTTTGATGGCATTCTTTTTAGATAAGGAGTTTCTATGGGAAGGTGTAGTTTTAGGTTTAATTGTTATATATAAGCATAAGTCAAATATTAAGAGACTGTTAAGAGGAGAAGAGCCTAAGATAGGAGAGAAAAATGGTAGTAAAGCATAAAGTTTCTGTGATTGGTGGAGGAAGTTTTGGTACTGCTTTAGCTCAGCTTCTTGCAGATAAAGGTGAAGATGTTTCTCTTTGGATAAGAAATAAAAATGAAAGGGAAAAGATAGCCGCATCTATGGAAAATGAGAAGTATCTGCAGGGCATCAAACTTTCTAAAACTTTAGTTTTTCCTTCTTCTATGAAAGAAGCTATTGAAAATAGTGATTTTATAGTAATGGCAGTTCCTAGCGCTTCTTTTAGAAGTTGTCTTTCTGAAATAAAAAGCTATGGATTAGAGTTTAATAATAAGATATTTATAAATGTTGCTAAAGGAATAGAAATCGAGACCTTATCATTGCTTTCACAGGTAGCTAAGGAGGAAATTCCAGATATTAGATTTGGAGTTATAAGTGGACCTAGCCATGCTGAAGAAGTAGCTAGAAGAATACCTACAACAGTAGTAGCATCTTCAGAGGATACGCAAGTTGCAAAGGAGATACAAAACCTATTCTTTACAGACAGATTCAGAGTATATATAAATAGCGATATAATAGGTGTTCAACTGGCTGGAGCTCTTAAGAATATCATAGCTTTAGCAGCAGGTATTTGTGACGGACTTGGCTATGGAGATAATGGAAGAGCAGCGCTGATTACAAGAGGTCTTGCTGAGATAGTAAGGCTTGGTGTAGCGATGGGTGCCGACAGAGAAACCTTCTTGGGCTTGACAGGTGTTGGAGATCTTATTGTGACATGCACATCAGAACATAGTAGAAACAAAAGATGTGGATATATGATTGGAAGTGGTTATTCAACAGAAGAGTCCGTATCGAAGATAGGTATGGTTGCTGAAGGAATATTTGCTATAAAAGCGGCGTATAAGTTAAGTGAGAAACTAAGCATAGATATGCCTATTACAGAGAATCTTTACAAAGTTATAGAAGATGAGTTAAAAGCAGATGAAGCTGTGGATATTTTAATGGGAAGAGAAAAGAAACATGAATAAATTTCATATACAAACTCTGGGCTGCCAGATGAATGAGAGAGATAGTGAGACTCTAGCTGGGATGCTTTTAGAGTTAGGATATATACAAAGCGATAATAAAGAAGAAGCTGATGTAGCAATAATAAATACATGTAGTGTTAGAGATAATGCTGACAAGCGTTTTTTTGGAATGCTTGGGCAGCTTAAGAGACTGAAAAATAAAAATAAGAATTTTATAGCGTGTGTGTGCGGTTGTATGATGCAGCAACAACACATTGTAGATGAAGTGAAACAAAAATACCCTTGGGTAGATATAATTTTTGGAACGCATAATATACACAAATTCCCTGAACTTTTAGAGAATGTTATTTCACAGAGAGAACGACAAATAGATATATGGGATGATGGAGGAGATATTATAGAAAACCTGCCAGCAGACAGGCTTTATGAGCATAAAGCATTTGTCAATATAATGTTTGGTTGCAACAATTTTTGTACTTATTGCATAGTTCCATATACGAGAGGTCGCGAAAGAAGTAGATCTCCTGAGGCAATAGTTAAGGAAGTTGAAAGTTTGGTTGCTAGCGGCACTAAGGAAATAACTTTGCTGGGACAGAATGTAAACTCTTATAAAGGAGAAGGTGATGTAAATTTCGCCAAGCTAATAACAATGCTAAATGAAGTGGAAGGGCTTGAAAGAATAAGGTTTATGACATCTCATCCTAAGGATCTTTCTGATGAATTAATAGAAGCTTTTGCTACATGTGATAAGCTTAGCAACTATTTCCATTTACCTGTACAGTCAGGAAATAATGAAATTCTTAAAAAAATGAATAGACATTACACAAAAGAAGCTTATTTGGAGTTAATAAATAAGCTTAGAGGTGTAAGAAAAGATATAGGTATATCCACAGATATAATTGTTGGTTTTCCTGGAGAAACAGAAGAGCAATTTGAAGATACTTTGAATCTTGTCAAAGAAGTTCAATTCGATAGCGCTTTTACATTTATATATTCTGTGAGAAAAGGTACACCTGCAGAGAAGTATACAGATCAAGTTCCTGAAGAGGTTAAGCACGAAAGATTTAATAGGCTTGTCGAGGCTGTAAATGAATCATCTGCTAAGAATAATGAGAAGTTTGTAGGAAGAATAGTTCAGGTCTTAGTTGATGACTTTAGCAAAAATAATAGAGAAATGCTAACGGGTCGAAGCTCAGAAAACAAGATTGTAAACTTTAAAGGAAATTCTGATCTAATAGGGAAAATAGTAGAAGTTAAAGTAATATCTAGCAATACATTTTCACTAACTGGTGAACTTGTATAAAGTAATATTAACTCAAGTGAAGGAGGCATCTAGTGGAACATAAAACTAATGTGAATAAGAAAATCAAATACGGTATAAGAAAGCTTAGTGTGGGTGTGGCATCTGTTGCTATAGGTCTGAGTTTTATGACTGTAGCAGCCTATGCTGAAGGAAACTTAGGAGCTGCAGAAACTGTTAATATAAAATACAACTATGTTAATGAGAATGATTTAAGCCAAAATGAAAAGGCCTTTATAGAGACAGAAATCAGTAAAATAAGAGCTAAAGATAATGCGTCTTATTATATAGTCTATAAAAATGAATCAGCAAAGAATGCTATAAATGCTGTTAAGACAAATGATGACAGCGATCCTAGAGCTTTAGCAGCACTTCTAGGAGCGTCTTTTATAGTTATAGGAGTTGCTGCAGGTAAGAAGAAAAAGAAAACTGCTATAAGTCTTCTTGCGATAACACTGATAGGAGGATCAACATTCTTCTATGGAGCAAGCGCTTTGGAAGTTATGAATATAACTTTTACAGAGAATCATAATGTAAAACCAATAACCAAGCAGATAACTCTGAATCAGAAACAAGGCCTTCTGAACCGGTGGTAAATACAGGAGATGCAGAGCCTGAGAAGCCTGAAAGTCCGGATAAGACAAAACTAGATGAAACAACACCAAGCGATTCTCAGCCTGCTGAACCAGAGGGTACAAATGATAAAGATGAAGGTAGCTCAGAGGAGCCTGCAAAGCCAGATGATAGCGATGCAAATAATGGAGCGGAGACAACTGAAGGAAATGATTCTGCTCCAGCGTTACCGCCGAGCACTGATGATAATAAGCCAAAACCGGATGAAACAACACCGAGGGATCCTCAGCCTACTGAACCAGAAAATTCAGATGGAGAAAAGCCAGACTCTACTGAAGAACCAGTTGATTAAAACTCTGGACAGCCAGAAGTTCCACCTAGTGAAGGTGGTGATAAACCTTCAACTGAAGATGGTGATAACATAAAAGAACCAGAAACTCCAGGTGGTGATGCAGTAATGCCAGATAGTCCGGAAGAGACAAAACCAGGTGATACTGAAGGAAGTGGAAGTGCTCCATCAACAGGAACTGAAGATGGTGATAACACAAAAGAACCAGAAACTCCAGTAGACACATCAACTCCTGATACGCCTGATTCTCCTGAAACTCCAGTAGAACCTAATCCAGAGCAACCCGTAAATCCAGAAAATCCAGAAACTGTTGAGCCAGAAAAACCAAAAGCTAATTGGACAAGCTACATGGATGGGGAAAAGAAGAAAAATATTCTTTGGGCTAAGGGCATAACACCGTCGACTATGGGTGAAGGTGGAAGCTTTGTAAAAGTTCCTATTGGAACAGATTATGTAAATTATGAAGCTCCTTATGAAAGAAATAAAGGTTGGTATGATACTAATAAAAAGGGCGTAGACGAAGATCAGAGTATAGATAGAAGCCTTTGTTTTGCTGCTGTTGCAACGAATATGATTTACTGGTGGCAGGATCAGAATAAAGAAGAAATAAAAGAGTTTTTAGCATACCTAGAAAGCAAAAAATATTTTGAAGGTAAGCCAGAAAACACTATAAAAGACATAAGATACTTATTTAATTCTTATGGTGAACAGAAGAATAGTGCTATATACAATATGTTTACATTGTATTTCTTCAGTCATAAAGCGGGATACCAGACAGATATTTTAGCTGATTTTTACATCAATGGTTATTCTCCGAAGCCTCTTGGAGGAACAAATGATGAGAAAGATGAGTTTAAGTTTGATGATAGAGCAGGCTTCTTCCATGAAGTATTTAAAAATAAGAAGCTGACAAATAGAATGTTCAGCGGAAACCTTACATCATTTAGTGGAACTGTGAAAACTTTATTGGAGAACGGATCAATAGCCGGACTTCAATATATCACAACAGGAACAAACAGTCATATTGTGACGTTGTGGGGCGCTGAATATGATGATTCTGGAAAAGTATCTGCTATATACGTAACCGACTCAGATGATCAAGATGATGCACATAAGTTAGGAATGAGAAGATACTTGGTTAGAGAGGTAGATGGAAGAACAGTTATATCTACTAACGTTAATAATCCAAGACATGGATCAAAAGTAGAATATCTTCATACTTTAGATTTAGGAAAATCTATGTGGAAAACTTTTCTAGATAACATAAAAAAATAAATTTAATATAAAAACCTTTATAAAAACGGTGAAAATTTTTCACCGTTTTTCATTTTTTTATTAGAAAAGTTTATGATAAAAAAGCTGTGAGTAAGTATAAGTTAACACTTGCTTAGAATCTTTTGTTTTATATAGTACAAAAGAGCTTGTATACAAGTAATTTCAAAGGTGCATTGTTTTGAAAACAAAATTGACTTTTATTGACAAAGTAGCAAATTTGATATAAAGTAAATTGTATCAAATATGAAGTTTGAAAAGCATAAGCTTTTCTATAAAATTTGGAGGGTAATATGTCACAGAAAAAAATGAAAACCATGGATGGTAACGCAGCTGCGGCTTATGTATCTTATGCATTTACAGATGTAGCAGCAATCTATCCTATAACACCTTCTTCTCCTATGGCAGAAGTTGTTGATGATATGGCAGCTCACGGTGCTAAGAACATCTTCGGTCAGGAAGTTAAGGTTGTTGAAATGCAGTCAGAAGCAGGTGCAGCAGGTGCTGTTCACGGATCTCTAGCTTCAGGTGCTTTAACTACTACTTATACAGCATCACAGGGTCTACTACTTATGATCCCTAACATGTATAAGATTGCAGGGGAACTTCTACCTGGTGTATTCCACGTAACAGCTAGAACTCTTGCAACACACGCTCTATGTATCTTCGGAGACCACGGCGATGTTATGGCAGCAAGACAGACTGGCTTTGCATTACTATGTTCATCATCTGTTCAGGAATGTATGGATTTAGGTGGAGTAGCTCACCTTGCAGCTATTAAAGGTAGAGTTCCATTCTTACATTTCTTTGATGGTTTCAGAACTTCTCACGAAATTCAGAAAATTGAAGTTATCGATCATGCAGATTTTGCTAAGCTGGTTGATATGGAAGCTGTTCAGAACTTCAGAGATAGAGCTTTAAATCCTGAGCACCCAGTAACAAGAGGTACTGCTCAGAACCCTGATATCTTCTTCCAGGCTAAGGAAGCTTCAAAGCCTTATTATGAAGCTCTTCCAAAGGTAGTTGAAGATTACATGAATGAAATTAGCAAGCTAACAGGCAGAAGCTATAAGCTATTTGATTACGTTGGTGCACCAGATGCAGAAAAAGTAATCGTAGCTATGGGTT
>CAMCQA010000026.1 GCA_945876935.1 uncultured Clostridia bacterium | reverse complement strand
ACAAAAGATAAAAGACCTGCGCATATATTCATAACTATGATAATATAGTCTAAATTATCTATGGAATCTGCAAAAGTTTTCTTTATATACGAAGTACTTATCACATGGAGTATATCCTTCTCTTCCATCATTTGCTCGATAATTTCGTTTATCTCTTCATCCTTAACATCTTCCTTAAAATTAACATATGAAATATTATGTTTAGGTTTAAAATCTGTTATTTTCTCATAGTAATTATCTCGTACAATTATTTGATGACCTACATAATGTAAGAAAAAACCTTCGATTTTAAAATTATAATTTTCATCGTTGATTTCTACTTTTAAGTCATCTCCCTTCTTTAAATTGTAAAGCTCAGCCAATTTTTGAGAAACAAATATACCTTTTGATGAAAGTGCAGTTTTATTTCCATCTTCATCGTATAAATTTATAAATCCATCTATACTATCACCTTCATCTATTACACTTATCGTAGCCTTTTCCGTATCTATTTTATTACCTGTTTTAACAACCGTTGCATCCACATTGGCAATTTCAAGACTATCATCTATTTTATATTTTTCATCAAATTCTTTATTTTCTTTGGCTATTGAAACTCTAATATCATATTCATAAACCTTATTATACTGATTTTCCACTATGTTAGAAATGGAATCTTTTAAACCAAAAGAGGTTAGTACAAGAGCAAAACACCCTGAAATCCCAATAATAGTCATCAACATTCTCTTTTTATAAAGAAATATGTTTCTCAAGTTTACCTTTGTTCTAAAAGATATATGATTCCAAAGAAAAGATATTCTTTCTAGAAAAATCTTCTTATCTACTATATTTTTTGTCTCTTTATATAGGAATAATTCTGCAGGTTTCTCTTTTAAAATGCTTCTTGTCACGATTATTACAGTTACAAGCACAAGCAGAATAGATATAAATACTACAGGAATAAATACTTCTGGAAGATATTTTGTTTTAATCTCCGGTAGATTGTATCCTATTGAATATGCTTTTCCTATTACTTTTGGGAAAACTTCAAAACCTAATGGAACGGCAACTAGGCTAGCTATTATTCCTATGAGAGAAGCATACAAACAATAAAAAATGTATATTCCCTTTTTAGAGTAGCCCATAGATCTTAAAGTGCCTATCTCCTTTCGATTGTCTTCCACAACCTTAGTCATGCTAGTAGTAACAACTAGGAAAGCTACTATAAAGAAAAAGAGCGGAAACACCTTAGCTATCGCTTCAACCTTATCTATATCATTTGTAAAACTTGATATACCGTTAAGCTCCGTCGCCTTGTTTCTCGTCCATTTTAATAAACTGTGAGGATTTATTGCCTTTTCCTGTATAGTTAAGTTATCTATTCTTTCTTGATCTATCTTATCTATTTTCTTATCT
Source organism: uncultured Clostridia bacterium (assembly GCA_945876935.1). Taxonomy (GTDB): domain Bacteria; phylum Bacillota; class Clostridia; order Peptostreptococcales; family Anaerovoracaceae; genus Gallibacter. The sequence continues at coordinate 13,616 of CAMCQA010000026.1, read as the reverse complement.
ATTTCACTTATAACTGTTTCATATTCTTCATTCAGAACTTTCTTATCATCTATATCCAAATATATATTTAATGCCTCAAAACCTCTATTTTCTTGCTCAAATGTATATATTATAGTATTTAAAGTTCCACTTCCTATATTAGTTGGTTCACCTCTGCTTGAAATCAATAGTGGGTTTTCTGCAACCCCTACAATCTTAAGCGTATCAAAAGAGCCATTTTTTTCTTTTTTTAACTTTATTGTTTCATTCAAATTAGAATCTGAAATATAGTCATTTCCAACTACTATAATAGCTTCATCTTTTTCTCTAGGAAATCGTCCAGATACTAACTTAAATCTATTTTTATTGAAAGATTTTAAGTATATCGCTCGTCCTTCTACTATGCTCTTATCTTCCTTTTCAAGCCATAAGTCCTCTTCTTTAAACTTATCTATATCATCAACATGCTTTATGGATCGTATCTTTTCCATATCATCTTCTGTAAATCCTCTATAGCTGATAAGTTTTATATCATATAGCTTTGATGATTTTAAATATTCTTCTACATCTTCTTTTATTATAGCTGATGTAGATAAAAGCCCTATAAGAAAGCTTACGCTGAGAAATATAATAGCCATTATGGTAAAGAACTGTATTTTATTTTTTCTTATATTTCTTAACCAAAGAGTATAAATTACTTTCATCTTATTACCACTCAATATCCTTTATATTTATAGGGTTTTTATTTATCTCATTAGAAATGGCTTTTCCATTCTTAACAGTTATAACCCTATCTGCCATTGGAACAATAGCTTGATTGTGAGTTATTACTACAACCGTTTTATTTTCTTCCTTACAGATTTTGTATAGAAGGTCTAATATCATCTTGCCGGTATTATAATCTAAAGCTCCCGTTGGCTCATCACACAATAAAAGTTTAGGATTTTTTGCTAAAGCTCTGCCTATAGCTACTCTTTGTTGCTCTCCTCCACTAAGCTGAGATGGAAAGTTTGAAGCTCTATGCTCAAGACCTACTAAACTCAAAATTTTATTAGAATCTAAAGATTCTTTAGCAAGTTCGCTAGCCATTTGTATATTTTCAATAGCTGTTAAGTTCTGAATCAAATTGTAAAACTGAAATACAAAGCCTACATTGCTTCTTCTGTACAATGTAGCCTCTTCTTCATTATATTTAGTTATATCTTCTCCATCTATAATTACTGCTCCTTCTGTAGCGTCATCCATAGCTCCCAGTATATTCAGAACTGTAGTTTTCCCCGCTCCACTTTGACCAACAATAATAGCGAACTCTCCTTGCTCTATGTTGAAATTCATATCCTCTAAAGCTACTATTTCCTGTTCTCCCAAGGAGTATATTTTTTTTACTTTATCAAATTTTATATACACTTTTCCCTCCATACATACAATTATATAGCTTAACACCCTATAACTCAATAGAAATAGGCTTTATGGCTACCATTTTATGTGAATTTGTCACATATCTTATTGACTAAAAGCACAAAGGTTGTCATAATTTCTATAAAGAGAGGTAAAGCCTATGAATAACAGAAGTGAAAAATATTTGAATAGCAAAATAAGACTATTATTAATTTTACTTTTAACCCTATGTGTGTTTGGAATATATATATTAAATCCTGATAGAACATACGGTGTTTTAGACAAAGATGATATAAAGCTAAATTCTAAATCTGCTATAGCCATAGATGTTGAAACAGGAAATGTACTTTTTGAGAAAGATGCAAGTAAAAAAATATATCCTGCTAGCACTCTAAACATTTTGACAGCTCTGGTGGCTCTTGAAGAAGGTGATTTAAAAGACGAAATAACAGTTAGCAAGAATGCTCTTGAAGGACAAAAAAATGGTGGAACCAATATAGGTCTTAAAGAAGATGAAAAAATAGTCTTGGAAGATGCCTTATATGGAATGCTTTTAGAATCTGCTAATGATGCTGCCATAGCTATCGGAGAGCATTATGGAAACGGATCAATGAAAGACTTTGCTAAGCTTATGAATAAAAAAGCAAAGAAATTAGGTCTAGACAATTCCCATTTTGTAAACTCATATGGATTCTTTGATGAAGATCAGTATACAACAGTAGAAGATTTAGCAAAACTCACTAGAAAGGCTATAAAAAATGAAAAGCTTTTGGAAATACTATCTTCACCTACTTACACATTAGAAAAAACAAATAAACGAAATACACCTCTAAAAATTAACTCAACTCATAAAATGTTTCCTGGAAAGGAGTTTTCTTTTGAAAGTTTTGTAGGTGGTAAAACCGGATTTATTGAAGAAGCTGGAAACAATCTTATATCTTTATTTAAAAAAGATAATCGTATGATTTTACTAGTTCTATCTGGTCCTGAATTAAAAAAGCCTATATATGAAGATACAAAAGCATTATTTGAACTTATTGATAAAGAGTATGAAGTAACTTCTCTAAGCAAAGATGGTTCCGATAAGAGCTTTTCTGATTTAATAGTGGATGAAGATTATCCTTTTGAAAAATTATCTAAAGGAATGGATGAAAAAATAGATGTTTTTATGCCGGTTAATGCTACTAAATCAAAGATTGAATTCTCAATTGATAATAAGCTTACTCTACCTGTAGCTAAAGGTGATATTATCGGATATCAAGTTGTAAAGTATAAAGATGATATTATAGCTAAAAATCCTATAGTGGCTAATGAAGACTATACAAAACTGTCTCACATTATGCATATACTATTCATTCTATTGAAATATCTTCTAATACTTATAGTAATTGCTGTTCTAGCTCTTCTTGGATATAGAGAGTATCTAAAAAGAAAAAGAAGAAAAGCTAAAGGCATGTACAGAAAAAAATTAAAACCAAAAAAATATAAACCTATGAAAAAAGAAAAAAGGCTTTTTAAATAGCAAAAAACGACCGAAACTTATTCGGTCGTTTTATTTTAAATAAAAAACCCATAATGCCGTAATACAGCTAATTCACGCCCTTACTCAAGAGAAAGGTGGCACCCTCATAAAAAACATCTGTCTTCCACTTATAGAGGCTTGACATAGTTTTAAAGCTCCAGGTTCCGTGTTAAAAATGTAGGTTGAATTATACCATATCACAAACACCACAGGCAATATTTCTATTCAGTTCTATTATACCCTTTTAATCCTTATTAAACAGCTTTTTAAAAAGTTAATTTAATAACAATAATCTACATAGATAAATCAACAATGCTATTATGATAAACCTTTTGAACATCATCATTATCTTCAAGCATATCTATCATTTTCTTTAAATTTTTAATATCTTCCTCATCTTTTGGCTCTGAGTCCATAGACGGTAAATAGTCGACATCAGCTTCAATAAACTCATATCCTAGAGATTTTAAACTTTCTGAAACATCGTTGAAATCTTCAGGAGCAGTAAGTATCTCAAAGCTATCATCATATACTATCATATCTTCCATTCCTGCCTCTAAAGCATCTTCCATGATCTTATCTTCGCTTATCTCATCTGTTTTCTCTATAACTATCACACCTTTTCTTGAAAACATATATGAAACGCATCCCGGTGTTCCTAAGTTTCCTCCAAACTTATCGAAAGAATGTTTTACTGCAGCTGTCGTTCTATTTTTATTATCTGTTAGAACATCAACTATTACTGCAACTCCTCCTGGTCCGTAACCTTCAAAACTTCCTGTTTCATAGTTTTCTCCAGCTAGTTCACCTGTACCTTTCTTAATAGCTCTCTTTATATTATCGTTAGGCATATTCATAGCTTTAGCCTTATCGATAGCATGTTTTAAAGCAATATTGTATTCTGGATCTCCTCCATTTTTCGCAGCAACCGTTATAGCTCTAGCAAATTTTGTAAAAATTGCAGCTCTTTTTGCATCTTGTTTTTCTTTTCTACCTGCGATTGTACCGTGTCTTCCCACTTTGTCCTCCTCTTATCTAGGTTATTTTCGCTATATATTATAACAAAAAAACAGACCTCTCACAATTAGCAAGAAGCCTGTTTAATATTTAAATTAACTTTTAATTGTTGTTTTTTTCTTCTAGAGATGCCTTTAAGTTTTTATGTGCAGTAGCCATCATCAGTTTAATTCTATTTAACTGGTTTACCGTACTTGCACCAGGGTCATAGTCAATAGCAGCTATGTTCGCCTTTTCATATCTTTTCTTTAAAGCTTTTATCATTCCCTTTCCTGTAATATGGTTAGGAAGACAAGCGAAAGGCTGAAGGCATAAAATATTGTCTACACCGTGATCTAGCAGCTCAACCATTTCTCCTGTTAATAACCACCCTTCTCCACACTGGTTTCCTAGAGAAATTATGGTCTGAGCTCTCTTTGCTGTATCTTTAATATGAGCAGGTCGATTAAAGTGAACGCTCTTTTCTAAAGCTTTATTTATAGGTTTTCTTAACATTTCTAAAATAGAAATTCCCAAATTATTTAAAGCCATAAACTTATATGAGCCAGATAATTCTTTAAAATTAAATTCTTCACTGTACATGCAAGAGGTAAAGAAATCTACTAAATCTAAAACGACAGCTTCTCCACCTTCCTGTTCTATTATGCCTACTACATCATTATTAGCAGTAGGATGATATTTAACTAATATTTCGCCAACTACTCCTACTTTAGGCTTTCTCATATCTTCGTATATTGGAATTTTATCGAACTCTTCTATTATAGAGATCATATTCTTTCTAAACTTTCTTATACTTCCATCTTCTATATTATCTTTTGCAATCTCTGACCACTTTTCAAATAATCTATCAGCTGATCCTTTTTCAATCTCATAAGGTCTCATTCTGTAAAGAGTATGCATTAGCAAATCCCCATACAGAACACCGAATATCATTCTCTTTATAAGACCTGCAGTCAGGCTAAATCCTGAATTTTTCTCAAGATGACCAGGATTTACTGATACAATTGGAATCTGAGACATATTAAGTTCTCTTAGGGCCTTTCTAAGAAGAGAGACATAATTACTTGCTCTACATCCTCCTCCAGTCTGAGACATAAATATAGCTGTTTTATCTAGGTCTACTTCTCCTGATTTTAGATGAGCAATAATCTGTCCCAGTGCTACTATCGTAGGGTAACAAGCATCATTATTAATATACTTAAGACCTTCATCTATAGCCTTACCACTAACAGCTGGTAACATTTTAGCTTTGTATCCGCTCTTTTCTAAAGCTCTCTCAAAGAACTGAAAATGCAACGGAGCCATTTGAGGAATAAGAATGGTGTATTCTTTTTTCATCTCTTTTGTAAAATCAATTTTTTGTACAGAAGTACTCCCTGACTTACCTTGCTTTGTAAATACTCCATCAGCAATATTTCTATCTCTTTCTTTAAGAGCTGCAATAAGTGATCTTATTCTTATTTTAGCAGCGCCTAAATTGTTACCTTCATCGATTTTTAAAACTGTATGAAGTTTTCCGTAAACATTCATTATTTCCTGAACTTCATCAGTCGTAACAGCATCTAATCCACAACCAAAGGAGTTTAACTGAATCATCTCAGCTACATCATCATTTCCAACAAAATCAGCAGCCTTGTAAAGTCTAGAATGATACATCCACTGATCAAGTACCCTTATAGGTCTCTCTAAATTTCCTAAATGAGCAACGGAATCTTCTGTTACAACAGCCATATCAAATGATGTAACAACCTTATTTATAGAGTGATTTATTTCTGGATCTAAATGATATGGTCTACCACTTAAAACGATAACCTTTTTATCATTTTCTCTAGCCCAAGTTAAAATTTCTTCTCCCTTTTGTCTTATCTCTGCTTTAACATTAGCATTTTCTAATCTTCCTAAAGCTACAGCTCTCTTAATTTCATCATTTGATGAGCCTTCTTTACCAAAGAGTCTAATTAAACTTTTTGCCAGTTTATTATCATCATCGTATGGAAGAAATGGACTTATAAACTCCACCTCATGCTCAATAAAAACATCGTCCATATTATTTTTTATAAGTTCAGGGTATGTAGCAACTACCGGGCAATTAAAATGGTTAGGTGCTTCTTCATCCTCAATCTGCTCATAGTTGATATTAGGATAGAAAATCCTTTTTATACCTTTATCTACAAGGTTTTTTATATGTCCATGAACTAGTTTAGCAGGATAGCAAGCTGTATCTGAAGCTATTGTATCCATACCTTTCTCATACATATCCTTTGTTGATTGATCAGACAAAACAACTCTATATCCAAGTTCATTAAAAAATGTAAACCAGAAAGGATAATTCTCATACATATTCAGAACTCTTGGAATTCCTATTTCACCTTTCAAAGCCTTATCTTTATCTAAAGGTACATAACTAAATAATCTATTGTACTTGTATTCATATAGGTCAGGTACATCCTTACTCTGATCTGATATACCACTTCCTCTATCACATCTGTTACCTGTAATAAATCTGGTGTTATCATTGAACTTGTTTATGGTCAAGAAGCAGTTATTTTCGCATAAGCCACATCTTGCATCAGATGTGGTAACAGTGAAACTATAAAGTTTATCTTCATCTAATAAAGTTGATTTTGCACTTTTATCATCATGTGATTCCAAAGCGATTATAGCTGCACCATAAGCCCCCATAAGACCTGAAATATCTGGTCTTATAACATCTCTTTCAAGAATTTTTTCTATGCTTCTTAAGACAGCTTCATTTAAGAATGTACCGCCTTGAACAACTACATTTTTCCCTGCATCATCACTATTTCTAAGCTTTATAACCTTGTATAGCGCATTCTTTATAACGGAATAAGAAAGTCCTGCGGAAATATCACCTATAGTAGCCCCTTCCTTTTGAGCTTGCTTTACCTTAGAGTTCATAAACACTGTACATCTAGTACCAAGATCAACAGGTAGTTGTGATTTAACAGCTTCCTGCGCAAAATCTTCCACACCCATATTAACAGACTTAGCATAGGTTTCAATAAAGGATCCACAACCTGACGAACAAGCTTCATTAAGCATAATGTTAAATATTGCCCCGTCCTTTATCTGCATACATTTCATATCTTGACCGCCGATATCAAGAATAAAGTCAACACTATTTAAAAACTCTTTAGCACCTTTATAATGAGCTATTGTTTCTATCTCTCCTATATCGACTTTAAATGCTGTCTTAATAAGACCCTCACCATAACCTGTGACGCCAGCTCTTCCAATATATGCATCCTCTGGAAGAAGGCTATACACCTCTGTAATAAGGCCTCTAACAACCTCTATAGGGTTAGCTTCATTATTCTTATAAAATTCATACAATAAATGTTTATTTTCATCTATTAATACAGCTTTAGTAGTTGTTGAGCCTGCATCTATTCCTAAATAAAGACTACCTTTAGCTTTATCTATATCAGCTCTCTTAACTCTTGCCTTATCATGTCTTTCTCTAAACTCTTCATAATCCTCGTCGCTTAAAAATAAAGGATCAAGATATTCAGATTCCGATAGTAAATCCATATCTAAAAAGTCGATTTTATTGATTATTGTAGAAATTTCTATCAAATTTTCTTCATCTGCAAGCAAAGCTGCACCGATGGCAACAAAATACTCACCGTCATCTGCAATAACAACTTCTTCTGGCTTAAGATCTAAAGTTCTTATAAATGCACCTTTTAACTGATCTAAGAAGGTTAATGGCCCACCTAAAAAAGCAATATTTCCCTTTATGCTACGGCCGCATGCTAATCCACTTATAGTTTGATTTACAACAGCCTGGAAAATAGACATAGCTAGATCTTCAGTCTTAGCACCCTCATTTATAAGAGGCTGAATATCAGTCTTTGCAAATACTCCACATCTAGCAGCAATCGGATATACTCTAGTACTCTTTTTCGCCTGCTCGTTCAATCCTGAAGCATCAGTATTCAACAATACTGCCATCTGATCTATAAATGCACCCGTACCTCCTGCACAAGTACCATTCATCTGCTGTTCAACAGCATTACCAAAGAATGTTATTTTAGCATCTTCTCCACCAAGCTCAATCACGACATCAGTTTCAGGAATCAATGTTTCAACTGCCCTGCTACACGATATTACCTCTTGCTGAAAAGTAACAGCAACACTCTTAGAAAGTGACAGACCTCCAGAACCTGTAATTACGCACTTAAATAAAGTTGTAGGAAACTGAGATCTTACATCAACTAGAAGCTCTCTAACTTTTTCTACAACATTTGACATATGTCTTTCATATCTCTTATATACTATTTTATGATTATCATCTATAACAACAACTTTTACGGTCGTTGATCCTATGTCAATACCTAATCTCATTAAAAACCTCATATAATAGTTAAATATTCAAAATACTTAACATAGTGAACTTATTTAAATTATGATATTATATTATACCACTAATATATCTAATAAACACTTTTTAAATTTACTTTTTTTATATTAAATTTTAGAGTAAAATATAACAGTAAACATAAAAAATGGAGATATATTTATGACGAAAAATTATGCTAATTTCAAAGAGAATTCCAATAATTTAATAAAAGGTTCTACAGGATTAAAAAAGTGGAAAGCTATATATAGGCTGCTTGATAAAGTAAGTCCTGTACCTTTTGATTGTGGTGCCGTATGTGGCTCTATTTGTTGTTCTCCTGAAGACAGTATAGAAAGTAAAAATCTTGATTCCTCCGATCTAGGAATATATCTATTTCCTGGTGAGTTCTTAGTGCATGATGATCATAGCTGGATCGATTGGAGTTTTGAAGATGCAAGTGACGATGTTTATCCTGATTCATGGAGTGGAAAAGTAGGCTTTATAAAATGTAAAACTCCACCTAAATGTCCTAGAGAAAAAAGACCTCTACAGTGTAGAACTTATCCCGTTGCTCCTTATATAGATGATAATAATAAACTTCATTTAATATATTATCCTCACTTTACCCCTTACGACTGTCCTATAATATATAATGAAATGGAAATATCTTCTTCATTTCTTCATGCAACATACACAGTGTGGAAGCACCTTTTAAGAGATTCTCTAACCTACGATCTAATAAAAGATGAGAGTCTAGAATTAGAAAAGGAAGATATAAAAATTGTATATTCGAGCGCTGACTATAATGAACATAAAAAAAGTCGTATTGGAAAGTAGTTACTTTTCAATATGACTTTTTTGTTTATATACTTTTTTTATTTTTAAAAACTGATTCTAATATATCTACACAAGTATCTATTGATAACTTTTCTGTATCTAGCACCAAGCTGTAATTTTCAGCATCTCCCCATTTTCTCTCACAATAATAACTGTAATACTTAGATCTAAATTTATCATTATCTTTGACTAAAGATAGTGCCTCTTGATGAGATAAACCTTCGCTAATCATAATGCGATTTTCTCTATATTCTTTAGATCCATGAGTAAAAACACTTATAACATTACTTTTGTCTTTTAAAATGTAATCTGAACACCTTCCTACTATAATGCATTCTTCCTCTGAAAGCTTATTGATAACTCTCGTTTGAGAAGCAAATATATCCTCTCCATTTAATCTAGCTGCTCCTATTACTCCACCCATACTGTAACCTATGAATCCAGATAAATCAAAGTTTAATAAACTTGTCATATGCTCAACAACCTCATTGACATAACTTCTCTCATATCCGCAATCTTCAGCTATAAGATCAAGTATCTCTTCATCATATACTTTTATGCCAAGCCTTTCGCCTAATTTAGTAGCAATTTCTCCACCACCACTTCCAAATTGTCTGTTAATACTAATTACTATATTATTCATGATCCAGTACCTCCAACTTACTAAAGCTAGTCTTGTTTAAGTATATTATTAAAATTAAGTAGTATGAAAAACCTACTATCTCTGCCAAAGGAAAAGCGTACCAAATAAGATTTACTCCTCCTATTTTACCAAATATATATGCCATAGGTACAATAGCAGCAAGTTGTCTTAATACTGCACCCCACATACTGGACATTCCATGCCCTGTGGCCTGCAAGAGACTTGCAGATACTATTCCAAATCCAGCTGGAATAAAACATATGCTTATAGTTCTTATAGCTACTGTTCCGATTTCATACATAGTAGGACTTGCATTGAATAAGCTCAATAGAAATTCTGGGAATAATTGAAAAATAGCAAATCCTACGGCCATTATGACAAATACTATAATATTTGCTTTCTTGTAAGTTTCTAATAGACGAACTTTATTTTTAGCACCATAGTTATATCCCATTATTGGCAATGCACCCTGATTCAGCCCAAAAGCCGGCATAAATATAAACACTGCAGTTGTAGAGTAAACAACAAGAATCATATTTAAAATAAATATCATTACAGAACCTATGGCCTGCATTAAAATAGTTGGAGCACCTACAGCATATATTTCTTTTACTGTATGCCAATTTATTCTACTTTTAAATATATTTATATCAAGAGGTGTATTCTTTTTCTTTATAAAGTAAATCCCTATACAAAATGCAACGAACTGTGCAAATACCGTTGATATTGCCGCACCGGACACGCCTAACTTAGGAGCTCCAAAAAGTCCAAAGATCAATATTGGATCTATAATCGTGTTTGTTAAAACACCTGATATCATCATTATCATAGGATAGATCATATTTCCTGTTCCTTGAAATATCTTTTCCATCAATATCTCTATCATAACAAAAAAACTAAAAATAGAAACTATGGAAAGGTAACTTACACCTTGCTCCATTATATTACTATCTGTAGTAAAAATTTCGGTAAATAGTCTTGAACCAAATATGCCAAAAATTAAAAAAAGTAACCAATTGAAAAACCCTAATTTAAGGCCGCTATTTGCTGCTGTACTTGCCTGTTCTATTTTTCCCGCTCCTAGCCTTCTTGATATCAGTGAACTTAAACCTACTCCTGTACCAACCGCTATGGCAATCATTAAAAACTGTACTGGATATGCAATAGTAACGGCAGTTAAAGAATCTTCTCCCAATTGAGCTACAAAAATACTATCTACTATATTATATAAAGCATTTATAAACATAGATAAAATTGCAGGCCCAGACATAGTGAAAAGAAGTTTCCAAATAGGCATACTTCCCATTTTATTCATTTTTACTTCACTCATATCTACTCCTTATCAAATAGAATAAAAACTGACCGAGCTATTAGCAAGGTCAGTTAATTACATTATTTTTTTAGAAATTTCATTACAGCATCTTTAACATCTGATCCATCTGCAAGACCTTTGCACTTAGACATAGATGCACCCATAAGCTTACCCATATTCTCCATTCCTGAAGTCACGCCTATCTCATTAGCAGCTTCCGCTACTAGACTTTCTATTTCTTCTGGTGTAAGTTGTTTAGGTAAATACTCATTTAAAACTTCTATTTCTTGTTTATAGACTTCCATTAAGTCAGTTCTTCCGCCTCTTTCAAAATCCGCTAAGGCATCTTTTCTCATCTTTACCTGTTTTGAAATAATAGGCAATATTTCATCATCAGATAGCTCTGTTTTTGTATCTATCTCAATTTGCTTAATTGCCGCTCTCACCATGGTAATAGTATTTTTACGGATTTCATCTTTTTCTTTCATAGCAGCTTTAAAATCTGCCATTAATCTATTTTTCAAGAATCTCTACCTCAATCTGAAAGAATTAGTACTTCTTAGCCTTTTTTCTAGCTGCTTCAGACTTTTTCTTTCTTTTTACGCTAGGCTTTTCGTAGTGTTCTCTCTTACGAAGTTCACTCATTACGCCATCTCTTGCGCAAGATCTTTTGAATCTTTTAAGAGCACTCTCTAAGCTTTCATTGTCTTTTACTATAACCTGTGCCATATCTATTTCACCCCCTGACTTAAATTAAAATCTATATTATGAATAGTCTATAACATATGTATTATACTAAAAACAAATAACTTTTGCAAGTCCTTAATCAAATTATCAACCTGGTGGCCAAAGCATCTTTCTCTTTCCTAGTATATGAACATGAATGTGAAATACTGTCTGCATTCCATCTTCTCCACAGTTGATAACAACCCTATATCCGTTATCCAGTCCTGCTAGTTTAGCCACATCTCTAACCTTATTCATCATGTAACCCAAAAGAGCTTCATCTTCTTCAGAAGTTTCATTTAAAGAAGATATATGTTTCTTTGGTATCATTAACATATGAACAGGAGCCTGTGGATCCACATCGTTGAAAACTAAGATTTTATCATCTTCATATACAGTAGATGAAGGTATCTTGCCTTCTTTTATCATACAAAATATACAATCTGACATGACTTCTCCTTTCTTTAACTATCTATAATATCACTTTAACTCCATCATGGATAATTCCATCAATTTTAACATCTATAAGCTTCCCAATATATTTTTCAGAATCATCTTCTGCACAAGAATAATAAGCTTTAATATAGTTATCTGTATAGCCTGTTACAGCATTTACCTTATTATCGTACTCTTCAAATAGAACAACTTCTTCTCTTCCTATATTTTTTTGGGCAAAAGCTACCGCAACTTTATTTGAAAGGCTTATTAGCTCTTCGCTTCTATTTTTCTTTATAGACTCGGCAACTTGATTATTCATCTCTGCTGCCTTAGTTCCTCTTCTAGCCGAATATTTAAATGGATGTACCCTACAGAATCCTACTTTTTCAACTACTTTTAAAGTATCTTCAAAGTTTTTCTCACTTTCTCCAGGGAAACCCACAATTATATCGGTAGTTATGCCATAAAATTCGTCAAACTCTCTAATCTTATCTACAATAGAGACATATTCTTTAGAATCATATCTTCTATTCATAGCTTTTAATACCTCATCAGATCCTGCCTGAAGAGATAAATGGAGATGATGGCAAAGCCTTTTCCTTTTTAAAATCTTTTCAACATACTCCTTGTTGATTACTGTCGGCTCTAGTGAGCTTAGTCTTACTCTAAACTCACCCTCCATATTGTCTAACTTATCAAGAAGTCCGTCTAAATCATCATACAAAGCTGTGTTTATTCCTGTGAGAACGATCTCCTTAAAACCTTTTGAAATAAGTTCTCTACATTCTTCTAAAATGTTTTCTTCACTTCTCGATCTTATATTACCTCTAGCATAAGGTATTATACAATAGGAACAATATCTGTTGCAGCCTTCTTGAATTTTTACAAAAGCTCTCGTTTTGCTTTCAAAGCTAGCATCTATATGCCATTCATCAAATTCAATAAGCTCTGATGTTGGAATTACATGTGAGAGTATATCTTCCCTGCTATCCCTTACATACTCATCTATTATGTCTATTACTTTGCTTTTGTTGTTATTTCCTATAACTAGATTTACACCCTCTATTTCCTTTACTTCCTGTTCGCTAACCTGAGCATAACACCCAGTTACTACAACTACAGAATCAGGGTTAATTTTTTTCATTCTTCTGATATATTGTCTAGATTTTCTATCTGCAAGATTGGTTACAGTACAAGTATTTATGACATATATATCTGAAAAGCTATTTTCATCTACAACAGTCCAGCCTTTCTCTTTAGACTTATTTTTCATTGCATCACTTTCATACTGATTGACCTTACAACCTAAGGTATGAAATGCTATATTCATATTTTCACCTTTTCTATTCTGTCACACTTTCTTCTATAGGCTCTTGTTTTT
>CAMCQA010000025.1 GCA_945876935.1 uncultured Clostridia bacterium | reverse complement strand
GTAATTTCATTTTCATACATAGCAAAGGCATTAGGAAAATCACCTATATTGAAACCTAGATTTTTATATGCTGTTAGCATAGGAAGCGGCTTATAATGTACATTTGTCGCAATACCCAATTTTGCCATTTCTTCAATAGTTTGGTTTCTATCAGTTTCATTAAATCCAGGTATTCTCAATAAATACAAATGACAGCTAGATATATTTTCACCTTCAAAATGAGAAAGTGGCTTTAGTCCCATAGGTACGAATGCTTCATCATACTTATTAACTATCTCTCTTCTTCTAGCTAAAAGACCGTCGTATCTCTCAAGTTGAGCAAGACCTATAGCAGCATTTATATCTGTCATATTACATTTGTATGCAGGATATAATATATCATATTCCCAAGCTCCTATCTGAGTCTTAGCAAGAGCATCCTTGCTCTGACCATGTAAAGAAGCTAACATATACTGTTTATAAAGTTCATCACTGTCGATACCATCTATCTTCTTCCATACAACAGCACCACCTTCAACAGTAGTAAGATTTTTAACTGCATGGAAACTGAAAGAAGTAAAGTCAGCAAATTGACCACTTTCTTTTCTAGACTTTGTAGCTCCAAATCCATGTGCACTATCTGCAAGAACAGCTATTCTTCCTATAGCTTTTTGAATATCTGTTTTGGCCTCAAAAATATCTTTCTTTCTATTTGCTATATCTATTACCTTCTCATAATCAGCAATCTTTCCACCGATATCTACTAGCACTATTGCCTTTGTTTTGGGTGTAATAGCATCATATAGAGCAGAATAGTCCATTTCAAAGCTATTTCCATCAGTATCTACAAGTACTATGTCAGCTCCAACGTGATCGATTACAGAAGCTGTAGCTGTATATGTGTATGCAGATGTAATAACCTCATCTCCTCTACCTATTCCTAAAAGTCTTAAAGTCAGTTCCATACAAGCAGTTGCTGAATTTAAACATACTGCCCTTTCTGTTCCTATTCTTTTTGCTATTTCTTCTTCTAGCTTTTTAGTTTTAGGTCCAGTTGTTATCCACCCTGAGCTAATTACTTCATTAACTAAACTTATTTCCTTTTCCCCCATATCAGGTGGTGAAAACGGTATCTTCATATAGCCTCCTACACTAATATTAATTATCTGTTATGGTGTAAGTGTCACAAACACCTCTTGTCATCTCTTTAATGTCTTTATTGTTATCTTTAGCTGCTTCTATTAAGTCATCTAAATTAGATAGAAATTCGTCGTAGTCTATCTTTAATGGCTTTCCAATATAAATCATATTATTATCAGTCTTATCAAGACCTTCTTCATCCATAAGAATTTCTTCATATAGTTTTTCTCCCGGTCTAAGGCCGACAATCTCTATATCGATATCCTTATTAGGCGTAAAACCCTTCAGCCTTATCAGGTTTTCTGCAAGCTCATATATTTTTACAGGATTTCCCATATCTAATACAAAGATTTCTCCGCCTGCTGCATAAAGACTTGCCTGTAAAACTAGAGAAACAGCCTCAGGAATTGTCATAAAGAATCTTGTAATATCCTTATGTGTTACTGTAACTGGTCCTCCTTCAGCAATCTGCTTAAGAAACAGTGGAATAACTGAGCCATTACTGCCTAAAACATTTCCAAACCTTACAGCCGCAAAGCGAGTATTTTCTGATTTCTGTGCATATGTCTGAACTATCATTTCACATATTCTCTTAGTTGCGCCCATTATATTTGTAGGTCTCACAGCTTTATCAGTAGAAATAAGTATAAAATTAGAAACCTTATATTTATCAGCTAACTTAACTAAGTTCAAAGTTCCTAAGCAATTATTTTTAACTGCTTCATTTGGAGAGTGTTCCATAAGCGGTACATGTTTATGTGCTGCTGCATGATAAACTATCTCAGGTCTATATTTTTCAAAGACCTTTTCCATTCTTTCATTATCTCTTATAGACCCTATGAGAGTTGATATATTCATATCTGGATTATGTCTATTTAATTCCATTTCAATTTCATAGGCATTATTTTCATATATATCAAATATTATTAATCTCTTCGGTCTATATTTTACAATTTGTCTACACAGCTCAGATCCTATCGATCCACCTCCACCTGTGACTAAAACTGTCTTGTCTGAAATAAATTCATTTATGCCTTTTTGATTTACAACTATAGTATCTCTACCTAAAAGGTCTTCATAGTTTACTGCTCTAACTTCTCTTGAAACTGAACTTGTAAGACTCTTAGTAACACTTGGAAGAATCTTAACAACTTTACCAGTTTCCTGACAAGTTTTTATTAGCTCTCTAACCGTCTCAATAGAAGCAGAAGGCATAGCTATGATAATTTCATTAATGTTGTATATTCTTACAGCCTCTTTTATATATTCTCTATTTCCAACTATCGGTATATCCAAAATATAGCTATTTTTCTTGTGTATATTGTCATCAATAGCACAAACTATCTTTACAGGTTTAGAACTGCTCTTGATTTCCTTTATAAGAACTGAGGCTGCAGCACCTGCTCCAATAATCATAATACGATTATTATGGCTCTTACTATTCATTGAATTCTTCACAGAAATGTATAGTACCTTTGTAAATCTTATCATAGTAAGGAAGAATATAATAAAAATAACATTTAATGGATAATAACTTCTAGGCATTGGAATACCAAAGAAGATATGATAACAGATAAAAATCATCTCAATAGAAATAGAGGCCTTAAAAATATCAATGATTTCACCTATGGAAGCATAGGACCACACTCTATTATATAGCTTAAAAGCGCTTAGTACGCCAATTGTTATTATTGAGTATGGTAAATAACATTTAAAAGAAGCCTCTAAGTATTGTTCCGGTATTAAAAACATATCAAAGCGTATAGCTAAAGCTAAGAAAGAGCTTAGACACACACTTAAAATATCTGCTATTACGAATAGAAAAATTCTAATGTTCTTTTTATTTCTATAAAATTTCATAATTTCCTCTTCAATAATTTTTAATATCACTCAATTATATCATAAAAGCCCATGAATCTCAAGAATTCACAGGCTATTACATTACTTATATAGTTATTTTTTTAATTCTTTATATATCACAGGTAAAAGGGCCAAACTAGTTATCACCATAACTAATATTGATGATATAGCAGCGCCTACTATTCCCATATATTTAATGAGAGTTATATCAAAAATTACTATCAAAACTGCTGAAACGATATTTATAGCTAAAACTGACTTCATTTTTCTGAGCGAGCTCAAAATCGAAATAATATTATATCTAAACGTAGCCGAGAAGAAGTAGTTAACAGCTAGAAGCATTAGTATTCCAGAGGCTTCAGCATATTTTTCACCCCATATTATGCTTATTATAAGCGGTGCCCCTATAGCTAAACTTACCGTTATAAAAACATTCATAAGAAATGATATTTTGAACAGTTTTATAGTATTTTCTCTTATCCATTCCTTATTGTTCTTGTTCTCTGCAAAATATGGATAAACAAACATCATTACAGCATCTGGGATAAACATCAATGCCAACGGTATTACTGTAGCAACCTTGTAAGTTGCAATTAGGTCCTTATCAAGCACCAATACTCCAATAAGAAATACATCTACAAATCCTGTTAAATTTGTTACCAAAGTATTTATTGATGTTAAAAAAGAATACTTGAAAATCTCTTTTTTCTCATTTTTCGTTAGAGCAACTCTAGATCCATCATCATACTTTTTCGTTACTGACATACCATACATCGTTGCAATTATTGAAGATATATACATGGCTAATATAATTGCTGACTCATCCCAAAAGTAAGTACCAACTATTTCAACTCCCACGTATATAAGAGCATCAAGGTTTGTCATTCTAGAAAAACTAACATTGTCTTTTGCAGCACGAGTATATACCTGATAGTATTTGAATAGATAGTATACCAAAGGATAAAAAGAGTATATTAGCAAGAGCCATTTTATTCCATTTATCTTAAAGTCAAATAGCAGTGTAACTATTAGACAAAATATTGAAGTTACAGTGCTTATAATAATTCCCAGCTTCAAAGTATACTGCTTTATAGCATATCTTTTTTCTAAATACTCTGACTCAGATGCAAATTGTAAAAGTCCATTGGTTAAGCCAAGTCCATTTAAAGTTATTACAAAGGCCATGATACTATCTGCATAAGCAAAAGCTCCATACTCAGCCTTCGTAAGAAATCTGACAGCAAACACGTTACCTATAAAAAATAGAATCTTATTTATTATGCTGGATCCCATAATATGAAAGAGACCTTTTTTATAGAGTTGTTTCAGTTTTTCAATTAAAAATTTTAAATTATCCATCCTAAACCTCTTTATTTCCTCTAGTTTTCAAGAAATAAAATATTAGTACACTGAAGAAGAATGTAAGCATTTCATTTTTATACAAGCTTGTATAAATAAAGAATGACGGTAAATAGCAAGATGTCAAAAATAAAATCCTTAATATTTCATACTCATTTCTTTTATATGCCCTTACTATAAATAAAACAAATAGTAAAAATCCGGATATACCTATTATACCTGTACCAACTATTCCAATATCTGAAAGAGCTTCAAGCACAACGTTGTGTGGGAAAGTTCCAATATATTTGTTTTGGTAATGCATAATACCATTTCCAAAGAGCTTGTTTTTATTAAATTCATTTATTGCACCCAGCCACAAATAGTTTCTACCTCTTGGAACAGTGAACTCTGAGGCAAACTTGATATTCTCCTTATTGACAAGTATATACTTATATTCTGAGTTTTTAATATCCTTATGTAATTTTTCAACAGTTGCTGCTTCTGTCTCATCAGATGAGAAAATATAATATCTGAAAGTATCTTCTAAAGTTGATAAGTTGTTTGTAGTCATATTTCCTACAGGTAAAGAATCTGCCCTAATTTCTTCTTTTGGAAGAAGCTTCAACATCTCTTCTTTCGTTAGCTCAACATCTTCATCAACTTCAATTTTAGGTGCATTAGATGTATCTTTTTTAAGATCGTAAGTAAAATCATCCTTAACAGCAACAACTCTGGATGAATCAGGTATTACGAAATCTTCAAACTTAACAATACATAATGTAAAAGCTAGTATTAAAACAAATTGTAATGCTAAAGCAATTTTTGATTTTCTATCAATTTCTTTATTAAATGCAACGTACATCACTGCCAAAACCAAAGTGAACATCATAGAAATAACAGCAGTTCTAAGGCCTGTGCAGCATATCGTATAAACTAAAACAAAAGAGTATATCATCGGAACGAAAAACTTTCCTTTATACTTGTTATTTGCTGTATTTATAATACCTATAAAGTAAAATATTATGAAAAACCATGCAATATTACCATAGTGAATAACTTCAATATTTAAAATATCATCAGCATCATTTAATAGGCTATATCCCCATAGTAATCCAATATATCCTAAACTAAGTGCTAGCACAGGTATTCTCAATTTATCAGCAAATTCAAAAAAGTAGTCTCGAATATCCTTTGAAAATATTAATCCGGCTGCAAAAAACGTATATGGAACTGTGAAAATTATATACTGAATAATCCCCTTAACATCTCCATTTATTGCTATGGGCAATATATTTAAAATATTTATTGCAAAAATAAATAGGTATATTTTCTTATTAATATTTTTATGAAGACTTTTTAAAATATAGAGAATACTTATAATATCTAAAGTTAAAAATAAAGCTGTAGATAATACAGTTTGAAATCTTCCTAAACCTATATAGTGAAAAACGGCATTGAACATAGATATAGAACTAAGCCCAAATATACTTATCATAAATACTATAGCTATTTTCTTAGCACCATTTTCCAATTTTGTAAACTCATTATTACTTTCAATCATAATTTTTGTGACTCTTATCTCCTATTATTTACATGATATCTTCTTTGATACCAAATATACTTCTATTAACCTAGCGATTGTTTCATCATCTATTGAGCTGTATCCTTTATTGATCAAGCCTTTTCCCTCACCAAAAGAAATAGCTTTAGATGCTAAATTAGATTCTCTTACAAACTCATCTAGTGACCAATTATCTGTATAATTCATAAACCCTTTTCCAAAAAGTTTTCTATTTACAAGTCTTATCGCTCTTACTCCAAAGTTTATACCATTGAAAAGAACATTTCTAACCTTATCTCTTTTTCTATTGGATGTCGTTGTTCCAAGAACTGTAGGAATCTGTGCAACATCAGGCATTTTTTCACTGATAAATGCTGCCATATATCTACCGAACTTTCTTTGGCTTCTCTTCAAGTGATATGAGTTGGCAATAAATCTATACTCTATAAGCGGAGCATAAACTTCTAGATGGCTGCTCTTAGTGTTGTAGTATAAAGGTGTATAAGCATCTGTTAATAAGTGCCATTTAAACCAATCAATAGATTCTGTATTTATAGACTGCTTATTATTATCTAACCAATTTAAAATATCCTTTATTGCACTTTCAATAACAGCCTTTGATCTATCGGTATAAACTCCTGTATTTGAGCTAGGCTTCATTCTATTATTAAAAAATTTAACCGTATTGGTTTTAGGATTATTATAGTTTAATATCTCATCTTGCCAGTCATCATCCTTATGATAAGTTCCAGTATCTCCTGTTAGAAGATAACTGTATCCTTCTTCTTTCATATTACCTAAAAAAGTCGGCATTTTGTAGGCAAAGTCAACACCTAAAAAGAAGCTCATATAAGCATCTTGCTCGTCAAAGAGCTTAACTATGTCTTCTTCAACTACGTCCGGCCTACCTATTATAAACACTTTAAACTTCTTATTTAAAGTATTTGCAATTTTTCTAGATACTCTAGAATCTGGATAATCTTCAACGGAAGAGTATAAAGTTATATCGAGAGTATCTGAATTTAGCATAGAAAGAACATATCTGCTATCAAAACCTCCTGTTAACGAAAGTCCTTTTTTCTCCTCTTTGCTCGTAAGATTTCTCTTTAAAATATCCGAAAATTCATATACGTCAATAGCGATATCTTTATTATCTAAATCATATATATTCTTAGATTTCTCTTCAATAACACCGTCCTTTATGACATAATAGTGTTCTCTTGAGCTTCTATCTATGTTTTTTACATAGGTTTTATGAAAATAGTTCTTTCCAAAGTAAAGGTATTCTACAACACTGTCATAATTAAGTTCTAGATTTTCCCCATTCTCTAAAAGCTCTAAAAAGCTATCAGATACTTTGCTTCCATTCATATAAAATGAGCGAAGGTTACTATTATCTGTAAAAAAGATAACTTCTCCTTTGTTAGTATCTTCGATAACAACTTTGTATGAACCTAGTAATTCTATAAAGTTTATGGAGTCATTACTTTTATACTGATCAGCAACATATTTTATAGTTTCTTCCCCAGCTTCAGTATTTTTTGTGAAAATTATTGGAGTGTAATAGTAGTTTATACCATCGCTACTGTAACTTTTATACTGATGGCTACTTGTAATAATGCTATTATCTATATACATTCAGCTCATCCTCCATTCTTTCTTTAAGTTCTTCTTTGAACATCTCATGTTTCTTTTCAACTACCCTATCTTCTATGATCGTTTCAGCATTTTTCTTAAATATTTCATAGTTTTTATATACGTCTTCTATCGCTTGACTCAAGTCATCACTATATGCACCAAACTGATACTTATCTATAACATTTTTAAGAGTAGGGTTTGTTGATGTAACTATAGGTTTTCCTTCATAAACATATTCATATATTTTACCTGATGAACAATACATATTGTTTTGATTTTTTTGATGATATGTGGATACTCCCACCTGTGATTTAGATATAAGGTATTTTAGCTCATCAAGATTTACTCTATCAATAAAAGTGACTTTATTTATATTATTTTTTTCTATTATTTCTTTTAAAATTTCTTTATCTGCTCCATCTTTACAACCAACTAAAATAAGTCTTGCATTGAAATTCAAATTCTTCATTGCAAGTACTAGTTTATCTGTTAATCTGGATATATCACAACCTGCTGTAGATATTATGTTAAAAGAAGAGTCTGCGAAAAGTTCTTTATATTTTTCTTCAAACTCAGAAATGTTAGCCATGTCGCTATACTCTAATTTTCTAAAATTATCGAAAACCATTATGCTATTTTTTGTCTTAAATTCTTTTTCCATAATAGTTTTTCGCTCTTCATTTGCACAAATTACAATGTTGGCTTTTTCAATTATTTTCTTTTCAAAATAGCAACCTATTTTGCTTTTCATATCCTTCATTTCATAAGGAAGATAAAGTTCTCTGGCATCATATATGAAAAGTTTAGGTGATAATAGCTTATAAGCTTTAAGACCTATTGTGGTAGCTCTTCTATTATCAATAAAAAGGCAGTCTATATCACCCTTCTTATAAGATGTCTTTATATAGGATTTAGCCTTTTTAACAAAGTCCATATATCCGTTTGATTCTATAAAGTGAACACCCTTTCTTACCTCTCCTTTACCTTTAGACAAAAGAGGAGAAATCACACGAACTTCTCCAAAGCCCTCCATATTGTCTAATAAGGCATTTGTTCTTCCATCAGTATGTATATCTTGATAAGTTATAAATAAAATATTCAAAGTTTACCTCTTCATAATTTAGCAATTTTTAAGTATATCGATAATTCTCTCAGATGCATGGCCATCGCCGTATGGATTAGTAGCATTTTTAAAGGAATCGTACTCGCTTTGATTCTTTAAAATTGACATTATGTTATCATACACATTTTTTTCTTCTGTTCCAACCAATCTGAGCGTTCCCGCTTTTATACCTTCCGGTCTCTCTGTCGTATCTCTCATAACTAGAACAGGTATTTTGAAAGTTGGAGCCTCTTCTTGTATACCTCCACTATCAGTTAAAATCATATGGCTTCTTGCCATAATATTCTGAAAGTCATATACGCCTAAAGGTTCAATGATTTTTACTATATCCTTTTCACCAAATACCTTTCTTGCTGTATCTCTTACAACCGGGTTCTTATGAATAGGATAAACAACTCTTATATCATCAAATTCCTCAGCTATTCTAGCGATAGCTTTAAACATATTTTCCATTGGCTGTCCCAAATTCTCTCTTCTATGTGCAGTTAAAAGAATTAGTTTATTATCCCCTAGCCAATCTAAAATTTCATGACTGTAATTTTCATCGTAAGTCATGTGAATAGCATCGATAGCAGTATTTCCTGTAACAAAAATATTATTCTTCTTTCCTTCAGACAAAAGGTTTTCCTTAGAATCTTCAGTAGGTGCAAAATGATATTTTGCTATTAAACCTATAGCCTGTCTATTAAACTCCTCCGGATAAGGAGAATATATATTATTAGTTCTAAGGCCGGCTTCCACATGTCCTACGTCAATCTTTTGATAAAATGCTGCCATTGCTCCACAAAGAGCTGTCGTAGTATCTCCATGAACCAAAACAATATCAGGTTTAAGCTCTTTCAAAACGTTCTCTATACCTACTAAGGCTTTAGTCGTAACATCTGTTATTGTCTGCCTATCTGACATTATATCCAAGTCAAAGTCAGGAACTATATTAAAAATATCAAGAATCTGATCTAACATCTCTCTGTGCTGAGCAGTAACGCATAGGTAACTCTCTACATCTGGATCATTTTCTAGCTTTTTTATTAACGGTGCCATTTTAATAGCTTCCGGTCTAGTACCTATAATAGAAAGTATCTTCTTCATCTTATTCTCCTAACTCTACCTTCGCAGGTCTATGACCTACTCTATCCTTTTCATCTGGCAATTTCATATAATCTCCATAAAGAGTTTTCAAATATGTATCATGGTCGCAAGGAACATTGAATTGCTGATTTTCAAACTTAACTTTCTGTGGAGGAAACATGATGTTTTCTGGGAATCTGTAATCTCCGCAGAATACAGGTGAAAATAGAACATCACTCTTTTTTTCATCATCATGATTAAACTGCGTGAAAACTTGCTGACACTTTCCAATTAATTTTTCCTTAGAAAAAATATTAGAACTATAGTAAATACATCTTCTTACAACAGCCAAAGCAATCCACTTAAGGCTTTTTTGTGGCTGCATAGCTCTATCTGGGATTGTCATATTTAAAAACTTTTGATTGAGCTTTATACAATCGTTAATGTATTTTTTAGCATCTTCCTCATTTTTAGGAAGATAGTCATAAGGAAATATATCTATATATATTCCATGGTGCATATCTATATTCCTTTTATTCCACTCAAGAAAAGTTGTGTTATTTTTTCTAATTTTAGAAAAAAGGAAAGGTGTATTTTTATCTGTTCTCACATTTTGCAAAAAGAATTGATCTCCCAGTTCCTTTTGCCCAATCTCTAAAAATTTTTCATAGTCATCTCTAGGCATACCTACATCTATATCATCATCCCAAGGAATAAACCCTTCGTGTCTTATGGCTCCTAGAGCTGTTCCACTATCAAGAAAATATTTCAAATTATGTCTATCACATATTTCTGCAAATTTTGTAAGAATTGTAAGCTCCACATTCTGAATATCTCTTATATTGTAACTATCTTTTGACATTATATCCCCCACTATAACACCTTAATATTTCTTTAAATATAATACCACAAGAAAAGCTTTAAACCAATAGAGTAGTCTAAAGCTTCAATAAAAACTATTTCTTGTAACTTTTCATTTCCTTAAACAAGCCTAAAATGATAATTATCATAATTATACCTATAGGAAATGCTGCTATTATGGATACTGACTGAAGAGAGTACATTGATTTCTCTGAGAATATAAGAGCCATAGGAAGCAGTATAAACATTATTCCCCAGAAAGTCTTGATTTTCTTTCCCGGCTCTTCATCTGCTCTAAGTCTCTTGTATGAATACATAGATATAACCATAGTAAGAGCATCAAAAGTAGTAGAGTAAAGAGCTATCATTGTAACGATAAGCATAATCAGTACAAGCTCTGGAAGAGGAAGAGTATCTAAAATGCTTATTATAGCCTTAGAGAAGTCTCCTACTTCGTTTATGAACTTAGAAGTGTTTAAACCATCTTTAAGTTCTTTTGCAAGGCCGTAGTTACCTAGTATTATAAAAGATGTATATGTTCCTGCGATTCCCCAGAAATATCCTCCTAGGATAACGTTTTTTACAGTTCGCCCCTTGCTTATCTTACCTATAAAAAATGGAGTTGCAACACACCATACCATCCAATACGCCCAATAATATATCGTCCAGTTTTGTGGAAAATTATTTTCTCTTAGAGGATCTAACTGTGTAGATAAGCCTATAAAGTTCTGTGCTAAGTTACCTATTGAAGATAAACCAGTCTCCAGTATGTACTTTGCCTCTCCTCCAAATATAAGTACGTACAATAAGAACACAATCAATGTATAAGAAGAATATTCCGCTAGTTTAGCTATGCTCTTCATACCCAGCAATACTGTAGATACATATATTATAGCTATGATAAGAAGTATACCTAACGTTAAAGTTTTGCTAACATGTATACCAAATATTTTTCCTATGGATTCTGCCAAGAGAGGCGTAGCTAAGGAAAAAGTAGTAGCAGTCCCTGCAAGAAGAGCAAATATAGCAAAAAGGTCTATTACTTTTCCTAAAATACCATCAACCCTATCTTTAAGAATAGGTCTACAAGCTTCTGAAAATCTCTGCTTGTTATTTCCTTTTATATGAATTACAAACCCAAAAGCAACCGCTAAAATAATATAAAATCCCCATGCTATAGGTCCCCAATGAAATAGCGGATAAGTAGGTGCCCACTGCTGAACACCCTTATCAACTATAAGTTTCTCGTTGCTATATAACGCCCACTCACAAAGAGCATAGAAAATAATATCTGCAGCCATAGTAGATGTAAATATCATAGACCCCCATTTAAAAGAAGAATATTCTGGCTTTTCAATATTTCCAAGCTTAATTTCACCATACTTAGAAAAGGCTATATACATAGTAGTCGTTAAAACACCAACTCCTAATAATACGTAGTAAATTCCCATTTCATTAGTTAAAAAACTTCTGATTTTATCTAAGATTTGAGTTGAACTTTCGGGAAAAATAACAAAGGTCATACAAAGAAGCAGTATTAAAATTAGAGGTATAATAATCGAAACTAAATCTATATCATTCTTTTTTTTCATTCTACTTTTCTCCTAAAAACTTACTGTAGCTTGAATCTATCTGACAAAGCTCTTCTAGAGTATCAATTTCTATTACATCTTCTGAGTTCATTCTTATTATGCTGACATCGAATTTATCTAAATGAATAATCATAGGAACATCGTCCCAATATATGTCTCTGTTATTTTCTTCAAACTCTTTAGATACGTATTCTCTTAACTTTTGTCCTTCACAAGAATTCCATTTAGATACACTATAAAGCCTCCAGCCCCTATCTCCACCTTCTCGGCTACAAGACAAAATATCATCTTTTTCATCAACCTCTAATATCCATTCATTTGTTGGCTCACTCTCCCATGTTGCATAATAACCGGACTTTTCAAAATCTTTAGAAAGTATTTTTTCATTTGTTATTATCTGATCCCCGTCAAGTATTACAGAATTTTCTACATAATCCTTAGCTACATAAAGAGATGAAATATTATTGGCAACATCATAGAACTTATTTTCAATAATTTCTACGGATTCATACTTGTCTCCAAGGTATCCGAACTGCTCCTTTTTATATCCCACAACTACATAAATTTCTTTTATATCATTTCTCTCTAGCTTTTCTATAATGTCTTCTATCATAATTTTGCCATTTACCTCAACAAGTGGTTTTGGCGTTACATCTGTCACCGGCCTCATTCTGCTGCCCATTCCGGCAGCCATTATAATAGCTCGCTCTACTTTATTCACTTCTATTCCTCAACTTTATCAACCATACTGTTAACTAGCTTATAATATTCTTTTGCATATCTATATTGTTCTATTGAGTATTGACCAAACTCTATACCTTGGTGATGCTTATATTCGCACCAGTTACTCCATAGAAGACCACATACAGATATATATGCATATATTTTAATTCTCGTTTTTATATCGCAATTGTTATCAAAGTAACAGTCTATAATTTTATCTATATCTTCTTTTTTATATAAACCATATATACAGAACATAGCTATATCTATGTGTGGATCGTTCATTCCTGCATATTCCCAGTCTATAAGCTTTACATCCCCATTTTCAAGAATTAAAAAGTTATCTGAAACAGAGTCTATATGACATAAGCATATGTGGGTTTTGTCTATATATTTTTTGAGGCTTAATACCTTATCCTTCGTCTCAAAATAGTCCTCATACAACGACTCTTTTCTAGGCCATAGCGATTCATAAAAATCAATCATTTCAAACTCATCGAAACAATGATTTACAGACAAGTTCATACTATGAAATTCTTTAAGTTTTTTCATAGAAGCTTCAATATCTTTTAAGCTTTCGCCATCACAGCCTTTGGCACCTTCTAAAAATCTAGATATTTTGTATCCACTATCTGGATCGATGTAAATTACTTCTTCAGATATATCCGTGTTAGCAAGCGCTTGATATACATCGTACTCTTTTTTTCTATCAATTAAAGCATCCGTACCTTCTCCAGGAATTCTCATTATATATTTTTTACTATCCACTTCGAAAGTAAAGGATCTATTTGTCATTCCCTTTTTCAAAACTGCTATATTTTTAATATCATCTAAATCGATTTCAAAGAACTCCTTTACACATGATATAGCATCTACATTGAGATTGTCTGAATCCTTGTCCATATTTCTGAGTTGCTCAAAGGTGTTTATTTCAACAACATCTCTTTCCTCAACAACTTTACTGTACAAAATTTTATTTTTGTTATGTAAAATGGCTTCTTCCCAAAATATTTTCTTATTATTTTTTAATGCATCATCAAGCAGGTAGCAAAATTCATCTTTGTTCGATTCAGACAAATAGCACAATCCTATAGATTTGTATTCAGCCTTACTTTCGTTGAAATCTACAAAACCCTTTTTATTTACAAAAGCATCTTTATATTGACTATCACCCTTACTAACCATGTACCAAGAGTTTGACTCATAAGATGAGAATGGATTTTCTCTAAACCATAAATCTGACGGAATTATATAGCTGTTTCCTAAATTTTTAATTACTTTATTTAAAGAATATATACTGCCTGTTTCAGCATACTTTTCATTCACAACTAAAGTTACAGAGAATCTATCAACAAGGTAATCGAATTTTTCCTTCATAAAACCTACAACGATGTATATATGGAAAATTCCGGCAGCATTTAGTTGAGAAATTATTCTTTCTATTAATTTCTCTTCTTTTATACTTATCATAGCTTTAGGAAGATTGGTGTTTAAAGGAGTCGTCTGCATGCCGTAACCAGCTGCGAGAATAACTCCATTTTTAGGTTTTAGTCCTTGTAAATGACTTTCTCCCTTTTTGAGAATTCTATATTCTTTATCTATATACTCTTCATCTTTTAACATTTTCAATGCATTATTAACATAACCCAAAGAAAAACCAGTATCTCTAGCTATTTCTCTCTGGGTTTTGTAGTTATTAGTATTTATCAAATTTAATATGAGGTTATAATTATTGTTCATTTATATCTCCTATCATCAATTTTATGAACAAAATTATTTTATCATAATAAGTATACCTATGCAATAAAAAAATAGAGATATTTCTTTTTGAAACATCTCTATTTTAATTGGTAATCTTATTTTGTTGTATATCCTATCCAAGCTCCACTATCATTAAACATACTGTATACTCCATCAATGAGAACTTTTCCTGTTACCATTTTATTATTGGCATCGAAATAATACCAAGTATTGTAAACTTTCTGCCAACCTGTAGTTAAAATTCCTGATGAAGATGCATAATACCAAGATCCATCATCATCTTGAGCCCATCCAGTTGCCATCGCTCCTGAACTATATAAGAGGTATGATTCTCCATCTATTTTTTTCTTTCCCGTTACCATCTGATACTGAGAGTCAAAATAGTACCATACACTTCCTACTCTCTTCCAACCAGTTGATAAAGCACCTGATGATGTTGCATAATACCAAATACCTTTTTCGTCTTGAGCCCAG
>CAMCQA010000024.1 GCA_945876935.1 uncultured Clostridia bacterium | reverse complement strand
CCTGTGTGGAGTTTTCTGTAAATTAACTTTTTATATTAATTTTTAAAGTCTCTTGTCAGAATTGACTGTCTTGCCTAATGATTTTCTCTAGAATATTTTGTAACGATATCAACAATTTTATCAAAGCAAACTTCTTGAATTTTTCTATTACCTTCTCGCCTATTATCCCTATAGGAACTGAGTATATTGTCTTTTAATTTTTCCAATTCTTCAACTTCTACAGCTTTAGAAACTTCTGCCATCCAAAAAAGTAATTCTCCACATTGAATTCTCTTATTAAAGATTTCATTTGATTCTGAATTTTTAGACCAACATTCTATCAAGTGCCAATATTGTGTAGGATTTTCTATTCCTTCTTTTTTAGCAGTTTCTATATATCCTCCTGATTTCTGTTTATATCCGCCATTAATTAACGCATCTGTAAGAGGACACGGAGAGCATTTTATCTCCTGACGTTTGAAAAATTTTTTAATATCATTATTATTCATCATACTGTTTTCTCCTATTATTTTTATATAATATACACTATATCTCTTATAGTTCTTCACGATTTACTAAAATCTAATTATATAAATAACTGTCTTTAAGTAACATACCTTACTAGCAATACGAAATTACATATTAGTTATATTTATTTTAAAGGTGATAAATGTTAATTTTACTTATAAATTTATCAAATGCCGTTATTACTGACATTAAGTTAATTCTTGGTTCTTCACCATTAACGAGATAATCTTCAAGATACTCCTTATTATCATATTCTACATTTATCAGTCTACATACCATCTCACAAAACTTTTCAGCCTCATACTCACATGCTTCCATGCTCAAGTTAATGCCATTTCTGTTGACAACGTTTAGTCTGGTATTATTGACATCTTTACCTAGGTGTCCACAGAATATATGTCCTATTTCGTGTAAAATAGTCACAACTTTTTCTTTTTCGCTAAGTTTGCTATTTACTACTATTGCCGTTCTGCTCTCAACTCTTTCTATTTTTCCATTTCTTTTTTCATATTCAAAAATTCTGCTATTTTCTGTCATAGTAGCAAAACCTTTCATACGTGATCCTAATGTTCGTTCACCTAAATATATTGCATGCTGTCTAAGAAAAACCTTTAATAATGATAGAAGTTTTTCTGTTATAGGGTTTTCTTCCCTGATACATTTCTTATAGCCTATGTCTTTAATTTCATTTCCCTCTGTATCTCCATATTCAAACACAAAGTTAACTGGACCAAAAGGTTGTAAAATAACTATAGGTGTAGCATCAGGTTTTACGCTTCTACCTAGTTTTTCCCACTCATTGTAACTTGCAATATCTTCTACACCAGGTCTTTGTAAATATATTAAAGCACTGTTAAAAAAGGAATACCTCCTTCTCAAAAACATATAGCATGCAAAGTTCAAAAAATCATCCCAATATCCCTCCTCATATAGCTTTCTAAATACAAAACGTGCACTCATATCAATAAAACCTCCTCCCCTCAACTTATTATTAAGCATTATTTTGTATTATAGCATATTATTTAGCTGGTAAGCGATAAATTTTAACTTAAAAAATTATTATAAATCAGAATCTTTTCTCAAATAATATAACTACAATACAAGCTATGTAACTATTAAGAAATTTACATTTATAAAACTAAAAAATCTCTCAATACTTACTATTGAGAGATTTTATTCTATATATCATACTATTAACTTAATTTAGCCATTGCAATTAGATTTTTCACAAAATCCGTCTTAGGATATTTGAACACTTCTTCTTTTCTTCCATACTGCTCAATCTTCCCATTATTCATAACTAAAATATGGATTCCCATTTTAAAAGCCTCATATATATCATGAGTTATAAATATAATAGTGCACTTTGTTTTTTCATGAATACTTCTAAGGTCTTCCTGTAAGTGAAATCTCGTTATTGAATCTACTGCACCAAAAGGCTCATCCATTAAAAGTATCTTCGGATTGTTTGCATAGGCTCTAGCAATACCAACTCTTTGCTGCTGTCCACCGGAAAGCTGACTTGGATATTTCTCTTTTATATCGTCTGGAAGACCAACAAGCTTCATTGTTTCATTGACAATTTCACTTAACTCTTCTTCCTTCTTTCCCTCTAGCTTCGGTACATAGCTTATATTTTCAAACACTGTCATATGAGGAAATAGGCTATTTCCCTGTATAGCATACCCTATCTTTCGTCTTAAAGAGATAAGGTTCTCGTCTTTTATATTTCTTCCTCCTATGAAAATATTTCCTTTCTCAGGTACAATAAGTCCGTTTATCATCTTCATAAGAGTAGTCTTTCCAGAACCGGATGTTCCAACTATACAAAGAAAATCTCCCTCCATTATATCTAGGCTAAAATCTTCAAGAATAACTTTTCCATTATAGGACTTTGTAATTGAATCGTATTCTATGATCTTATTCATCCTTGTCCCTCCATAAGCCCTTATCCTTTAAAAAGCTGATAGCTACGTCTCTAGGGCTCTCCTTTCCAATTTCAACTCTATAATTCATTTCCGCCATATCCATTTCGCTTATGCTGTTTTCAAGCTTTTTAAAAACTTCCTCAAGCTCCGGATACTTCTTAATAATATCTTTTCTTATTACAAAACCTGCAATATATTTAGGATAAAACTCTTTGTCATCTCTAAGTATTTTTATTCTGCTGTCTGAAAGCTGACCATCTGTTGTAAATACGGTCATTACATCTAGTTTTCCATCAAATAATGCTTGATACTTAAGACCGTTATCCATATCTCTCACCTTTTTAAAATTAAGTTTGTAAGCATCCATTAAGGCTTTATATCCATCTTCTCTTTCAAAGAAATCGTATTCTGCTCCAAAGGTGAATTGATTTGCAAATTGAGCAAGATCACTGAAAGTTTCTATATTGTATTGATCAGCTAGCTCCTTTCTTATACCTAAACTGTATGTGTTGTTAAATCCTAAAAGACCTCTCCATGTAAGTCCATAGCTTTCTTCATAGGCTTTATTTAGGGTTTCAAATTTATCGTTGGTATAATTCTCATCTTTCTTTAGTACTATCTGCCACGACGTTCCTGTATATTCAGGATAAATGTCAAACTCGCCCTTCTCTATTGCAGGGTGTATATTAGCTGTACCGCCACCTATTCCATGAGTTATATTTACATCTAAGTCGGTTTCATTCATTATCAACTCACCCGCTATCTCTGCTAATATATAACTTTCTGATGTTGGCTTAGATGCTATTTCAATAGTGTCTTTGGAACTTTTTTGAGTAACTAGTATAGTTGTTAAACCTACAATTACTGCAACAATTACAGCTGTAAACCTTTTGTATCCGATTTTCTTAAGTTTATGGCTTAAAACTAGCTTTTCAAAGATTCCTAATATTCCATCTAAGACTAGAGCCAAAAGAGCAATAATAATACTTCCAACTAATATGAGCATCTCATTGTTTGTCGTAATACCTCTATAAATAGCAACGCCTAGCCCTCCTGCTCCAACAAAGGAAGCTATACCTGCTAATGCTACTGTCATAATAACCATATTCCTAATAGAAGAGAATATCACAGGAAATGCTAAGGGCAGCTTTATCTTATAGAGTATTTGCAGCTCCTTACTTCCCATAGCCTGGCTCGCTTCGATAATGCTCGGATCAATAGTTGTAATACCAACATAAGTACTTCTAACAATAGGAAGAAGTCCGTATATTGTAAGAGCTATAATAGCTGTGGTATTTCCTATGCCTGTAAGGGAAATTAGAAATCCTAATAAGGCAATTGAAGGTATTGTATATACAATATTTACAACTGAAATAATGTAGTTTGCAAGTTTCGGTTTTTTAGATATCAATATACCTATCCACAGACCTACAACTACTGCTATGGATATGGAAACAGCAATAATTCCAATGTGCTCCGCTAAGAGTTTCATATAAAAATGAAAGTTTACTGAAAACTCATTTAATATTTTTTGTATCATTTTCTATCTCCTTGAAACTTTATCGAAAGTTTCTATATAGTTTATATTTTAACACATATCTATAATTTATTATATTTTACCCATGCAAATACACTTTTAAATAAATAATTTTTAATGTGAAAAATACCCTCATTACTAACAGATAGTAACGAGGGCTCATATAGGCTATATTAAATTTTAAGAGATTATGATAATTATTCAGATTTTTTAATTTTTTCATCCAGTTCTATTATCAAATCAGAAACATGTTCTTTAATTTTATTCATTTCTGCTAATCTGCTTTCTACATCATTAGCTACTCTAATGTCTGTAAATATATTGTCGAAAATAACATCAAGAAACATATCTCCTTTATTGTCGCTAATTAGATTAAATTGAATATCTATCTCAACATCGTTTAGTTTTTCATTAAGCTTACGCATAGCTTCTCTAACGAATTCTATATTGCTGTTGGATTGTGATATTTTATTTCGCTTTACAAAGCTCGTAAGAGCACCTCCTAAGAGTAGATCAGCCGATGCCCATCTTGTTGAGGTTTCTAAAGAAAGTATTGCACTATCCACTTTTTCTATAACATCTTCAGCCATAACTCTGGCTTCTTTTAATTGAGTAAGTTTATCCATTTTGCTACCTCCCATTGTTATAGTATGAGTTCTCAAGTAGATTATATCACTTTTATATTTAGAAAGAAAATAGAGAACACTTTTGTGATAACATCGTTATAGTATCATTTGCAAATAAAAAACGAAGCAGATATAACTACCTCGTCATCTTACTATATAATAATCAATTATTTTTCATGCTCTCTAGTAAAAGTTTAGCAACTTTTCTTCCTGACATAGGATTCTGACCTGTGACAATTCTTCCATCTATCTCTCCATGAGATGTAAATGGCAGTTTTTTTCTAAAATCAGCACCTCTATTAATTGCTTCCTTCTCCGTAGAAAAAGGAACCTTTTTATTCTTACCGCTCAAAACCTCTTCAAACTGAGTAAACCCAGTTATTACTTTATCTTTTATAATGTACTGACCTGAGCTATCTTTTACATTTAAAAGTCCTGCTATTCCATGACATACTGAAGAAATATATCCATTGTTTTCATATATTTCTCTGGTTATTTCCTGCAACTTACTATTCTCTGGGAAATCCCACATCACTCCATGACCACCAGTATAGTATATTGCATCATATTCTTCAGGATTTATTTCTTCAGGAGATAATGAGTTATTTAGGGCTCTATCTTGAAAGTCTTTTGACTCTAATATAGCTATATCTCCCTTTGAAGTATAAAACTTTTTAAGGCTTCTAGGGTCTATTGGAACTTTTCCGCCTTTTGGACTAACATAGTCAACTTCATACCCTGCTTTAGATACTTCTTCTATAAATTCTGTTGCCTCCGCAAGCCAAAGTCCTGTTTTTTCAGTATCTGATCCGTAAGTTTCACTATTTGTAAGAACAATTAGTATCTTTTTCATCTCTTTACCTTCCTTATTTTATACTTTTATTTGAAAGCATATGCTTCTCATCAAAACATGGTGAGTAGTACACTATTCCAAAATAAGAAATAAACAATAGAACTCTAGTAACATTAATATTAAAGAATGCGCTCGCACCTATTACAATAAATGTAATTATGTATACTAAAGTGTATTTAACACTGTACGGCTTAATATCGTTATCTTTGCTTAACGCCATGTATGTAAGCCTGTATGATATTACCCATAACATATTTACAAATAGGAAGACCAGAGTTGGTACAATCTTGTATGGATATAAGTAAACCCAGCTACTTACAAATGGTATAAAAGATTGAAGAAGCAGCCAAAGGGAATTTGTCCAAAAGGCTCTCTTACTTATGAATGTAATTTTTTCAAATAGGTTGTGATGTTGATACCACATACCTGTTATAATGACAAAGTTTGCTATATAAACCAAGTATCTGCTCCAATTGCTCAATAAAGCCTCGAGAGTAAAACTATCCGGCTTTGGTAAGTCTAGAGCTAATATAGTTATTATTATTGCAACAATGGCATCTGAAAATGCTACAACCCTATCTTTATTCATTCATACTCCTTTTTAACAATCTCAACTGGCCACAAGCTCCATTTATATCGCTACCTAACTCTCTTCTAACAGTTGCCTGAATATGAAGTTCTTCTAAAATTTCCTTGCATCGCTCAGCAGCTTTTCTGTTGCTTCCAGCCATTCCAATCTCTTTTACAAAGTTTAAAGGTATAAGATTTACATGACAATTTATATCTTTTATTAGATTTGCAAGGCTTCTCATATTCTCATAACTGTCATTTTTCCCTTCTGCTAGGGCATATTCGAAAGTTATTCTCCTATTTGTTTCTTCTACATAGTATTTGCAAGCTTCTATCAACTCGTCTATCTTATACTTTCTATTTATAGGCATAAGATTGCTTCTTCTTATATCTTCTGTCTCGTGAAGAGAAATAGCCAAATTGACCTGTGGAAAATCCATTGCAAACTCTCTTATCTTAGGCGCTATCCCACATGTAGAAACAGTTATATTTCTCATACCTAAATTTAAAGTATCTTTACTATTTACAAGATTAATAAAGGCCTTTACATTCTCATAATTGTCGAAAGGCTCCCCGCTTCCCATCAGTACTATATGATTGATTTTTTCTCCTGTATCGAGTTGAGCAAGCAATATTTGATCAAGCATCTCCCAAGGCTTTAAATTCCTTTTTAAACCATCTATGGTAGATGCGCAGAAAACACAGCCCATTCTACATCCTGCTTGTGATGATATGCACATAGTGTTTCCATATTTATACTTCATGAAAACACCTTCTATGTAATTTCCATCATCAAGGGAAAAAAGATATTTCCTCGTACCGTCAGTCTTGCTCTTTTCAACCGTATCTACAGTTATTGAATAAAGACTGTGACATTCTGATAAATTATCTAAAAGCTTCTTTGGAAGATTGTTCATACTATGAATATCTTTTATAGATTTGTAAATCCAGCTATATATTTGTGAAGCTCTGAATTTTTTCTCACCAAAAGAAATGATAAGCTCTTCAAGCTCCTCTTTATTCATAGATGTTAAGCTTTTAATATATGATTTGTTTTCTTCTATATTTTTCATAAATATCTTATTTTTCGTCTCTTAGCTGATAGCTTATAGCATTGATTAAAGCAGCTGCAATGTTACTGCCACCTTTTCTACCTCTAGCTACAATATACGGAGTATCTTCAAGCTCTAAAATTAGCTCTTTTGATTCTACAACATTTACAAAGCCTACAGGAGCGCCTACTACAAGTCTAACGTCTAGCTTTCCATCTTTTACTAGTTCATAAATTCTAACAAGAGCTGTTGGAGCATTACCTATAGCAAAGATGATTGGCTTATTTAAGGCTGCAGCTTTGTTAATGCATGCTGTAGCTCTAGTTGTACCGTTTTTCTTAGCCTCTTCTGCAACATCTTCATCAGCCATGAAGCAAAGAACTTCTCCACCGAAACTTTCTATAACTTTCTTGTTTATTCCAGCTTTTGCCATGTTAGTATCTGTCACTATCGTAACACCAGATTTGATTGCTTCTTTTGCTAACTTTACAGCATCCTTAGAAAAAACTAAATTTTCTAGGTAGTCAAAGTCTGCACTTGTGTGAATAGCTCGCTTAATTACCGGAAGCTCTAGTGGATCAAAATCTGTTCTAGCCATTTCGCTTTCGATTATAGCCATGCTCTGAGCTTCAATTTCATTAGGTAAAACCTTTTTTAATGTTACTTTGCTGTTCATTTAATTACCTCTTAATTTCTTTCTTATAGGTTCAACATTTTATATATACTTTCCATATCGAGAGCTTCTCGCATGGCATCAGCAAGTATATCATACTGTTCTTCCTTGTACTTTTTCATATCTATTTCAGGTGTATCAAGACTATCTATTCCCTTATTTTCCATAAGAGCTCTTATTATTTCACTAGCCACACCTTCCTTATCAAATATACCGTGAACATAGGAGCCGTAAACATTTCCATTGCTTACTCCATCATTTTTTGAAGTTTCTCCGTCATCTATTGTAGATAAGGTGCTCGCTCCTTTTATATCAGTAACTCCCATGTGAATTTCATAGCCTTCAAACTCTTTGTCACTAAGACCGCTGAATATACCTTCAACTTTATGAAATCTACCATTTACCCTAGTTCTTCTCTTTACAGGTTCAAAATGTGTTTCAGACGGAAGAAGCTCCATTCCTCTAAGCTCCCCTCCAGCTTCTACCCCATGATCATCAACTAGCTTTTCTCCAAGCATCTGATAACCACCACAAATTCCAAATATAGGCATGCCATCAGCAGCAAGTTTTCTAACTCTAGCTTCTATACCATTTTGTCTCATCCATAGAAGGTCTTCCATAGTGTTCTTAGTTCCAGGAAGAATTATCATATCTTCCTTTCCATTTAGTTCATTTTTATTTCTAACGTATTTTACATTCACTCCGTCAAAAGCCTCAAATACTCTAAAGTCTGTAAAGTTGGAAATTCTAGGAGTTCTTATTACAGCTATGTTTATAAGACCATCGCCACTATTTTTTAGAATTCTATCGGAAAGACTATCTTCATCCTCAATATCTACATCTAGATAAGGTAAGACTCCAACAACCTTCTTTCCTGTCATCTCCTCAAGTGTTTTTAAGCCAGGTTCAAGAATCGTAACATCCCCCCTAAACTTATTTATAACAAAACCTTTAACAAGGCTCTTTTCCTCATCATCAAATAGAGCTAAAGTTCCAACTAACGAAGCAAATACGCCACCTCTATCGATATCGCCAACAAGAAGAACTGGAGCATCTGCCATCTTAGCAACAAACATATTTACTATATCCTCATCTCTAAGATTTATTTCTGCCGGACTTCCTGCACCTTCAATAACTATGATGTCATTTTCTTCTGAAAGTTTATCAAAAGCCTTTTTTACTTCTGGAATAAGAGCATTTTTATTTTTATAATAATCCTTTGCACTAAGATTTTTCCAGACTTCTCCATTTACAATAACTTGAGAACTAGTGTTGTTAGTTGGTTTTAATAGTATCGGATTCATATAAACAGATGGCTCAACACCTGCGGCTTCTGCCTGAACAACCTGCGCTCTTCCCATTTCTAAACCATCTTCAGTAATGTAGCTATTTAGTGCCATATTTTGAGATTTAAAGGGTGCAACTTTGTATCCATCCTGTTTAAAAATTCTGCATAGACCGGCAGTTATAATGCTTTTTCCAGCATTAGACATCGTGCCTTGAACCATTATTGCCTTTGCCATTTCAATTCCTCCAATCTATCTATAAAATACTCATTTTCTGTCTTTGTTCTAACTGCTATTCTGCTGTAATTTTCATCTAAACCATAGTAGTTTGAACAATCTCTAATTAAAATTCCTCTATCTAACATAGCCTTTCTAAACCCATAGCCATCATCTGTTTTGAAACAAATATAATTAGCCTTTGATTCAATGACTATAAATCCTTCTTTTTTCAAAGCTTTCTCTAAAGACTTTCTTTGCTCACTCACATAAGCTATGGTCTTTTCAACGAAGCCTTTTTCAGATAAAGCTCCAACACCTGCCACCTGAGCCGGACTTGAAACACTCCAAGGCTGTGACGATGAAAATAGCTCATCCATAAGCTGCTCATTTGAAGAAATCATATAACCAAGTCTTAATCCCGCCATAGAGTATATCTTAGTGAAAGCTTTCAGTACGATAAGGTTTTCAAAGTCTGAAATGAATGGAATCATATCATGCTTATCTCCGTCTTCTACAAAGGGAAGAAAGCACTGATCTATTACGAGTAGAGCATCCTTCTCTTTTGTTACCTTAGCTATTTCTAATAAAATTTCTCTCTCTGATAAGATGCCTGTAGGATTGTTAGGATTACATATAAACACTATGTCTACGCTATCCATTTCCTTTATGAAGTCAATGATATGAGCCTTTAAATAAAAGTTTTCTAAGTTAAACCTATGAATCTTAGCTCCCGCTTTTGTAGAGGCTTCTTCATATTCTGAAAATGTTGGAGCCATCACCAAAATATCTTTAGGCTTAGCTGTACTCACAAGTCTATATATTAAGTCAGCTGCTCCATTTCCGCACAAAACAAATTTTTTATCAACCTTCTCTTCTTCTGCGATTTTTTGTGTTAATATCCTGCAAAATGGGTCTGGATAAACTTCAAAATTAGATATATTATCCACAATTGCTTTCTTCGCATTTTCAGGCATACCCAAAGGGTTTATATTCGCTGAAAAATCATATTTTATATTCAATTTTTCCTTATATACATCTCCTCCATGGGTATATTTTCTCATTTATATTCCTCGTTAATTTCTATTTAAATAATATAGGTTATAATTCCAAAAACAGCTAATATAAAAGCTAAGAATATAAAACTAGTTCTATACATAAGCTTATTAGCTTTGATAATATGACCTTTTTCAATTTTTTCTACATTATCACCTATAAAATCTTTTTTGTATAGCTTGCCAAAGTAATAAGCATCACCTGCCAGCCTTATTCTTAAAGCTCCCGCACAAACTGACTCGGTCTGTGCACTATTTGGGCTAGCATGATTAAATCTATCTCTTTTAAAAATTCTAATCGCCCCTTTACCGTCATAACCTAAAGTAAAGCTAGCTATTATCATAAAAAAGGCAGCGATTCTTGCAGGTATAAAATTAAAGATATCATCTAAAATTGCAGAAAACTTTCCAAAACTCTTATATTTGTCACTCTTATAACCAACCATAGAGTCAAGAGTGTTTACAGCCTTATATATAAAGGCTACAACCGGTCCTCCAATTGCCATAAATATCATTGGCGCTATAACACCATCATTGGTATTTTCAGCAACCGTTTCAACAGCTGCCTTGATTATACCTTCTTCATCTAACTGGCTTGTGTCTCTTCCTACAATCATAGAAACAGCCTTTCGTCCCTCTGAAACACCCTTACCTAAAGATGTATATACAAACTTACTACTGTCAGCTAATGACTTGGTAGCTAAAATCTGATAGGACATTATTATAAGAGCAATTAAGTATAATCTTGGAGTAAAACCTAAAACTTCTTCAAAGAAAGATAATTGTTGGAGCAACAACTCATCTATAAGGCTTGCAAAATAAAGTATGCCTCCAAACACTAAAATAGTAAAAAGCATAGTGAAAAACCAAAGAAATACGCCTTTTTTATATTTTATGTCTTCTCTATCTGTTTCTTTAAGAAGCTTTTTTTCCATATATGAAATAAAGTTTCCTATTAAACATATCGGATGAAAAAGCCATAGAGGATCACCTAAAATCCTATCTAAAATATATCCTATAGTGAGAGCCAATATGAAATCATACATTATTTTATCCCAAATTCTTTTTCAATATAATTAACCATTTCATCGATAGTTGCTCTTGGTGAAACAAAAATTTCCATACCGTGATTTGTTGCTTCCTTGGCAGTTTCTGTTCCTATACACACTGCCTTAACTTTAGCAAAGTCAATATTTTTATTATTTTCAACAAAAGATTTAACAGTAGAAGCACTTGTAAATGCCATCATATCTATATCTTCTGTATATGAAACGATATTGTTAGCATTTTGATACTTAGTATCATATATAGCTACATCTTCATACTTAATATTACCAGCATCTAAAGCATTAAGCAGTTCACTTCCTCCGATTTTAGATCTAGGAATCAAAACTGTACCTGTAATATGCTTATCTGACATAAGTTTTCCTAAAGCCTCACCAGTAAATGTTTCTGGCATCAAGTCGCTTATTATTCCGTAGCTTAAAAGCTTATTATGAGTTCCCTTTCCTACCACAGCAAACTTAGTACCAGATAAACATCTGCTATCCTTACCATAGCCTATCAATTTCTCAAAGAAGAATTCTACTGCTGTTGGACTTGTAAAAGCGATCCACTCATATGAGTCAATTTTTTCAAAAGTGCTTTTAAGAATATCGCTATCTTCTTCTGCAACGCTATATATCGATGGAAGTAACACAACTTCAGCACCTAAGTCCGCAAGCTTTCCTGCAAGCTTAGATGCTTTCTTTTCAGGTCTGCTAACGCCTATCTTCAGTTCTCCTAAAGGTCTCTTAGATGCCCATTCAAAGCTATCAGATAGCTGACAAACCTTTCCTACCATAATGATTGCAGGAGTTTTTATCTCTGCCTTTTGCGATTCTTCTACCAAAGTTGAAACTGTTGCCACAACTTTTCTCTGACTTGCTCTAGTTCCCTTTTCAAGCACTGCCGCAGGCATATTTTTATCCATTCCAGCATCAATAAGACCTTTGCATATTCTGTCCATCGAACCGACGCCCATAAGAAATATTAAAGTCCCTTCAAGTCTTACTAAAGCATCATAGTCTACATCCGCTTCATCTTTTTTCTTTGTATGTCCTGTGATGACATGAAATGATGAAGTAAAGTCCCTATGAGTAACCGGGATTCCGTTATATGCAGGTACAGAAACAGCCGAAGTAATGCCGGGTACTACTTCAAAAGGAATATTATTATCTACTAAAAGTTCAAGTTCCTCTCCACCCCTTCCGAATACGAAAGGATCTCCTCCCTTTAGTCTTATAACCTTTTTACCCTCTAGAGCCTTATTCAGAAGTATCAAGTTTATCTCATCTTGAGGAACTGGATGGTTACCTGCTATCTTTCCAACATTTATTACTTCTTTTCCGCTTGGAACAAGTGACAAAACACCTTGTCCAACAAGGTTATCATAGACTATAACATCGCCTTCCTCAATAAGCTTAAGAGCCTTTACTGTTAATAGTCCTGGGTCTGATGGGCCTGCACCCACAAGCCATACTTTTCCTATTTTATTTTCCATTATCTATTTTCTCCTTAAGTTCCAAAGCAAAGCTAACGGCTTTTTCTATGGCAAAATCAATATTTCCGTCGTATTTAACTTCTATTTTATCTTCTTCAAATTTGCTCATATCTTCCAATCCATAAAAGCCAAATAAAGTGTATTCGTCTTTTTCAAGATCTACTTCACAATAAGCTGCAACAGGTGCTGAGCAACCTCCATCTAAAGTCTTCACGAAAGCTCTCTCTATCTCACCTTCAAACCTACTTTTCTTGTGGTCTATCTTCTTTAAAAACTCATAGTCTTCACCTGCTCTGCCTTGAACAACCAATATACCTTGCCCAGCTGCAGGTATCATAATACTAGGAGGCATAACATAGCTGATTCTATCTTTTAAATCCAATCTTTCAAGGCCTGCGGAAGCTAAAATCAAACTTGAGAATTCTCCTGAATCAAGCTTTGAAAGCCTAGTTATAACATTACCTCTAACTGGTTTAGTTTGTAGGTTTTCAGCAAGTTTGCCAAGCTGTAATCTCCTTCTTAAACTTGAGGTTCCA
Organism: uncultured Clostridia bacterium; assembly: GCA_945876935.1. GTDB lineage: Bacteria > Bacillota > Clostridia > Peptostreptococcales > Anaerovoracaceae > Gallibacter. Next base: position 2,148 of record CAMCQA010000024.1, on the reverse strand, counting down.
ACAGGCTGCTCAATATCTTTAATAAACTTCTCAACATCTTCTATATTAGAAATCATTACTTGAGAGTTTGCTTCCGGTAGAACTAAAGCATCAAAAGGGTTTCCCCTTTCAAAAAAAGCTAAAAGAGGAAGTTCATCCGGTACTTCCATAGGCATATCTTTTAAGCTATGAATAGTTATATCTACTTTTTTATCTATTAAAGCCTTATCTAGCTCTTTAACAAATAGACCTTTTCCGCCGATCTTATCCAACGTCCTATCTAGTATAATATCGCCTGTTGTCTTCATAGTTACTAGCTCTAGCTCTATGTCATCATTTGCTTCTAAAATAGCTTTCATAACAATCTTCGTCTGCCAAACAGCAAGTTTACTATCTCTACTTCCTACAACTATCTTTCTTTTAGTCATCTTTTTCTCCAAGAAATTTTCTTATATTTAAAGTTACATCTTTTGCAAGCTTATGATTTTTTCCCTGAGCTGTTACGCCTACTACTACATCATCCTTAAGCGCTAAACCAGGAAAATAAAAGCTGCATAGATTTTTATCTGAAACTGAATTCACAAACTTAGTTTTCTTTAAGGCCTCTTTGCAAATTTCCTCATTTAATTTGGTGTCATCGGTAGCTGCAATAACAATGGTGTTTTCATCTACTCTATCTAAATGAGCTTTATCATAGTGTTCATTAACAAAATCTACCCTTTTTGCTAAATCGTCATAATCTTTATTATCGTTTACTATTTCTTTTATATCTTTCGGTTCTACAATAGTTATATTATTAAAATTGAATTTTATAAGGCTTTTTAACCTTCTCATACCTATTTTTCCAAGACCTATTAAAAGAATATTTTTTTTACCAGAATCTATAAATATTGGAAAGCTTTCATATGTTGTTTTTTCATAATCGCAATATTCCTTATCACTTTCTGAAACATTTGATAACTCTTCAAATTCTTCAAACTCTTCTGCTTTAACAAGATCCTCAAAAGATATGCTAAGGCCATATTCTTCACTTAAAAGAGATAAAAGACTCTTCATAGAGTAACCCTTTTCATCAGTTGGTCTTCCAACCACCAAAACTTCTATGCCCTCTTCTAAAGCTGCCTCAAGCTTTTCACCAAATCCACCTACCTTGCCGGTGTCTTTCGTAACAAGAATTTTTGCAGAGCTATGTCTTATTAGGGCTTTGTTCATATCCTTCGAAAAAGGCCCTTGCATACATATTAGTCGCTTACCCTTAAATCCTTGCTCAACACACTGTGTAAGGACGCTTTCCATAGGTAGAACTCTAGCATAGATTCTCTCTTCATAATCCTTTACGCTCGTAAATCTACCAAGCTCCTTACTTCCTAAGGTCATAAGGATATTTCCACTCTTTTCATTAAGAACATCAACAGCCTCATCCATGGAATCAACAAGAATAACACCTTTTGGGTAAGGTTGCTGTCCTCTCAAGAACCTTATGTATTTAGTTTCTGTCTCTTCTGCAGCTGCGATTATATTTTCTGTTACAATCTGAGCATAAGGATGAGTAGTATCTATTACGCAATCGAAATTTCCCTTTCTCATAAGATCTATCATCTCTTCCAGATTCATTCTTCCACTTGATACAGTCAGAGTTTCATCGCTTTCTGGTAAAAGCTCTTTACCATAGTCTGTAGCTGTTCTAACAGTAAGAATTGCTTTTCCTCTTATAATATCAATTAAAAATCTTCCTTCGCTAGTACCTGCAAAAATTAGCAGCTTCTTCATCGTCATTAAACTCCTCTGTAACCTCTAGGAGTTACCATTTTTCCGTTAATATTCTTTGTCTGACTATTTCCTATAAATACAGTTGTAAACATATCAACCTGAGTATCTCTAAGCTCTCTAAGAGTCATTATTTTTCCTTCTTGACCATCTCTGCCTATGTTTCTAACGATACCGCAAACTGTCTCTTCAGATTTAGTTTTCATAAGGATATCACAAGCTTTCATTAGATAGTCTGCTCTCTTCTTGCTGGAAGGGTTATAAAGACAAATTGAAAAATCGCCCATAGCAGCAGCTTCTAGTCTCTTTTCTATAAGCTCCATAGGAGTTAGAAGATCGCTTAAGCTAATCACTGCAAAATCGTGAATTAGAGGTGCGCCAAGAACAGCAGCACCACTGCAA
>CAMCQA010000023.1 GCA_945876935.1 uncultured Clostridia bacterium | reverse complement strand
CTTCATTGCTATTAACAAATACGATTAGAAGATTATCTTCTTTGTCTCTTAATTCATCACAAAGATTCTTTAGGCTAGCGACATCATAATCTACAAAGTGCTTTTTAATAACTTTTACTCCATCGACAAGGTACGCTGATGAAAGAAGATCTGAAGATTGATTCTTTCTACTTTCTCGCTTGAAAGTCTCAACACTATCTTTGGCTAGTTTAAGCTCTTCTAAAGTTGATTCTAGCTTTTTCATAAGGTTTTCACCTTTTGTTTTTAGAATATTTGCAGCACCCCTAATTAAAATATCTTTCTGAGAAGCATATTCCCTTAAAGCTCTTCCTGTTATTGCTTCTATTCTTCTAACTCCAGATGAAATGCCGCTCTCTGATAGTATCTTAAAACCTCCAATTTCACCTGAATTATTTACATGTATACCACCACAAAGCTCTTTGCTATAATCTCCGATAGATACTACTCTCACAACATCTCCATACTTATCAGCAAATAATCCTAGAGCTCCAGCTTTTTCAGCCTCTGCTACACTCATCTCCTCTTTAACTAAAGGTAGGAAAAGATCTATTTTTTCATTAACAGAGTTTTCAATTTCTGCAATCTGATTTTCTGTCAAAGCTTCAAAGTGAGAAAAATCAAATCTCAATATATCGCTATTTACAAATGAGCCTGCTTGTTTAACATGAGTCCCCAAGGTATCTCTAAGTGCTTGATGTAAAAGATGTGTACAGCTGTGGTTTCTACTGCTGTTATTTCTATTTATTACATCCACCTTAAGAGTTACATCATCTCCTTTAGATAAACTTCCATTTAATACTTTTACTATATGAATAAAGATGTTTTCTTTTTTCTTAACATCTATAACTTCAGCCTCAAAATTGTCTGCAAGTATTCTACCTTTGTCGTTGGCCTGCCCTCCACCAGTAGCATAAAAAGGTGTTTTATCAACTATTATGATAGCTTCATCATCTAATTTTACAGCGTCTACATTGGAACCATCCACTATTAACTGTAAGATTTTTCCCTTTTCCTCTGAAGAAAAATATCCTGTAAATTCAGTATCTTTTAAATCAGATACATCTATACTATCTTTTTCCCATGCAAAGTCCTTACTATCAGCATCCTTCTTACCTAGTAGCTTCTGATTGTTCATATACTCTTCGAAATCTTCCTTAAGAGCTGTAATACCTTTTTCTGAAAGTATTTCCTGCGTTATTTCGAATGGAAAACCAAAAGTATCGTGAAGTTTGAATGATAAATTACCTGGTAGGTGCTTTTCTCCTCTCGATTTAAGATCTTTTACAAAGCCTTCGATAATATCAAGGCCTTGATTTAAAGTCTTAGAAAATCTATCTTCTTCCTGCTGGATAATTTTTTTAATAAATACTTCCTGCTCTATTAAACTAGGATATGCATTTTTTGAGTTTTCAATAACTTTATCAACTAAACCACTTAAAAATTGCTCATTTATTCCTATCTTCTTACCGTGTCTTATAGCTCTTCTTATCAGTCTTCTTAGAACGTATCCTCTACCTTCATTAGATGGCATAATACCATCGCTGATCATGAATGTAGCAGATCTTATATGATCCGTAATAATCCTAATTGATATATCTGAATCCTTTTTTCCATCGCAATACTTTATATTTGCAATATTACATACTTCATCAAGAATGCTTCTAATTGTGTCTACATCAAATATACTGTCTGTTCCTTGCATTATGCAAGATATTCTTTCTAGTCCCATTCCTGTATCAATATTAGGGTGCTCAAGAGGTTCATAGCTTCCATCTTCTAGTCTATTAAACTGTGTAAATACATGGTTCCAAAATTCGATATATCTATCACAGTCACATCCTGGTTTACAATCTGGATTGTCACAACCATACTCTTCACCTCTATCAAAATAAATTTCAGAGCAAGGACCACAAGGACCTACTCCTATTTCCCAAAAGTTATCATCCTTACCTAGTTTAACTATTCTATCCTCTGGCATTCCAATCTTATTCTTCCAAATATCGTAAGCTTCTTGATCATCTAAATAAACTGTAGCCCACAATTTGTCTTTTGGCATATCTAAAACTTCAGTTATAAACTCCCATCCCCATGTTATTGACTCTTCCTTAAAGTAGTCTCCAAAAGAGAAAGATCCTAACATTTCAAAAAATGTACCGTGTCTTGATGTTTTTCCCACATTCTCTATATCAGCTGTTCTTATGCATTTCTGACAAGTTGCCATTCTCTTTGATGGTGGCTCTTTTATTCCAGCAAAATAAGGCTTTAGCGGAGCCATTCCTGAATTTATTATCAAAAGGCTTTTATCGCCATCCGGAATAAGAGAAAAAGATTCTCTTCTAAAATGCTCCTTCTTTTCATAAAAATTTAAAAATAACTCTCTTATTTCATTTAAGCTAAGCTTTTCCATTATTTATCTCCTAAAGTATATTTATTTTAAATTCTAACTTATATTATATCACGGATAGAAATTATTTTGCTATAAAATACTATGGTATGATGATTATTTATAATAAAAATCCCTTTTTTTATAATCAACTCCTATATTTTCAAATAAATAAGCTTAGTTGCATATTAAATACAACTAAGCTTATGTCGAATTACTTTTGTCCTTTCAAAATAAGAGTTATTGTTCTTATACATATTAGCAAAGATATTAACATCATAGATACTATTGTATATATATTTCTATTATCATCTGTTTTAGGAGCTATTACAGTTTTCTTTTCTTCATATTTATTAGTAAATTCTATCTTATCTACTATTTTTCCATCTTTGCGTATTGTTTTTTCTGCTTTTAGAACTCCATCAATATCTTCAACTTCTACTAAAAGTATATACTTTGAGTCATCATAGACATATCCTGCTATATTATCATTTATTTCTCTTATCTCATACTTATATGTTCCAGGCATTTCAAACACTAAATGTTCAAAGCTATTACGTCCTTCTCCTTCTATATATACTTCTTTGTTAAATGTATGACCATCTGTGTCTAACGACTTCATAACAAATCTGAATTTATCTTTTTTCTTTGGATCTCCATCAATTTTTTTATTTAAATCAATATTAATCTCAGTTGTTTTAGGAGAGTATGTATTTCTAATTTCAAAACCGTCTTTCTGGGTTCCTTTTACTTCAGAAATGTATCCAGGTTTTACTCTCTCTTTTATAGTGTATTCATATTCATGTCCATCTTTTTTATCATACAGATCTAATTGATCAAAAGAATATTTCCAGCCATCTTCTTTTGTAATGACAGCTTTATCAATAATCTCATTATCTCTTAGCAATTGAACTTCTATGGATTTATCTTCCATACCAAACCACAATTTTTTAATTGGTATGTTGATTTTCGCTGAGATGGTATTTGTAATGATAAGCTTATTTTTATAGTCACCTGAATAAGAAGCTAGGTATTCTTCTATAGGGTCTTCCACAACTTTATATTCAATTTCCTTACCTTCTTTAAATTTAGGTAGGTTATTAAATTCATGTTTCCAAGCCTCATCTTTATTTAAATTGTATTCAGAAACCTTTTTATCATCTGCATAAAGTGAGATATGCACTTCATCAGGTCTCATATTCTTCTTATCGTTATTATCTATCCAGTTTTTTTCCACTGGTACACTTATAACTTCCGGAATATGGCTATTAGTTATTTTAAATCCATCTATACGAGAAGTGTATCCTTGAACATCATCTTCTGTAACAGAGTAAACAATTTCATCTCCATTATTATCATATGTTGATACATTATCAAAGCTATACTTCCATTTATTTTCCTTGGTTGCTTTTGTTTCTCTACCTGTATCTTTTCCATTAGCAAGGAGGTGTATCGTTACTTCGTCCGGTCTAATGCCATCCTGATTATCGTTATCATCCCAAATCTTACTTCCGGAAATCACCTTTTTAGGATTAACTAAAGTATTAGTTATATTTCCTTCTTCGTAATGTACCTTATATGTTTTTCCATTTGAAATATACTCTCTGCCTTCATCTATAACATTGTCATCCAAATCAAGCTCCTTAACAGAGTATATATTATCTTTCTCTTTACCATCTACTACATCGCTTTTCTTCAAATTTTCAAAAGTAAAAGCAAAGTTATTATCCTTATTTAAAGTCGCAATTTTATCAGTTTCCTCTCCATTTTTGAAAAGCTTGACTTTTACAACTTCCTTATCCGCATTTTCTTTGGATATTCCATTCCAAGTTTTAGATGCGCTAAAGGTAACAGTAGGAATGTTTAATGTAACTGAAGATGCATCAGATAATAGCTTTATCACATCATTTTGAGTAGCAGATTCTCCATCGAAAGTTCTAGTTTGAATACTAGCAGTATTTACAGCTTTTTTACCGTTTAGCTCAAGATTATCTGGAGCCTTCATATTTATAAATAACGATAGATTAGATCCTCTATCCAATACAAACGGCTTTCCCGATTTTGTTTTGCTAGCATCTACAGCAATAGCCTTTATTTGAGAATTATCCTGAGGTTTCTCACTTTTCCAAATGTTTGTATCAGATATATCCATCTGCTCTGTTGTAGGGACTACTGTAGCATAGTATACAGTTGGTTTAAGGGTATCGCTTTTATCGTTAGCATCTGTCTTTTGCTCCAGCGATGTTGTATCTACAGATAGGAATTCACCTTTCCAGTCGCTCAATCTATCTTTGGAACCATTCTCAAGTATATCATAAAAAATAATGCTATCTGATTTTGTCTCTTTTGCTTGAGTGTATCTAAGTCTATAGCTGTAGTTTCCATTACCATTCACTGTTACATCTTCTGCATAACCCTCATCATATCCCGAAGACGAGGATTTAGAAAATCCAGCCTGCGCAACAGATACAGGATTGTAATTTACTATTGCTTCTGTAAATAAAATTTTACCGATATTTTCTAATGCAAGTTTACTATACACATCCTTGTGAGTCATTTTTTCAGATGTTTCTAGACCTTTGATAGGATTGAATTTAACCTCTGGGGTTTCATTAACAAAAGCAACACTATTTATAACATCAGCACCTCTATCAACAATATTGTCGTAGCTATTATACATATCATATGCAAATAGAACAGATGGGTTTCCTTCTCCAAAATTCATAAGTTCATCAGGAATTTCATAACTTACTACCATCATAGTCATGCCTGAATCTTTATAATCTTCTATAAATGAAACGGTGTAGTTTTCTTTTGGAATAACATTTCCTTTTCCATAAGAATATGCCCAATTTAGTTTCATTTCTGTAGTATCCGTATCTACATATGTTCCCTTAGGAAGAAGATCATAGAAAGTTCCCTTTTTAAAGGCATAGCTTTTATATATATCAAGGTCGCTTTTTCCACCTCCCGTAATATCTCCAACAATGGAAAAAGCCTTATTTTCATTAGTAATAACTACTCGTCTTTTCTGCTTTCCAAGCTCTCTCAGATCTGAAAGATCACCACTATGCTTTCTTAAAGATGATGTAACATTAACATCATCAAGAGAATATAAAGTAAACTCACGAGGCTGAGTAGCTGTATTTCCAGATATATTATTATCTATCTTTAACTCAGAAATACTTGTTAAAAAGCTAGATTCACCCTTATTTTTAGAGTTTCTTAAAAGATTTTTAACATTTTCCGTAGGCTTAAGTACAATATTTGAAACACTGCTAATATCAACATAAAAGTTATCACTATCATGTCTATATTCAATATCTACAACATCACTAGGCAGTGGATATTGATGTGTCAGTATTACAGAAACATCTTTAGGAATTGCTTTACCAGAAGTATCTGTAACCGTATACGTTTTATTATTTTTCTTCTTTACGTTGGCATAATGTATAAATTCAGTAGAACCTGCTTTTCTAATCCAAACTTCAACAGGCTTTACAGAGGAGTAATCATCCGTTTCATAACCTTTTTCATCTCCTAAAATTGTAGATGATGCTTTATATTCTGAAAAAGTTAAGTCAAAAGATTTGTAATAATAGTCATCATCATTTAACTTTTCTATATTATTTTTATTTTTTAATTCATCAAAAGTAAGGTTTTTAATATTTTCAAGATTTCCACTTACATAGTAAGGAGAATTTTCTTTGAAAGATACATTCCATGGCCCTGTTGCTTTTTTTCTTGCTACTCCAGCACTTGTTGTCCATGTATGAGATCTTTGTCCCCAAGGACCTGCAATTCTAACAGTATTATCTTCTAAAAGAAGAGTTCTTGCCCCTTGAACATTAATAAGTGAAGAAGCAGGGTTATATTTTCCAAAAGGACCCTCTCCGATGTAGAAAAATACTTTTTCTTCTTTCTCCGCTGTTAGTGTATGTCCTTCTCCATTATCTGCAATCTCATCTACTTTAACAGAATTTCGCAAAGTAATACCTTCTACTCTAAGCTCCTCTGCACTTTTTCCTCTTATTAAGCTTAATGGATATCTTTTTAATATAAACTGTGATAACCTAGGCTGCATACTTATATTGTGTAATCTAGTAGGTGGAGATACATATTCTATGCCTTCTTTTCTTTTGTCTATTCCATTAGTATACTGACGATAAGATCTCGCTTTATTAATGCTTGCTAAATCAGGATATGAACTATTAACATACGCTCTAAAAGAATTATCGTGCCACGTTCTATATCCTGTTCCTACAACTTCACCACTGTTAATATCAGTACTTCCAGTATCTGTTATAGTTGAAGTAAAAGGAAGTGTTGATCCTTTTCCCCTTTCATAATCGGCAGCCCAAACTACATAAAAATATGTATTACCATCATCATCAGCTGGTCTTTCTCCCCAACTTTGCTGCCATGTTAAATAGGTGCCTGGATCATTATTATGTCGTGCAACACTTATATCAACTGCTCCCTTATTTATATTGCTATGAAAGTCAATCTCTAAGTTTTTTATCTCTTCAATATCAGTATTTCCATCTCTATCAGTATCTATCTGAAGTTTTATAGGATAAGTCTGTCTTAAATTTCCATTGCCATCCACCTTTACATAAGATGGAACAAAAGAGAAACTCTGTTGAAAATCTAATGAAAATCCGCTAGGTAAATCCTTATAATTAGAAAGCGTATAAGTTCCATCTCCATTATCAACATAGTTAAAGTCTGCAACATCATTAGTATTTGGAGCCTCTGCTATCTGCCAGTTTAAGTGAGAAAGCGGCTTTCCTTCATTATCCGCATTTACTAGCGTCTTATCTCCAGCATCATTCCAATTTTCAAAAATATAGCTAAGAACTGTTATTTTAACACTTCCCTCTGGAAAAGTAACTTGCTCGCTTTTGCTTACACTAAAATTAACAGACCAATTTATTGTTTTATTATTGTTATTTGATGGTGTAACAAATATCTTTGATTTATCATCATTTTGATAGCTATAATCTTTAATCCCAGGCGATACGGCTGACGACCATTTAGCATCAAACGAGTAGTCCATAGATGAACTTGTTCTTGCTACCGTATTATCTTCTGGTGTGTTTGCTTCATCAGCTCTCAACAAGTTATTACCTTGAAAAAAACTACTAGTTACAACGATAAATGCTAGTAAATAGGTCATTAACTTATTTACATTTTTCTTCATACTATTCTCCTATTATACAAAACCTTACAACTTTTATTATATTTTTCTAATAATAATTATATCACCATTTTACTAATTTTCTACAAAAAATAAAAAAGAATCTTATTTTTTACAAATAAGATTCTTTATGCTCACATAATATTATTCTAGTTTCTATTTATAAAGCCTCCGCCTAAAATTTCGTCATCTAAATATATAACTGCTGATTGTCCTGGTGCAGGAGCTCTCTGGGCTTCATCGAATATTATAGTTACATTTCCATTACTATTAAACTCTAATTTACAACTAGCAGGCTCAGCTTTATATCTGATTTTAGCTTTTAATGATTTGTCCTCTAGGTTTATATATAACTTTTCTGAGTCGCTACTATGAAAATAACATTCTCCTATATTAACCTCTTTTTTTAAAAGATCTTCATTGCTTCCTAAAGTTACTGTTTTAGCTTCATAATCAATATCTGTAACGAAAGCCGGTCTTCCTATAGCTATTCCTAAACCTTTTCTTTGACCTATTGTATAGCTACCTATCCCCTTGTGCTTTCCTAAATAATTGCCTTCTATATCAATAAAATCTCCTTCTTCAAAAGTAATCCCCTCATTTGCTAGATAATCTTCATAAGCTATACTATCATCTATAAAACAAATTTCCTGACTATCTTTATCTTCAGCATTGGAAAGGTTTTCACTTTTTACCATAGATCTTGTTATAGATTTATCTTCAACTTCTCCTAAAGGAAAAATAAGTCTATCTACAGCATCTTGTCTAACTCTATAAAGCATATAGGACTGATCCTTCTTTTCATTCTTACTCATCCTTATAGTTTTACACTGTTGTATACGGCTATATGAAACTTGAGCATAATGACCTGTAGCTATATAAAAAGCACCTTCTTCATTTGCAACATCTAATAATGTCTGAAACTTAATATTAGGGTTACAAATAATACACGGATTTGGAGTTCTTCCTACCTCATATTCACTCTTAAAATTATTTATAACACAGCTTCTAAAAGCATTTTGGACATCCCTAAGAACCAATTTAATTCCTAGCTCATTAGCCATTTTTTTTGCCTTATCGATTCCACTTTTTGCTTTTTCTTCATTCATTTCATGAACATTAAAATATAGACCTATTACTTCTAGGCCCTTTTCTTTCAATAGCAAAGCGGCCGCTGTACTATCTACGCCGCCGCTTAAACCTAACACTACTTTATTCTTATCTAACGAATCAATATTCATTATTCTTCTTCCTCAATATCATGATGGTGATCATCTTCTTCTGCATTTGGATCAAAGCCTTCTAGACCAGCATAAGTTTTACCGTTCTTTTCAGCATAATCATAAATTGCAGACTTAATAGCATGATCTGCTAACACAGAGCAGTGAATTTTCACTGGAGGAAGACCTCCAAGCTCATCTACTATCTGCTTATTTGTCATAGATAGAGCCTCATCTATAGTCTTACCTATAATCATCTCTGTAGCCATAGAAGAAGAAGCTATAGCAGAACCGCAACCAAATGTCTTAAATTTAGCATCAACGATTACATCATCTTCTACCTTTATAGAAATCTGCATCATATCTCCACAAACTGGACTTCCGTATGTTCCAATACCGTCAGCATTTTCAATTTCTCCTACATTATGAGGGTTTGTGAAGTGTTCCATTACTTTTGTATTATACATTGCCATGTTAGTTCCATCCTTTCTCTGCTGAAATTGGTGATAAAGCTCTTAGAGTACCAACAATTTCAACCAATTTTTCTATTACATAATCTAAATCTTCTTTAGTTGTGAACTCACCTATAGAGAACCTAATAGTTCCATGAATTCTTTCAACAGGTATACCCATAGCCGAAAGAACGTGTGAAGGAGTTAAGGATTTTGATGAACAAGCAGAGCCTGTTGAAACACAAATACCATTCATATCTAAAAGCATCAAAATAGATTCTCCTTCGATATATTCAAAAGATATATTTGCATTTCCTGGATGTCTATGTTTCATTGATCCATTAACTATTGTGTGAGGTATTTTTTCCTGAACCTCTTTAATAAAATAATCTCTTAGCTGAGATATTGACTTGATGTGTTCATCAAGATTTTCTCTAGCCATATCTGCTGCCTTACCAAAACCAACTATACCAGTTAAGTTTTCAGTTCCGGCTCTCTTCTTCATTTCCTGAGCACCACCATGGATAAGATTACTAATTTTTACACCTTTTCTAATGTAAAGTGCTCCAACACCCTTAGGGCCATAAATTTTGTGTCCAGACATTGACATTAGGTCCACACCAAGCTCCTTAACATCAATAGGAACATTTCCTAGAGCCTGAACTGCATCTACATGAAGAAAAACTCCATGCTTTTTAGCAATTTCAGAAATTGCTTTAATAGGCTGCACCGTACCTACTTCATTATTAGCAAAAATAATAGAAATTAACACAGTTTTATCAGTGATTGCTGATTCTAACTCTTCTAGATTAATAAAGCCTTCGCTATCAACATCTAGATAAGTAACTTCACAGCCTCTCTTAGATAAAAACTCTCCTGTATGAAGAATCGCATGATGTTCAATTTTAGTTGTTATCATGTGATTTCCCTTATCTTTATGTGCATCTAAAATTCCTTCAAGAGCCCAGTTATCTGCCTCTGATCCACCTGCAGTAAAGAAAACTTCATTAGGGTTAGCATTTATTAATTTTGCAACTCTTTCTCTAGCTAGATCTAGAGCTTGTTTAGAGTTTTGTGCTATAGAATAAAGACTCGATGGGTTACCGAAATGTTCAGAAAAATAAGGTAGCATCTCATCTAAAACTTCTTTTTTAACTGGCGTTGTCGCCGAATAATCAAGATATACTTGTCTCATATACATTACCTCGCTTTTTAATGGTATCTATATCTCCGTATGATATTTATACCATTTTACAAATCTTTAAAACATTTTTCCTAATATCTTCCTTATTTTCACTATCATTTCTTTTTTATTTATTTTTATTCAATTCCTCTAGTTCTTCAGGAGTCAAATCTTCAACATATTTAATTCTTGAAAGATGTCCTCTAACCTGACCTCTAATGCCCGCTAAGTACTCTTTTCTTAATGCTTCTCTTTCTTTAAGTTCTTCTTCAGTTAATCCTTCAGATTTATTCTTAGCTGCAAGTTCATTAATTCTATCTAAAGTTTCTTTTTTAATCATAATTTCTACCTAATATACTACCTTTAAAATCAATAACGCGAGGAGTGTTATACATTATCTAACAACTCCTCACTTTTTTCATACCTTAATGAATATTTTATTTGCTAAAAAAGTTCTTTATTTCTCTTACAACCACATCTATATCTTCTTCTTTTAAATATGGATGCATAGGAAGAGAAAGAACAGTTTTACAAAGATTTTCTGTAACTTTTAAATTACTCTCATCCTGAGTATAAGCTACCTCATTAAACGCTTCTTGCTTGTGCATTGGCTTTGGATAGTAAACCATAGTAGGTATATCTTTCTCCTTTAGATAGCTTTGTAATTTATTTCTTATTTCTTCATTTTCCAATTTAAGTGTGTATTGAGCCCAGCTTGACACATATCCATCAGGAATATATGGTAACTCAAAGTTATACTCCTTCGAAAGTTCTGACAACTTTTCTGTGTATAAGGATGCTGCCTTGTTCACGTCAGTCAATTCATAGTCGGAGAAAGCTTTCAGCTTTATTGACAATATAGCTGCCTGAATTGTATCTAGTCTTGAATTAAGACCAATTCTTATATTGTCATATTTCATAGCGCCCTTACCATGTACACAGATGCTTCTCATAAGATCAGCAAGCTCATCATCATTTGTAAAGACTGCTCCACCGTCTCCATAGCATCCAAGAGGTTTTGCCGGGAAGAAAGATGTTGTCGAAATATCTCCAAAGCTACATGCAACTTTCCCTTTTATCTGTCCACCAAATCCTTGAGCTCCATCTTCTAAAATATATAGACCGTACTTATCAGCAATTTCTCTAACTTTAGTAAAGTCTGCAGGAAGACCAAATAAGTCAACCGCTATTATTGCTTTTGGAGTAAGGTTGCCTTCATTTTTTATTTTTATAATTGCCTTTTCTAAAGAATCGCAATCTATATTAAATGTTTTTTCATCTACATCGACAAATATAGGAGTGGCTCCAGCATGGGATACGATTTCTCCTGATGAGAAGAAAGTAAAGTCTGGTACAAATACTGCATCTCCTTCGCCTATCTTCCACGCCATCATTGCTATACTTAGTGCATCTGTACCATTTGCACAAGTTACACAATGCTTAACGCCAACGTATTCTGCAAGCTCTTTCTCAAGATCTTTTACTTGCTGTCCGCTTATAAAGTTGCAGTCTGTTGCAACTTTTATCATAGCTTCATCTATATCCTTTTTTAGTACTTGATACTGTGTTTTTAAATCTCTAAATTGCATAGTTTCCTCACTATTTATCTTAAAATTCACCCTTCATGTCTGTACTTGCGAAATTTTCTAAAGGTAGCTTAACAACTTCCCCTGTTTTTTGACTCTTATATATTGATAATACAGCTTCTAGAGCATTTCTACCTGCAACTGCATCAACGTAAGGCTCTCTATCATCTCTTATAGCTTCCATAACATCTCTAAATAAAGAAGTGTGACCGTTGCCATAAACATTGCTAGTTTCCTCTTTAAGACCTTTATTTTCTAAGTCTGCCTCCGTTTCATCGGCAAAATCCCAAACATCTATATCATTAGTTGATTTTCCACCTATTTTAACAGTTCCATTTTCTCCAAAAATGTATAATGTCTCTTCTAGGTTCTGAGGATAAACATTAGTTGTTCCCTCTATAGTTCCTATAGCGCCATTCTTAAACTTAACTACTGCCATTCCAAGGTCTTCTGCTTCTAGATAATCATGAAATTGCTGTCTTGTCATACCGTAAATTTCTTCTATTTCATCTCCCATCATCCATCTTAAAAGATCGATTCCATGAATACACTGATTCATAAGAGCTCCACCATCTTGTTCCCAAGTGCCTCTCCAAGAAGCTTGATCATAATAGCTCTTACCTCTGTTCCATCTAACATGAATAGAGCCATGAGAGATTTTGCCAAATCTGTTTGATTCAACAGCATTTCTTAGCTTTTGTATTGCCACATTGAATCTGTTCTGATGACAAGCTGATACTTTAATATTTCTTTCTTTTGAAAGTTCGATAATCTTATTAGCATCATCGATATTCATTGCCATAGGTTTTTCAATGATAAGATGAACATCTTTTTCAATGCAGAAAAGTGCAATCTCAGCATGGTTACCACTTTCTGTAGCTATACTCGCAAGCTGAATATCCTCATTTTCTATTAATTCTTTATAATCTGTGTATTTTTTAATACTATCCTTATTTTCAATATCAAACTTATCTAAAAGTTCATCCATTTTTTCTGGAATAATATCACAAATAGCTACTATTTCAAATTTATTATTAACAGCAGCTTTAAAATGATTAACAGCTATTCTTCCACAGCCAATTAAAGCATATTTCATCTTATTTCTCCTCACTTAATTATTTTACTATTTCTACAAGACCTTCTTTTTCTTCCACGTAGCTTCTATCACACTTATCACACTTTAGATCATGACGTAGAACTTCTCCACATTCACAAACCCATCCTATTTGTCTTGCTGGAACACCAGCTACTAATGCGTGATTTTTAACATCTTTCGTTACTACAGCCCCTGAAGCAACCATGGACCAATTGCCAAGAGTATTTCCACAAACTATTGTTGCATTTGCACCTACGCTTGATCCTGTTTTTAATAGAGTTCTTTTATAACCTATACTTCCTTTTGGGTATTTAGCTCTTGGTGTCAAATCATTTGTAAATACCATAGAAGGACCACAAAATACATAGTCTTCAAGTTCAACGCCCTCATATATTGATACATTATTTTGAACCTTACAACCATTACCTATTTTAACATTATTTGAAACATTGACATTTTGACCAAAAGAACAAGATTCTCCAATATTCGCACCTGTCTGTATATGAGAGTAGTGCCATATTTTAGTTCCTTTACCAATATTAACGCCTTCATCTACAATGCTAGTCTCATGTACAAAGAATTCACTCATTAAAGCACCTCTATATTTTCTCTACTTTCAACATTCTTCATAGCATTCTTAGTGTCGAAAACTACTGTAGCATTTCTCTGAACCATATCATAATCAACAGAAGAATGATCAGTAGTTACCATTACTAAATCATATTCAGAAACTACCTTTTCATCAATAAAATCAAGGCCAACATGCTCTCTTCCATGTTCCTTAAACTTCTTAATATGTGGATCATAAAAATCAACATCTGCTCCTGATTCCTTAAGAATATCCATAACATTTATAGCAGGGCTTTCTCTATAATCATCAATATCAGCCTTATATGCTACGCCCAATAATAAAATCTTTGAGCCGTTTAAAGACTTTTTATATCTATTAAGAATTTTACTTGCTCTCTCTACACAATATTCTGGCATCTTGTCATTGATCATCATAGATGCTTCTATCATAGATGTGTGAAAACCAAACTCTCTAGCTTTCCAGCTTAAATAGTAAGGGTCTAAAGGTATGCAGTGACCGCCTAGACCTGGGCCTGGGTAAAATGCCTGAAAACCATAAGGCTTTGTCTTAGCGGCATCAATTACTTCCCAAAGGCTTATATTCATCTTATCGCAAAGAACTGCAAGTTCATTAACTAAACCGATATTTATATTTCTGTAAGTATTCTCAAGAATCTTTTCCATTTCTGCTACTGCAGGTGAAGAAACCTCATGAACATCTCCCTCAAGCACCGCTCTATACATAGTTGCAATTACTTCTGTTGCATCTTCTCCAATAGCACCTACTACCTTAGGTGTGTTTTTAGTTTTAAACTGTTTGTTACCTGGATCTACTCTTTCAGGCGAAAATCCAAGATAAAAGTCTTCTCCACATTTTAGACCAGACTCTTCAAGTAAAGGCTTAATTAGCTCTTCAGTAGTTCCTGGGTAAGTAGTAGATTCTAGAACAACCATTGTTCCCTTAGTCAAATACTTAGCTATTTCTATAGTTGAGTTTTTAACGTAGCTAATATCTGGCTGCTGATGATCATCTAGCGGCGTAGGTACACATATTGCTATAAAATCAACATCTTTAACAAAAGAAAAGTCAGTAGTTGCTGATAACATATTTGAGTCTACTAATTCTTTTAAATCATTGTCAACTACATCACCAATATAATTATGACCTTGGTTAACAAGCTCTACTTTTTCACTTTGCACATCAAAGCCTATAGTTTTGAATCCTGCCTTGGCTTTCTCAACAGCTAGAGGAAGTCCAACATATCCAAGACCAACAACACCAACAACTATGCTTTTTTCATCTATTTTTTTAAGAATGTTATTTTTCATAATATCCCCCTATTTAATTAACTAATTTTAGTTAAACTTTAATCTATTTTATTGATACATCTAAAAACTTTTTAGCAAGTTTTTTTACATCTAGGTTTTCCTTAACAAAATCAATTCCTCTGCTTCCCATCATGTCTCTTTCCTCTTGAGACATATTGTACACTTTAAGAATTGCCTCTACTGTTTTATCTATATCCTCAGAATCGACAACTATTCCTGACTCAGCTAACTCAACCCAAGTAGGAGGTGCTGTTATAGAACAAATAGCTGGTTTACCAGACATCATAGTATCTATCATTTTATTCAGTGCCATTCCATACTTATATAAATCACTTTTATAAGTTCCCATATAAATGCTGTCGAAGTTCTCTAACAAACTTGGTATCATATTTTTAGATACTGGATCTAAGAATGTGATATTTTTTAAATTCATTTTTTTAGATAGTTCAATGATATTATTCTTTTCTACTCCGCTACCTACTAGAACAAAATGAATTTTATCATTTTCTTTTTCTATTCTCTGTACAACATCCATCATAACATCTAGAGCATTGGACCTAGCATGTCCGCCAAAATAGCCTACTATAAACTTATCCTTAAGTTCATCAAATACCTTTTGATGTGTTTCCGGAAGCCCAATCATTTCCCATTTATCAGTATCAATAGCCGGAGGGATACATGTGAACTTGTTATCACCTAAATAATGCTCTTTACAATGATCTTCGCAGTACTGTGTCAAAGATATGAGGTGATCACAATTTTTATAAGCACTATTTTCTCCTATTTGCATCCCTACAATAAATGGATGTTTCTCTGAAAAATTACCTATTTTCAAAAGAGTTTCAGGCCAT
>CAMCQA010000022.1 GCA_945876935.1 uncultured Clostridia bacterium | reverse complement strand
GCTAACACCAACTAACATTGCTATAGGTGTAACAGAGATTCTTTTATTTACAATAGGAATTCCGTACTTCTTCTCTATAGACTCACCAACGCTGACTAAGTTTTCAGCAAATCTAGTTATTTTGTTATATATCTTCTCACACGATTTATCAATATCGCTATCAGCACAATCCAAAAGAGAAATACCCATAGTTATAGTACGGATATCTAGGTTATCCTCCTGAATCATTTTTATCGTTTCTAGTATATCAGTAATATTTAACATTGAGCCCTCCTAAATTCTATGCATAGAATTGAAAATATCTTCATGCATTACGTGAATATCCATTGTTGTAAGTTCTGCTCTTAGTTTTTTCTGAAGGTCTTCTAGAGACATTGTCATCTTAGTTATATCAACTAGCATAATCATAGCAAAAAAATCTTGAAGTACAGACTGGCTAACCTCTACAATATTTCCATTTGCTTTATAAATCTCAGTACTTGTGCCAGCT
Source organism: uncultured Clostridia bacterium (assembly GCA_945876935.1). Classification (GTDB taxonomy): domain Bacteria; phylum Bacillota; class Clostridia; order Peptostreptococcales; family Anaerovoracaceae; genus Gallibacter. The sequence goes on along the minus strand of CAMCQA010000022.1, from coordinate 16,024 downwards.
AAAATACCTGTTTGATCCTTACCAATAACTGTTACTACTGCTCTCATTATAATACCTCCAAATTACAAAATTTCATATTTTCACAATACATCTAGTTTAACACAATAAAGGGATATGTTCAACGAATAATTAGCATCTACAAATTACTTTATCCATTGGATTTCTACATTGTATTTACCTTCAGAAATAGCTTTATCCGATAAGAAGGTGATTTTATCTTTTCCGTACTTCTCAAATAGTATATCTCTATTTACTCCTTTATGACCAATAATATTTGAAAATGATTTAGGGTTGGAAGAAAGAATTATTTTCTTTACTTTACTAACTTTAGTTTCTACCAGGCTGCTTATCTGCTCTTTTATTGAATCCATAGCTATTTCACCTTCGACTAGTTGTCTGAAAGCCGGATGATAGCTGCTGAGTTTTATATTATCATCATTTATTAAATCTGTACTCTTTAAGCCCACTCTCATAATGAATATACCTGCATCATGAAGGATTTTATAGATTGATTTAGAAAAGTATATAGCTTTCTCCTGAGATAGAGGAGTATAGTCTTTTGAATGAAGCATTTTTTCAAGCTCTGTACCTGGAAGAACTATAGTCGGATATATCCTAGCTAATTGAGGCTTTAGTCTAGCAGTCTCTTTGGCACTAAAAATAGCCTTTTCTATAGTGTCACCAGGAAGACCAACCATAAGCTGAATTCCAAGCTCAAATCCATACTCTTTAATCAGGCTGACTGCATTATAGGCATCTGCTTTTGTATGTCCGCGTTTTGAAAGCTTTAAAATCTCATCATCAAAGGACTGAACTCCTAGCTCTATTGTATCAACTGAAAATGAACTTAGAAAAGATAAAATATCATCATTTATATAGTCCGGCCTTGTAGACATATGTATTTTGTGAATTTTTCCTACATCTTTATAATGTTTTGCAATCTCTAGATACTCTCTTTGTTCATCTATAGGAAGACCTGTAAAACTTCCTCCATAAAATGCTATTTCTACCGTTTTCACATTAGGAGAAATAGTGGAAAGATGAGTTTCTATTATATTTTTTATTTCACCAGGTTTAATGGGTTCTTTTCTAGCTGTTATTACTCTTTGATTACAAAAAACACAGTCGTTATTACAGCCTAGATGAGATATAAAGATTGGGATAATAGCATGAGTCTTCATTATATATCATAACCTCTATCTTGTCGTATTAGCTTAGCAGCCTTTGTATACTCTTCAGGTAAAATTCTTATATTTTTTAGCTTGTTTATAGCATAAAGTCCAATATGACAGTAGCCTCCTGGATTTTTTGTTAAGTATTCTTGATGATAGTCTTCTGCCATATAGAAGTTTTCTAAAGGTTTAGTTTCAACATAAAAGTGACTGTAGTATTCTTTTTCGACCTTAACAATTCTTTCTATTATTCTTTCAGAATAATCATCAGTATAGTAGATACCTGCTTTATACTGCTCACCAATATCATTAGCTTGTCCATTTTCTTGCTCAACTCTAACTATAGAGAAGAATAGAAATAGAAGATTTTCAAGACTAACAAAATCACTGTCATACTTAACTCTAACAGCTTCTCTAAATCCTGTATTTCCCTTACAAACATCCTTATAATTTGCTTTATCTTCTGAAATACCGTTAGCATAACCACTGATAGCTTGTATTACACCATCCACAGATGAAAAAAGTTTTTCTACGCCCCAGAAACATCCTGCAGCAAAATATATTTCTCTAATCATAGTATCCTCCTTAACCAATATATTATACACTAAAAATTAAAGCTTTAGAAAAAAGAAATTTAGAATATATCATATGTGATGCTTTTATGATATATTTATTAAAAAGGAGGGATATATGGTTAATTTAGAAAATAGTTGGGATGAAATTTTGAAAGAGGAATTTCAGTCGGAGTATTATTTAAATCTTAGAAAGTTTTTAATAGAAGAGTATAGAAGCCAAGTTATTTATCCGAAAGCAGAAGACATATTCAAAGCTCTTAGAAATACAGCCTATGAAGATGTTAAAGTTGTAATACTAGGACAAGATCCTTATCACCAGCCAAATCAGGCGAATGGGCTTGCTTTTTCTGTAAATGATGGAGTTAAGATTCCTCCTTCTCTTGTAAATATATTTAAGGAACTTGAATCAGATTTAGGAATAGTTCCAAGCAAGAGTGGAAATTTAGAAAAATGGTCAGAAAGGGGAGTTTTATTATTAAACACTGTTCTGACTGTTAGAAAAGATAGTCCTGCAAGCCATCAAAATAAAGGATGGGAGATTCTTACAGATAGGATTATACAAAAGCTGAACGATAGGGAAGAGCCAGTAGTATTTATACTTTGGGGAAGCCCTAGTAGGAAAAAGAAAAAATTTATTACAAATAAGAGACACAAAGTTATAGAGGGAGTACATCCAAGCCCTTTATCAGCATATAGAGGATTTTTTGGAGGAAAATATTTCTCGAAAGTTAATAGCTTTTTGCAGGAGCCAATAGACTGGTCTTTATAATAAATTAAAAACAGGACTCGAATGAGTCCTGTTTTTTTATAAGAGTGTTTAGCGTATTCTAATTTAAAACTAAAATTGAATTTTTTTAATAAATTTTTATACTAGTTCACCTGCATCTGCCTTAGCCTGTTCTTCAGCAGTCATCTTTGTAACTGTGATTCCGAAGAATGAGAACAGGATTGTAACGATAGGCATTGTGTAGTTGAATACTGCCCATGGTGCATAAACGATAGTCTCTACGTTTAGAGTATTACCGATGAATAGTGCACATGTGTTCCAAGGAACTAGAGGTGAAGTTACTGTACCAGCAGACTCTAGAGCATTTGATAAGCTCTTAGGGTGGATACCAGCTTTTCTGTAAGATTCAGCGTACATTCTTCCTGGGATTAGGATTGAGATGTACTGTTCAGGCATTGTTACGTTAGAAGCTACGCAAGTAAGCTCTGTAGCAATGATTAGAGCAGGACCAGACTTAACAAACTTAGTAATGTTGTTAACGATTACTTCTAGCTGATGTGTGAATTCCATGATACCACCAAACATCATAGCTATGATAGTCATTAAGATTGAGCCTGACATGTTCATTAGACCACCAGTTGAAAGTAGTCCATCTAGTGATTCTACACCAGTGTTAGAAACGAAACCTTCTTTAGCAGAAAGTAGGATATCTCCGAAGTTTACTCCTGTGTGAACTAATTCGCCATCTCCATTGAAGATTGCTAAGTTACCCTGGAATATAGGAGCTAGTACAGCACCTACGATAGCACCTAGTGCAATACCAGGAAGAGCAGGAACCTTTAGAGCGATAGCACCGATTACTACTACAGGAGGTAGAAGTAATATTGGGTTGATATTGAATGTGCTTTCAAGTCCCTGAACTAGAGTAGTGATCTGAGTTGTATCTACTTCGCCGTTTGCTGAGAAGTTGAAACCGTATACTCCGAAGAATACAAGAGCGATTACATATGCTGTTACAGTAGCCTTAAGCATGTACTTAACGTGAGTGAATACGTCAGTACCAGCCATAGCTGGAGCTAGGTTAGTTGTATCAGATAGAGGTGATAGCTTGTCTCCGAAGTAAGCACCTGCAAGAATAGCACCAACTGTAGGTCCGATAGGCATTCCCATACCCTGACCGATACCGATTAGCGCTAGACCCATTGTACCCATAGTTCCCCATGAAGTACCTGTTGCTAATGATGTTACAGAACAGATTAGAACAGCTGCTATTAGGAAGATGGATGGTGATAGAAGTTTCAAACCATAATAAATCATAGTAGGAATAGTTCCTGATAATAGCCAAATACCTATCATCATACCAACGATAGCAAGGATCAGAATAGCCTGCATTGCTCTTGAAATACCAGTAATCATCATCTCTTCAACTTGAGCCCACTTGTATCCTATCTTTAGAGCCATCAAAGCTGCGAACATAACACCAATAAACATTGGGATATGTGGGTCAACTTCAAAAACGATGATTCCAACTGACATGATAACAATAAGTGCTAAGAAAGAGAGTAGTGCTTCCCATAAATAAGGGGCACGAACTTCTTGAACATTAGTTTTTTGTTCCATGATATTCTCCTCTCAAATATTAAGTTTTAATAACAAAAATTATAGTGAAAAACTACAAAACACTCGTTAAAAGTATTATAGCATTAAATGAAATAAATGCAAGAATTTCTGTTATAAAATTTTAAAAGTAGTTTTCTATACTTCCTCGCTTAGTTTTAGTATTTTCAACAGAGATAATTTTTCTGCCATAATACAAGTCTTTTTTAGCTTTTACAAGAAAGGATTTGTATGAATAGCTTTAAAATAACAATTGAAATAGAAGATTTGAAATGATATAATTATCTGATGACTATGAGACAGTTAACTATGCTAAACAGCTAGTAAACTATGATAGGACTTATTTAATTATATTGAAATGAAAGAAAGGATGTGTATAACATGAAAAGAAAAGGTTTTGCACTTCTTCCATTTATAGTGTTTATTGTTTTATTCGCTGGTGGGGGAATTTTAGCGGGAGATTTCTACGCTATGCCAGCTTTAGTTGCTTTTATGGCAGCTTTATTTGTAGCTCTTCTTCAGAATAGAGAGCTATCTTTCAATAGAAAGCTGGAAATTATTTCTAAGGGTGCAGGTGATGTTAATATTATAACCATGGTTCTGATATTTCTTGTAGCTGGTGCTTTTTCAGGAATAGTTAGCGCTGCTGGAGGTGTTGAGAGTACAGTTAATTTTGGTTTATCAATTTTACCAGCACAATACATGATAGTAGGATTGTTTTTGATAGGTTGTTTTATATCTATATCTATGGGAACTTCAATGGGCACTATTACTGCTCTTGCACCTATAGCTGTAGGTATAGCTAAACAAACAGGTTTTCCAATTGAAATTTGTATAGGAGCTGTTGTTTCTGGAGCAATGTTTGGTGACAACTTATCTATGATATCAGATACAACCATAGCAGCTGTTAGAACTCAAGGTGTTGAGATGAAAGATAAGTTTAGAGAGAACTTTAAGATAGTTCTTCCGGCTGCAATTATCACTATAGCTTTATTTTACTTTGAAAGTACATCATTGACATTTGATCAAACAGCAAGTTATGAATATTCATTAGTTAAGGTTATTCCTTATATTGTTGTTTTAGTAGGAGCTCTTTTAGGCTTCAATGTATTTGCAGTTCTAATTTCAGGTGTGGCTCTATCTATGATAGTTGGTATAACAACAAATACTTTCACTTTCTTTGAAGGTATCAGTGCTATAGGAAATGGAATGAATGGATTATTTGAAATCTCATTAATTTCTATAATTGTTGCATGTATAGTTGCTCTTATTAAAGAAAATGGAGGTATCGACCTTATTATTGCTGGTATTAAGAAAACAGCTAGAGGGAAAAAGGGTGCAGAGCTAGGTATTGCTCTTCTTTCATTCTTTGTTGATCTATGTACAGCTAACAATACTGTTGCAATAGTTTTATCTGGACCTATAGCTAAAGAAATAGGTGATGAGTTTGAAGTTGCACCTAAGAGAGTTGCTTCCATATTAGATATTTTTGCTTCTGTGGGACAAGGTTTAATTCCTTATGGAGCACAACTTCTTACAGCTGCAGCTTTAGTAGTTGAGGGTGGATTCAAAATTACTCCAATAGATATAATTCCTCAACTTTATTATCCAATGTTAATGGGTATTAGTGGACTTGTATTTATTCTGTTTAGAAGACAGAAATAATATATTTTAGTTAAATTAAATATTAATGTGTCGTTATTTGATTATTTAAAGGAGTTTAATATGGTAAATAAGCGTTGGATTTACGCTGTTGTAGGAACTATTATTCTACTGTTCGCAGGTTTAGTTTATGCTTGGAGTGTAATTGCTTCTCCTCTTGTGGCTTTCTTTACACAGTGGAATAAAGCTCAGATCTCTCTTACATTTACTATTTGTATGTCTTTCTTTTGCTTAGGAGGTCTTATAGGAGGTATAGTTTCTAAAAAAATCAGCGTTAGAACTAATATTTGGATAAGTGGAGTTCTATTCTTTTTAGGATTCTTTATTGCTTCAAAAACTGATAGTTTAGCTATGTTATATATTGGATATGGAGTATTAGCTGGATTTGCTTCAGGTTTTGTTTACAATGGTATTATGAGCTGTGTAACAAAATGGTATTCAGATAAACCAGGATTTATTTCAGGTATTGCTCTTATGGGATTTGGAATAGGTAGCTTTGTAATTGGTAAAGTTTATCAAGCTTATACACCTGCTGGACCGGGCGTTGAAGAGTGGAGAAATTCTTTTTTAGTATTCGGTATTCTTTTATGCGTTGTTTTATTTGTAGGTGGTCTTATTATGAAATCTCCAGGTGCAGACTTTATAGCTCCTGAACCATCTGCGAAAAAGAAGAGTAAGCATGTTGAAGAAGGGATAGAAGCTACTCCAAGCCAAATGCTTAGAAGACCGACTTTCTGGTTATATTTTATTTGGTCAGTTTCTTTAAGTGCTGCAGGTCTTGCTCTTATCTCACAGGCTAGTGGAATAGTTGTAGAGATTGATAAGACTATACTTCCTGCAAAGGTTGCGACTATTGTAGGGCTAATATCTATATTTAATGGTGTAGGAAGAGTTATATGTGGTTTTCTTTTCGATAAGATTGGAAGAAGAAACACAATGTTCATAGTTGACTTTACTTTCCTTGCTGCTGTATGTTTACTAATCGGAGCTCTTATGACAAAGAGTTTTATCATCATAGTTATCGCATTTGTGGTTAGTGGACTTGCTTATGGTGGCATTACACCTATGAACTCAGCTTTCATCGGTGCTTTTTATGGAAGAAAGAATTATCCAGTAAATTATCCTATCATTAATATGAATTTGTTGCTCGCTTCTTTTGGAGGAACTATTGCAGGGGCTATGTATGATGCTAGCGGTTCGTACTTGAGTACATTCTTTATCATGCTTGGAGCTGTTGCAATTGCTACAATTAGTTCTGTATTAATAAAGAGACCTTAATATTGTCAGTAAAGTGTGTTTAGCTTATAATAAATAAGCTAGATGCACTTTTTTATTTGATGAAACTTATATGCTTTGTTTGATTCTAGTTCATAATTTGTTTAGGGTATAAATGAGGGGTAGTAAAGATAAGCTATATACTACAGAGTTGGTTCACTGGATAAAATAGACAATCTAATTTTTGAAATAGGTATAGCTGTACTAATTGTTTTAGGATCCCTAGTTAACAATTCATCTCTTAAAAAAGATTAATAAATTATAAAATATAAAAGCACAGAGGTTAATTTTTATCAAACTTCTGTGCTTTTTCATATGCTGTTTTATCGATGATAGGTTACCCATTATAGTTTATCTATAGTTGGTTCAACCTTAAATTCATTCTTTAGCTTATTATATTCGCTTAAGGCCTTATTTTTTGCTTTTTCGCTTTTATTTGTCTTCACGGCTTTTATAACAACATTTTTAGCTGTATGTTCAAGACTTGTAAATTCGTTCATATTTACTTTGTAACCAACAGACTCTAGCTTTAAAGCTCTAAGACCGTTTGTGAGAAGTTCTGTGAATTTATCCTTGTTAATTCCGTGCTTCAAAATAGGGTTTAACAGATCGTTGTCTATTTGATTAAATAATTCATGTTGACAACATGGTACGGAAAGGATTATCTTACTTTTCCATTTTACAGCATTCATAAGGCCGTAGTCTGTTGCAGTATCACAAGCATGTAGAGATACGACAATATCACAACCGTCATTTTCAAATGTTGCAATATCACCGACTTTGAACTGAAGCCCGTCATAACCAAGGTTTTTTGAAACATCATTACAGAAGTTGATAACATCTTCCTTCAAATCTATACCTATTATCTCAACTGGCATACCTAATTTTTTAACAAAAAAGTAGTATATGGCAAATGTTAAATAAGCTTTGCCACATCCAAAATCTATAATCTTTATTTTTTTATCTTTAGATATATCTAGAAGGTCTTTTGATTCCTTAACAGCATCTTGTAAAATTTCAAGGAATCTATTTATTTGTTTAAACTTACTGTAGTGAGCCTGTAAAACCTTTCCGTCCTTTGACATGACGCCAAGATATACAAGAAAATCGCATATTTCTCCATCAGAAATTATGTGATTTTTTCTTTTGTTATGCTCTGCATTACAAGATAATTTTTTAGTTGGAGGAGATGTTATGAATTTAGCCTTTTCTGGTTTATTAGCCATAATTTGAATATCTTTAGTTTCGGTAAAAATATTAATTTGTTTAAATTTGTTTTCTATTAAGCTAAAAATATTATCGATTAGGCTATGATCTTCAAAATTTTTATGAAAAACCTTGTTTTCTGTGTAAGTGGACAGCTGGTAGATAGTCTTTCCATTCTTATTTATAGAGCGTACTTCACACCTTTTTTCAGCTTGACTTTTTTTCTTTGATTACTTAAAACCATAGATATAAATTCATCGTTTATAATCAGTTTAGATAGTTCTTTTTTCATAGTTTCCTCCTGATAGACAAGTATACCATAAAAGCCTATTTTGTGATATAATAATGTAGTTAAAGTGCAACTAAAATTTTATATTTTAGGTTGTGTTGTGAAGATTAGTGATAATATGTGAGTCTAAAGTATTTATAGGTATATTGGCTCTGTATTTATACGATGCCTTCTATAAACTTTGGAGAGGAAGATGAAATAAATTTATGGAAAAAAACAAAATAATAAACATAGCAGTTATAGCCCATGTTGATGCAGGTAAATCAACTCTAGTAGATGCTTTTTTAAATCAAAGCGGTGTTTTTAGAGAGAATGAAGAAGTTGCTGAATTTATTATGGATAACGATGATATTGAGAGAGAAAGAGGCATAACAATATATTCTAAAAACTGTTCTGTTATGTATAAGGATACCAAAATTAATATCGTAGATACTCCAGGACACGCTGACTTTAGTTCAGAAGTAGAGAGAATTATAAAGACTGTAGATACAGTTATTTTACTTGTAGATAGTAGTGAAGGACCTATGCCTCAAACTAGATTTGTTCTTAGAAAGGCTCTTGAGCAAGGTATAAATCCTATACTTCTGATAAATAAAATTGATAAAAAAGATAGAAGAATAGACGAAGTTGTAGATGAAGTTTATGAACTTTTCATGGATCTTGAGGCTAATGATAAGCAGCTTGACTTTCCTATTTTATATGGTATAGCTAGACAGGGTATAGTCGTATATGATCCGTCGGATGCTGATGATATCATAATTGGAGATGGAGAAAATAAAGTTGCTAAGAATGCTAGGGGAGATGATAAGAGAAATATAATTCCTCTCTTTGAAACTATACTATCTCATTCTGAACCTTATCCTGATAGGAGAGAAGAACCGCTGCAGCTACAGATATCAGCTTTAGCTTATGATGATTACATCGGAAGACTTGGTATAGGCAGAATAACTAAAGGAAGTATAAAGGAAGGCCAGAGTGTAGGTGTCGCTAGAAGCTTGGATGATATAAGACAGAAAAAAATTAATCAGGTTTTCGTATATAAAGGTCTTAAGAGAACTGCAGTAAAAGAAGCCTTTTGTGGCGATATAGTGGTAGTTTCTGGAATTTCCGATATTTCTATAGGAGAGACAATAACACTAGTTAACGATCCACAGCCTATGGATATGATAAGCATAGAAGAGCCTACATTATCAATGAATTTTATGGTAAACAGCTCTCCTTTCGCTGGAAGAGCTGGGAAGTATGTAACTACTAGAAATATAAAGGAAAGACTAGAAAAAGAGCTTGAAGTTAATGTTGGTCTAAAAGTAGAAGAGACAGATAGTACAGACAGCTTTAAAGTTTCTGGACGAGGAGAGCTACACCTATCTATTCTTTTAGAAAATATGAGAAGAGAGGGATACGAACTAGCTGTTTCAAAACCTCAAGTAATAATGAAGAAAGACGATAGAGGTAAAAAGCTTGAACCTGTTGAGGAAGTTGTTATATCTGTTCCAGACGAATACTCTGGTAGCATCATTTCCAAACTGAACTTAAGGAAAGGTCTTATGACATCTATGAGCAGCGATAATGTGTATACTAAAGTAGAATACATAGTCCCAACTAGAGGTCTTTTAGGATACAGATCGGAGTTCATAAACGATACTCGAGGAGAAGGCACAATGGTAAGACGCTTTCATTCTTTTGAAGAATATAAGGGCGAAATTCCTCAAAGAACAAATGGAGTAGCCATAGCCCAGGAACAAGGAACAGCCACAGGATATGCGCTATCTAACATAAGCGAAAGAGTTAAACTTTTCATAGAACCGGGAACAGAAGTTTATGAAGGTATGATTATAGGCATGAACTCAAGAAATGACGATATGATAGTTAATCCTGCTAAATCAAAGAAAGCAACAAATATGAGAGCTGCAGGAAACGATGATGCGGTTAAACTACCGCCTCACAAAATATTTACTTTAGAAGAAGCCCTTGAGTTTATAAATAGTGACGAGCTTGTGGAAGTTGTACCAGACGATATAAGAATTAGAAAAAGATATCTTAAAGAAATTGATAGAAGGAGAAATAAGTAATGAATTACTTTACTTCGTTTCTTTTAAAATATACAACCCCGATTTTAGTAATTGCAATCGGAATCATATCTGTTAAAGTTTTAGGTTTTATTTTAAGAAAGTCTTTAGAAAAATCAAAAGTTGATAAAGCTCTTCATAAATTCATAATAAACTCTAGTAAGTTAATACTAGCTATTATTGTACTAATAATGTTTCTAGATAGCATAAATGTAGATACAAAGAGTATTGTAACAGTTTTAGGTATCTCTGGTGGAGCTATAGCTTTCGCATTAAAGGATAGTTTATCCAATATAGCTGGAGGAATACTAATATTGATTACAAAGCCTTTCTTAAATGGAGATTTTGTAGATATAAATGGTGTTTCGGGAACTATTAAGCAAATAGATATGATACTTACAACGATGATAACTAGTGACAAGAAAATAGTTACGATACCAAATGGAATAATATCTTCCGGAATAGTTACTAACTATACTAGATCAGGGATAAGGAGGGTTGACATAGCCTTTTCCATATTCCATGCAGAGGATATAGATGCGGCTAAGAGAACGGCGGAGGCTGTGGCACTAGAAAATAAATATATTTTGAAAGATAGAGAAATAATAGCTGTTATAACAGGTAACAGCAGAGGTATGATCAATCTTGAATTGAAAGCCTGGTGCAATACAGATGAGTTTTGGGAAGCAAAATATAGCTTAGAAGAAAAGGTGATAGAATCTTTAAGTGAAAAGGGCTATACCATGGAGGATAAGCTAGTAGTTAGATTAGAGTCATCTGAGCTATAAAAGAAATATCAAATTCTAAATAGAATAATATATTGGAAGTGTTTGTTAGATTGAAGAAAATTTAAAGAGGTGAATGTTATGGAAAATTTTAAATTTTTTACCAATAGGGATTGCGAATTCTTCCCCTGTCATAAGGTAGAAGATGAGAGCAAGTTTAATTGTCTCTTTTGTTATTGCCCACTTTATGCTTTAGGTGATCAGTGTGGTGGTAACTTCAGATACATGGAAGACGATACGAAGGACTGTAGTCAATGTCTTGCTCCCCATGGTGCAAACAGTTATGATTACATCATAAGCAAATGGCCAAAGATTGCAGAATTAGCTAAAACGCAAATATTTAGCAAACACCAATAATTAATGAAATTGTTTAAGTAGAGTATAGCGTTCCATGATAGGAACTGGCTAAAAACTTGGAAATATGAAAAAAATATGCTTAGAAGAAAGGAATCAGAAAATGGCAGAAATTAAGAAATTTAAAAGAATTTTGGTCGCTAACAGAGGTGAAATCGCCATCAGAGTGATTAGAGCTTGTAGAGAAATGGGGATTAGATCGGTAGCGATATACTCAGAAGAAGATAAGAATACTTTATTCAGAACAAAAGCTGATGAGTCTTATCAGATTGGGAAAGGCAAGTCACCGGTTGATGCTTATCTTGCAATTGATGAAATTATTGAACTTGCAAAAGCAAAAGGTGTAGATGCTATCCACCCGGGATACGGTCTATTATCTGAAAACCAAGAGTTTGCAAAGGCTTGTGAAGAAGCAGGAATTGAATTCATAGGCCCTACAAGCGAGATGATGGCAAGACTTGGAGATAAAATTCAGTCAAAAATCGTTGCTAAGAGCGTAGGAGTTCCTATTATAGCTGGTGTTGAAAAAGCTATAACTTCTGAAGAAGAAGCTTTAAAAATAGCTGATGAAAGTGGCTATCCTGTTATGCTTAAGGCAGCTGCAGGTGGTGGCGGAAGAGGCATGAGAATTGTTAGAACTAGAGAAGAACTAGTTTCTGAATTTATAAGTGCTAAGAGTGAAGCTAAAAAAGCCTTTGGTATAGATGATATTTTTATAGAAAAATATATTGAGAAACCTAAGCATATTGAAGTACAGATTTTAGGGGATAAACACGGTAATTTAGTTCACCTTTATGAAAGAGATTGCTCTATCCAAAGAAGACATCAGAAAGTTATCGAATTTACACCGGCATTAAGTATAACAGATGAGCAGAGAGAAAGAATCTGTTCAGATGCTTTAAAGATTGCAGGTGCAGTTAACTATAGAAGTGCAGGTACAGTAGAGTTCTTAGTAGATAAGGATGGAAATCACTACTTTATAGAAATGAATCCAAGAATTCAGGTAGAGCACACTGTAACTGAAATGGTAACTGGTATAGATATAGTACAGTCACAGATTCTTGTTGCTGCAGGATATGAACTAAATAGCCCTGAGATAGGAATTGAAGGCCAGGATTCTATAAAGGTAAATGGTCATGCAATTCAGTGCAGAATAACAACAGAAGACCCAGTTAACGGATTTGCTCCTGATACAGGTCTAATTGAAGAGTATAAGACATCTTCAGGATTTGGTATAAGACTTGATGGTGGTAATGGATTTGCAGGATCTGTTATATCTCCATATTACGATAGTTTGCTTGTAAAAGTTACGGCTCATGCAAGATCATGGGAGGGAGCTGTTAGAAAAGCTGCTAGAGCACTTACAGAAACTCAGGTAAAAGGTGTTAAAACTAATATTGCTTTCTTACTTAACGTTTTAAGAAATGCAGAGTTTCAGGAAGGTAAGTGTGATACTAGCTTCATAGCAAGCAATCCAGCTCTATTTAATATAAGAGTAGGTATGGACAAACAGCTCAAAGTTTTAAACTACCTTGGCGAACAGTTTGTAAATGGAAATAAGGGTGTTAAGCCAGATTTTGATGTGCCAGTATTCCCTAAAATTAAGGAAGAAGAAATAAGTGAACTTAGAGGAAGTAAACAAATTCTAGATGAAAGAGGTCCTAAGGGGCTAGTTCAGTGGGTTTTAGACTCTAAGGAACTTCTATTAACAGATACAACTATGAGAGATGCACAGCAATCACTTATGGCAACAAGAGTAAGAACAGTTGATATGGAGAAAATTGCTCCTGCTGTTGCTAAATATGGTAAGGATCTTTTCTCGCTAGAAATGTGGGGTGGTGCTACATTCGATACAGCTTTTAGATTCTTAAAGGAAAGCCCATGGGAGAGACTTGAAACTCTGAGAGCTCTTATTCCAAATATACTTTTCCAGATGCTTATCAGAGGCGCTAACGGAGTTGGATATAAGAACTACCCAGATAATGTAATTAGAAAATTTGTTAAAGAAAGTGCTAAATCAGGAATAGACGTATTTAGAATTTTTGACTCACTTAACTGGGTTGAAGGTATGAAGATAGCTTTAGATGAAGTTCTAAATCAAGATAAAGTAGCTGAAGCTTGCATCTGCTATACAGGTGATATTCTAGACGATAGAAAAGAAAAATATAATTTAAAATACTATGTAAATATGGCTAAAGAGCTTGAAAAAAGAGGAGCACATATGATCGGCATCAAGGACATGTCTGGTCTATGTAAACCGATGGCAGCAAGCAAGTTAGTGTCTACTTTAAAACAGGAAGTTGGAATTCCAATTCACTTCCATACTCATGATACATCCGGTAATGGTGTTGCTGCAGCACTTATGGCAGCTTCAGCAGGAGTTGATATTGTAGATGCTGCTATATCATCAATGTCAGGACTAACATCTCAGCCAAACTTGAATTCGATTGTGGCTGCAGTAGAAAATACAGAGAGAGAGTCTAAAGTTAAAACTGAAGAAATTCAGGAAATTGCTAACTATTGGACTGCTGTTAGACCAGTTTACAAGCAGTTTGAATCTGATTTCATGGCTTCAACTGCCGAGATTTACCACTATGAAATTCCTGGTGGACAGTACTCTAACCTTAAGGCTCAGGTAGAAAGCTTTGGTTTAGGTCATAAACTTAAGGATGTTAAAGAAATGTACAAGGCTGTTAATGATATGTTAGGTGATATTGTAAAGGTAACACCTTCATCAAAGGCAGTTGGCGATATGGCTATATTTATGGTTCAAAACGGTTTAACTCCAGGTAATATTTTAGAAAAGGGAGCAGGTCTTGATTATCCAGACTCAATTGTTTCTTACTTTGAAGGTATGATGGGTCAGCCTGAAGGTGGCTTCCCAGAAGATATTCAGAGAATGATTCTAAAAGACAAAACACCTATTACTGTAAGACCAGGAGAGCTATTAGAGCCTGAAAACTTCGATGAAATAAAACAGCATTTGATTGATGAATTAGGACTTGAAGGTACAGAACAGGAACAGCTATCATATGCTCTATATCCTAAAGTATTTGAAGACTATGTAAAAGCTCATAAGAATGGAGATACTTTCAGATATATGGGATCAGATATATTCTTCCATGGTCTAAAGGAAGGTGAAACTTGCGAAGTTAAGATAAGAGAAGGTAAGATTCTTGTTATAAGTCTTGTAAATGCTTCTGCACCTGATCATGAAGGTTACAGATTTGTTACTTTCGAAGTAGATGGTACTAGAAGTGCAGTTAGAATTAAAGATAAGGATGGAGCTGCTAGCACAGCTGGAAATGTAATAGCATATGCTGATGAAAATGATCCGGCAGAAATAGGTGCTCCAATTCCAGGAAATATTCTAAAGATATTAGTTGCTGAAGGGGATGTTGTTGAAGAAAAGCAGCCTATAGCAGTAATAGAGGCTATGAAGATGGAGACAAATATCCTTGCTTCAATGAAAGGTACAGTATCAAAGATAGCTGTTAAAGAAGGACAGCAGGTTAAATCTGGAGAGTTAGTAGCTACTCTAGAATAGAGGAAATAAAAATGGGATTTACTCATTTACACGTTCACACAGAATACAGTCTCTTAGACGGAGCAGCTAGAATAAAAGATCTAGTTGCTACCGCTAAGGAGCTTGGTATGGATTCCATAGCAATTACAGACCACGGCGTCATGTTTGGCGCCGTGGATTTTTGGAATGAGTGTAAAAAACATGGAATCAATGGAATTATAGGGTGTGAGGTATACACATCCAAGAGAAGCAGATTTAATAAGGAACCTCAAGATAAAGAATACAATCATCTAATTCTTCTTGCAAAAAATAATGAAGGTTATAAAAATCTTATGAAGATTGTAAGTAGAGGTTTTACTGAGGGTTTTTATTATAAGCCAAGGGTAGATAAGGAAGTATTAAGGGAGTTTAATGAAGGCTTGATATGTATGTCGGCTTGTTTGGCTGGTGAAATTCCTAGGGCTTTAATGTCTAATGACTATAAGAGAGCTAAGGAGATTGCTCTTGAATTTATAGAAATTTATGGAAAAGAAAATTTCTTTCTAGAGATTCAAGACCATGGCCTTGAAGATCAATATAAAGTTCTTCCAGATATGAAGAGGCTCAGTAGAGAATTAGAAGTTCCTTTAGTGGCAACAAATGACGTTCACTATGTAAAAAAAGAAGGAGCTAAGGCTCATGATGTGCTTTTGGGAATACAAACAGGAAGTACTATAGATCAAGTGGATAGAATGATGTTTCCTAATGATGAGTTCTATCTTAAAAGT
>CAMCQA010000021.1 GCA_945876935.1 uncultured Clostridia bacterium | reverse complement strand
CCACCGATAATCATAACCTTTTGAAGATTTGTGTAGGTACCAGCTTCATGCACATGAGAATTTAATTTTATTATAGGCTCGTGCTCTCCAATAACATACAGTGCATCGCTCTCTAAAATAACGTCTGTGCCAATTGGAACGATTACTTTACCTTTTCTAGAAATAGCAACAACAAGCATGTTTGGAAGTATTTTATTTAGCTTACCTAAAGTTACTCCAACTATGGAAGGCATATTCTTTGCTTTAAATTCTATAAGTGAAACTTTTCCGGAAGAGAATATACCGTTGCTCAAAGTATACTTTTCAACTAGATACTTGTATATTTCGTTAGTTACAGCCATATCAGGGTTGATAATTAAATCTATATTCATTGTAGACTTGATGAAATCAAACTGAGCCATGTGCTCAGGATCTCTAACTCTTGATACAACGTACTTACAACCTAAGTTCTTTGCAAATGATGCTATTAAAATGTTTAGTTCATCATTGTCTGTTGTAGCTATTAGATAATCGTAGTCATCAATATGAAGCTCCTTTAGGAAGGAAACGTCTTTGGCATTAGCAACCAAAGTCATTATATCCATATCTAGAGCTAGTTTGTTTAAAGTTTTTTCGTTTTTATCAACTATTGTAACAGAATGATTTCCACTAGATAATGCGTATGCTAGCTTCTTACCAAGTTTTCCTGCACCAATAATAGCAATATTCATATTCTACCGCCTTAATAATCTAAAATTTATTCAATTTGCAATATTTAAACATAAATAAAATTCTAACATATTTTCAATAAAAACTCTACTTATTTAACCTTGA
This sequence comes from uncultured Clostridia bacterium, assembly GCA_945876935.1. Taxonomy (GTDB): domain Bacteria; phylum Bacillota; class Clostridia; order Peptostreptococcales; family Anaerovoracaceae; genus Gallibacter. The sequence continues at coordinate 18,043 of CAMCQA010000021.1, read as the reverse complement.
AAATAGGCAATTTTTACACTATTTTAAGAACAAATTAAAAAGGGTTTCGATAAAGAATGGATAAGTTGAAATTTATGTGAAGAAATGTCTAGTTTCGTGGTAATATATATTAGCGTAAAGAATATAAAGAGGAGGTTGGGAAGAATCCCATATTAATATGAAAGTAGAAAGATTTGAAAGAGGAAAGCTTTTAACAAACGGATATGTAGTTTACGATCACGATGGAGGAGAAGCTTTTATAATAGATGCAGGATATAACCCTCAAGAATATGTAGATTATGTTAAAAGTCATAACCTTACTGTTAAAGCTGTTTTACTTACACATCATCATTATGATCATAGTGAAGCTTCGCCTGAACTGGCAAGAATGTTAGGTGTTAGAGTAAAAGTACATAAGAATGACTATGAGATGCTAAAGAGAAAAATAAAAGATGAGATTTCAATGGTAGATACCTTTGATGATGATGCAGTATTTGAAGCTGATAGCACAAGATTTGAGATAATCAATACTAAGGGCCACACTAAAGGCGGAGTTTTCTTCATAGACAGAGCAAAGAATATTGTGTTTACAGGAGATACTATATTCCCAGAAGAGATTGGTCTTACCAGCCTTGAAGATGGTTCGCCGGAAGAGATGAGCTGGACTTGCAAAAATATAGTTATGAATCTTCCTGATGATATGGTAGTTTATCCAGGACACTGTGACAGCACTACTATAGGTCGAGTGAAGATTGAAAACCCTGAGTTTAAATATGCTCTTAAAATGTAGGAGGACTTTTTATGGCAATTAAGCTTATAGCTTTGGATCTTGATGGTACAACTTTAAATTCTAATAGAAAGATAAGCGATGACACCATGAGAGATCTTCAAGAAGCTCATGATAAAGGATATAAGGTAGTCATAGCTACAGGTCGAAATTATGAAGCTTTACCAAGTTGGATTAAGGATATTGAATTTTTTGATTATATCATTACTTCTAATGGTGCACAGATTAGAAATCTTGTAGATGATGGCATAGAACATGAAAGCCATATTTGTCCTCATAAGGTTGAAGAACTTCACGAATTTTTATATGATAGCCAGTACATGGTTGAGATTTTTACAGGTGGAAAAGGCTACATAGGAAGTAAAGATTTTCATGATATAAAAAGAGGAGATATACCTTATAGACTGATAAAATATGTTGTTAGAACAAGAAATCCTGTAGATAATATTTTTTCTTTTATGATGGAAAATAAGAATAGGATAGAAAATGTAAATATCTTTGCAGAAAACTTTGAGAAAAAGAAAATTCTTATGGACAAGATGATGCAGATAGAAGATGTTAATGTCACTACTTCTATGGCAGAAAATGTTGAAATAGGCGGAAAGAATGCAACTAAGGCAAAGGCCATAGAAGTTCTTGGAGATATGTTAGGTATCGATAAAAAGCAGGTTATAGCTATGGGAGATAGTCATAACGATATAGAAATGATAAAGTTTGCTGCAATAGGTGTAGCCATGGGGAATGCTGAAGAAGATGTGAAAAAATCAGCCGATTATGTTACGGATACTAATGATGAGAACGGTGTTGGAAAAGCCTTAAGAGCATTTAGTTTGATTTAAAAAAAGTTAAATATATGTGAGAGTAAAGATGAAAGATGTTGTATCTTTCATCTTTTTTTGATTATTTTGTATAATAGATTTTCAATTATTGCGGCTTTAGATGATATTATTCCTGTATTGATTTTTACAATGAAATATTTTTATGAAAAAAGCATAGAAATATTGAAAAAAATTATAGTGAAATTCCGTATAGTTTTCCGATAACAATAAAATGAGAAAAAATCTATTGAAAGCATCAAACAAACATGTAAGGCAAGCCTTATATATGTTGAAAAATGAAAGTTTATAAGGAGTTTGAAAAGTTTAATTTTGTTAAACAAAAGTTGAATTTTATTCAATAAAATTGTATACTATATTAAGTTAAAATATTCACTAGATTTTGTTTAGTTTGAATTATAAATGTTAGTTTAAAGTGTTTTATGTTAGGAGGATAATATGAGCGACAAAACTTGCTGTGGCTGCAATACATTGAGCGATAATTTTAAAGAATTAGCGCCTACTATGGAAAAGTATGCCAAAGTGCCAGGAAGCCTTATTACAATTTTGCAGAAGGCTCAAGACATATATGGTTATCTTTCACCAGAAGTGATTTACTATATTGCAAAAGAAACGGGTATAAAGCCTGCTAAAATCTACGGTGTAGCAACTTTCTATGCGCAGTTTAGATTGGACCCTATAGGGGATAATCTTCTTATGCTATGTAAAGGTACGGCTTGCCACGTAAACGGAGCTGATAGCATTGAGGAAGCTATCACAGAACACCTTGGTATAGCAGATGGAGAAACTACTGAAGACGGTATTTTCACACTTAATAATGTTGCTTGCTTAGGTTGTTGCTCACTGGCACCAGTAATGATGGTTCAGGGCAAAAATGGAGAAGAAACTTATGGAAATCTTACTCCAGACTCTGTAAAAGAAATTTTAGATACAATCAAGAGTCAAAATTAGGAGGGTTTTATGAAGATAGTTGTGGGTCAAGGAAGCTGTGGTATAGCAACAGGTGCTAAGAAAACTTCAGCTAAATTTGAAGAGTTAATAAAAGATAAGGGACTTGATATCAAAGTTGATACTACAGGCTGTGTTGGTAACTGTTATCTGGAGCCTATAGTTGATGTTTACACTGATGAAAATAACTTTAGAAGATACACTAAAGTTAGCGTTGAAGATGTTGAGTCAATTTTAGAAAAGGAATTATCAAACGAAGCGTTTGAAGGGAATTTAATTGGAGAAGAAGATGCTAAGTTCATATCAAAGCAGACAAGAATAGTTCTTAGAAATGCAGGTTTGATAAACCCGGAAAAAATAGAAGAATATATAGAAGTTGCAGGATATGAAGCTGCTAAGAAAGCTGTATGCTCTATGACTCAGGATGAGGTAATCAAGGAAATTGAGATTTCAGGTCTTAGAGGAAGAGGTGGAGCAGGTTTTCCTACGTGGTTCAAATGGAATGCAGCTAAGCAAAATAAGGGAGAAAATAAATATATCGTTTGTAATGCCGATGAAGGGGATCCAGGTGCATTCATGGACAGATCTGTTCTTGAAGGAGATCCACATTCACTTATAGAAGGAATGATTATCGGTGGCTTTGCTATGGGAGCAACAGAAGGGATAATATACTGTAGAGCTGAGTATCCGTTAGCTATTAAGAGACTTGAGATTGCCATGGATCAGGCTAGAGAAAAAGGCTTCTTAGGAAAGAATATATTTGGAAGCGGATATGATTTTGATTTGAGAATAAAAGCAGGAGCGGGAGCTTTTGTTTGTGGTGAAGAAACAGCACTTATAGCCTCTCTTGAAGGTGAAAGAGGTATGCCTAGACTTAAGCCACCTTTCCCAGCTGCAAAGGGTTACTGGCAGCAGCCTACAAATATAAACAATGTTGAAACTTTCGCTAATGTTCCATGGATTATATACAATGGCGGTAAAGCTTTTGGTGATATGGGAACAGAAGCGAGTAAAGGTACTAAAGTATTTGCTCTTGCAGGAAAAATCAAGAAGGGTGGATTAGTTGAAGTGCCTATGGGTCTTCCTCTTAAAGATGTAATCTTTGGCATCGGAGGAGGCATTAAAAATGATAAGGAGTTTAAAGCTGTTCAGATGGGTGGACCATCAGGTGGATGTATTCCAAAAGAGCTTATTGACACTCCTGTAACTTATGAAGATATAAACAAGACAGGCGCTATCGTAGGTTCCGGCGGTATGATCGTAATGGACGAAAGTACATGTATGGTTGATATGGCTAGATATTTCTTAGACTTTACAAAGAAGGAGTCTTGTGGAAAATGTAATTACTGCCGTATAGGAACTAAGAGAATGCTTGAAATTCTTGAAAGAATAACTCAGGGTGAAGGAAGAGATGGAGACATAGAGCTTTTAGAAGAACTATGCTATAAAATTAAAGATGGATCTCTTTGCGGTCTTGGTCAGACAGCTCCAAACCCTGTATTAACTACTCTTAAGTACTTTAGAAACGAGTACGAAGATCATATTTACAACAAGAAGTGTACAGCTAAATCATGTAAATCTCTAATTAAGTTTGAGATAGAAGATAATTGTAAAGGTTGTACTCTATGTTCAAGAAAATGTCCAGTTGGTGCAATTACAGGAACTGTTAAAGAGGTTCATGTAATTGACCAGTCAAAGTGTGTGAAATGTGGTCGATGCGTTGAAACTTGTAAGTTTGACGCTATAAATGTTGAGTAAAAGGGTGGTGTTAGGATGCAGAAATATAGATTAAATTTAAATGGAAAAGAAGTAACTGGCCTACCTGGTCAGACTATTTTGGAAGTAGCGAGAGAAAACGATATTTTCATTCCTACTTTGTGCTTTGATGAAAGAACAGAAATTTATGGCTCTTGTGGTCTTTGTATGTGTGAGGTAGAAGGAAATCCTAAACTTCTAAAGGCTTGTGCAACAGAGATAATGCCAGATATGGTAATAAAAACAGATACAGACAGAGTTATAGAATCTAGAAAGACAAATCTAGAGCTTCTTTTATCCAATCATATAGGAGACTGCAGACCTCCGTGTGTTAAGTCATGTCCAGCTGAAACAGATTGTCAGGGATATGTAGCTTTACTAGCAAATGGAGAGTTTGAAGAGGGCATTAGACTTGTTAAAAATAAGATTCCTCTACCAGCTTCTCTAGGAAGAGTTTGTCCTCATCCTTGTGAAACTGATTGTAGAAGAGGTCTTGTAGATGAGCCTGTTGCAATTCAGTGGCTAAAGAGATTTTTAGCCGATACTGATTTGGATTTAGGAGAAGAAAAGTTTATTCCTGATGTTGCTCCTGAAACAGGTAAGAGAGTTGCTATTATAGGCGGTGGTCCAATGGGTCTATCAGCAGCTTATTTCTTAAGACAGAAAGGTCATGGAATAACAATATTTGAATACATGCCTAAAGCTGGCGGTATGCTTAGATATGGTATTCCTGAATACAGATTACCAAAAGATGTCTTAGATGATGAAATAGACACTCTAGTAGAAATGGGAGTAGAAATATTTACAAATACTAGAGTAGGTACAGATATCAAACTAAAGGATATTCAGGAAGACTACGATGCTGTAATAATGGCTATCGGTGCTTGGAAGTCAACAGGTGTAGGCTTTGAAGGTGAAGATGCAGAAGGCGTTATAGGCGGTATAGATTTCCTAAGAAAAGTGGTTAGAAATGAGCCTATGGATTTAGGTAAGAACGTTGCTATCGTAGGCGGTGGTAACACTGCGATGGATGCATGCAGAACAGCTGTTAGATTAGGTGCAGAAAACGTATATAATATCTATAGAAGAACTAAAGATGAAATGCCAGCTGATATGGTGGAAATTGTTGAGGGTGAAGAGGAAGGTGTAATCTTCAAGAACCTTACAAATCCAATAAAGGCTATAAAAGACGAAAATGGAAGAGTTAAGCAGTTAGTTCTTCAGGTTATGGAACTTGGTGAGCCTGATGAAAGCGGTAGAAGAAAGCCAGTTGCTGTAGAAGGAAAGACAGAGACAATAGATGTTGATACAGTAATATTAGCTATAGGTCAGGCTGTTGATACTTCTATGATGGATGAAGAACTGGACGGAAATCTAGATAAGACAAAGAAGGGTGCAATTAAGTACGACTCCAAAACTTTCAGAACTACAATGCCTAAGGTATTTGCCGGTGGTGACTGCGGTAACGATAAGATATCAATAGCAGTTGAAGCTATTGCAGATGCTAAGAAAGTAGCATATATGATAGATGCTTATTTGGATGGTGAAGATGTAGAGTATAGAGAAGAGTATGTTGTTACAAGAGATGATTTAACAGCAGAAGATTTCGAAGATAGAGAAAAAGCTCACAGACCTCATATGTTCCATATTTCTCCAGAAGAAAGAAAAGATAACTTTACAGAAATTATCTACGATGGATACACTATGGAGGATGCTATTACAGAAGCTAAGAGATGTCTAGAGTGTGGCTGTCATGACTACTACGAATGTAAACTTATTGACTTTGCTAACCAGTATGATGTTGACCCTGATAGAATGGCTGGTGACAAAAAGCAGACAGTTGTTGAAGAAACTCATCCGTTTATAGCTAGAGATCCTAACAAATGTATCCTTTGTGGTCTTTGTGTAAGAGTTTGTGACGAAGTTATGGGTGTTGGTGCTCTAGGTCTTGTTGAGAGAGGTTTTGAGACAGTAGTTCAGCCTACACTAAAAAATAACTTAGAAGAATCAGGATGTATATCTTGTGGTCAGTGTGTAGCTGTTTGTCCTGTAGGTGCATTACAAGAAATTCAGAGAGTAGCTAAGGAAGCACCACTTCCTGTAGAATCTACAGACACTACTTGTGCATATTGCTCAATTGGATGTAGTCTAACTATCGAAAGCTGTGGAGATATGCTTATAAAGGCTAACCCTGACAAAGATGGTGTTGTAAATAAAGGTCTATCTTGCGGAAAGGGTAAATGGGGCTTTGATGAAAGCATGCTTGAAGGAAAGTTGTTTGAGCCACTGATTAAAGATGTAGATGGAGCGTTCAGAGTAGCGGATTATCATGAAGCTATAATGCTTACAGCTAAAAAGATGCAATCTCTTGCTATGAAGTATGGTAAAGATAAGGCTGCTGTCGCAATTTCTGATAGATATACAAATGAAGAAGCGTATGCAATAAAGAAAATGGCTGGAGTAATGGGACTAGAGTGTTTCTCATTTAATAATAGAGAAAGTGGCCTTGAAAAAGTGCTAGGTTTTGATGCTTCTCCTAATACAATGGACGAGCTATTATCTACAAATATGATAGTTATGTTCGGATATGTATTTAAGAATAACCCGATTGCTCAAATCAAGGTTAAACAGGCAGCTGAAAAGGGTGCTAAAGTAGTTCTAGTAAATCCAGTTGGATTCGAACAGGCAAGATTTGACTTTGCCCAAACTATCTATGTAGAGAACGATTTAAGCTTCATTAAGGAAGTTGCAAAGGTTCTTTTAGATGATGCTGATAAGAGTTTACTTGGATATGAAGAACTTGCATCTAGCTTAGCTAATGTTTCTCCTAGAGAAGAAGCTGTTTCTTTAGCAAAGGCTTATAAGGCAGCTAAGAAGGCTATGATAGTATTCCAGCAAAACACTGTATCAACTAGCGTTGCTACTATGATAGCTAATATAGCAGCTTTAAGTGGACATATTGGAAGCCCAAGAGATGGAATTTTACAGCTTAAAGCTAAGAATAACTCTCAAGGATTGATAGATCTAAACATCTATAAGACGGCTGAGGACTTTGAAGATCTTAAGGCTCTTATGGTGTTTGGAGAAAATCCGGTAGGATATGATTTTTCATCTCTAGAGTTCTTAATGGTTTCAGATACTCACATGACAGATGCTTGTGAAGCTGCAGATGTTGTAATTCCAGGTACTGCATTTGTAAGTGCAAATGGTACATTTACTAATACTGAAAGAAGACTTCTAGCTGTAGAGCCTGTTATAGATGAGGATGTTGATGTTAATAACTGGCAGCTTGCACAGGAGATAGCTAACGTATTTGAGGTTGGTTTTGGATGGGAAGATGAGCTTGATATTTCTGATGAAATGAATGATACAGAGCCTCTTTACAAGTATGCTAAAGTAGATGAAGTTCTAGATGATATAATTGCTCCAGGTGAAATTTCGCTTGTAGCAGTTGAAGATGATAAATTCATAGATATATTGCCTACAACTGATAATTTGATGGCTAGTATAGAAGCTACAATTCCAACTCCAAAAACTTTGTGGTAAATAACAAAAAAATATAATAAAATTAGTTTCCTTCTTAGAATTTTCTAGGAAGGAAACTTTTTTATTTAAATTAAGTTAATTTTATAGAACTAATCTTTGTTTTATTTTTATCATAAATTTGTTTAATTATACAAAGAATAAAAAAATACATCTTGTATACAAGTTTGAATAAAATTGAAATTTCAATAAAGTTAGAAATACATAATACTTTGAAATACTAACGTTTTATTGATATTTAATTAACATAAATTGTTTGGCTAAATTCTTTGTGATATAATGATAAAAAAAGAAATGTATTAAAAATTATACATTTCTTTCTCAAAAGTGTTAAACATTTTAGGCTATCAATAGGATTGTTAGAATCTTTAGCATAATATGATGATATTAGGTTGAAGATTTATTTTAAAACTATATATTAAGGGGGAAATGTTATGAAAAAGTTAATGACCGGTGATGAGGCCATAGCTAGAGGAGTTTTTGAAGCTGGTGTCAAATTTGCAGCAGCCTATCCAGGAACTCCAAGTACAGAGATTCTAGAAAATCTATCTGAAATAGATAGAGAATATCTAGTTGCTGAATGGGCACCTAATGAAAAAGTTGCACTAGAATCAGCTATAGGTGCCAGTGTAGCAGGTGCTAGATCTTTTGCATCTATGAAGCACGTTGGTTTAAATGTTGCAGCAGACCCATTTTTTACTGCATCTTACTCTGGTGTAAATGGTGGATTAGTTCTTATTACAGCTGATGAGCCTGGTCAGTTCTCATCCCAAAATGAACAGGACAATAGAAATATGGCTAGAGCAGCCTTTGTTCCTATGTTTGAACCAGCAGATAGCCAAGAATGTAAAGACATGGTGAAAGAAGCTTATAAAATAAGTGAAGAGCATGATACGCCAGTAATTTTGAGAATGACTACAAGAGTTTGTCACTCAAAAGGACTTGTTGAAATAGAAGAGAGAGAAGAAGTAGGTATTAAAAAATGGGAAAAACAACCACTTAAATATGTAATGGTACCTGCTAATGCAAAAGTTAGAAAACAGCATGTATTTAAGAGAATGAATGATCTTAAGGAGTTTTCTAACAATTGTAAATGGAACTTTGCAGAATATTATGATACGAAGATTGGCGTTGTAGTTTCAGGAGATTGCTATCTATATGCTAAAGAAGTTTTTGGAGAAGAGGCATCCTATCTAAAGGTAGGTTTTAGTAACCCTCTTCCAGATGAACTGTTTAAAGACTTTGCTGCAAAGGTAGACATGATCTATGTAATAGAAGAAAATGATCCAATAATGGAAACTCATTTAAAATCTTTAGGTATAGAATGTCATGGTAAAGACGTATTTCCAAGTCATGGGGAAATGATTCCTGAAGTTATAAGAAAATCTATAAAGGGAGAAGAGATTCCTATTTTTGATGAGGCCAAGGATGTTATGATAAACCGTGCACCAACTTTCTGTGCAGGCTGTCCTCACAGAGGATTTTTCTACACTCTTGGAAAGAGAAAGGGAATTATGATATCTGGAGATATCGGATGCTATACTCTAGGGTATGGTGCTCCATATAATGCTATGGATATGACTCTTTGTATGGGTGCTAGTATCAGTATGGGTCACGGTGCTGCTCAGGTATTTTCAATGGATGAAGAACAGGATGTAAGAGTAGTATCAGTAATTGGAGACTCAACATTCTTCCATTCAGGTATCAACTCTCTGTTTGATGTAATTTACAATAATAGTAATACTGTAACTTGCATCTTAGATAATAGAATTACAGGTATGACTGGTCAGCAGCAAAACCCAGGTACCGGATTTACAGCTCAAGGACAGGAAACTAATGAAATTGATATCGAAGGTTTAGTTAGAGCTATGGGTGTTAAGAATATAAGAAGAATTAACCCTAACAATTTAGATGAAGTAAATGAAGCTCTAGATTGGGCGTTAGCTTTAGATGAGCCTTCAGTTATAATAACTTGGTGGCCATGTGCTCTAAAGGTACAGTCAGAGGAAGATAAAAAGAACTTCCCAGGCTCTTTCCAAAATAAATATAGAGTTGATCAAGATATTTGTATCGGTTGTAAAAAGTGTACGACAACAGGTTGTCCAGCTATTTCTTTTGATAAAGAAAAGAGAAAGTCTTCAATAGATATAAATAAATGCGTTGGTTGTAGCGTTTGTGCACAGGTTTGTCCTGTAAAAGCAATTGGAAAGGTGGGAGAATAATATGACTAAGAATGTACTGCTTACTGGAATCGGTGGACAGGGAACTATCACAGCAAGTAAACTGTTAACTATAGGTCTTATGAGTGCTGGATATGATGTAAAGATGAGCGAAGTTCATGGTATGAGCCAGAGAGAGGGTCAGGTGTTAACTCATCTTAGATATGGAGATAAAGTTTATTCTCCAGTTGTGCCAATGGGCGAAGCAGATATTATCATGGGCTTTGAGGAGCTGGAAGTTCTTAGAAATATAGACTACCTTAAGCCGGATGGTGTAGTTGTTTTAAATACTGCTAGGTTTAATCCAATTGGTGTTTTAAGTGGCAAGGATACATATCCAGAAAACACTAAAGAGCTAATTGAGAAGAGAGCAGGAAAAGTTTACTCCTTTGATGCTACAGCAGAAGCTCAAAAACTTGGAAACCCTAAGGTTATGAATATTATATTATTGGGTACTATTATAAAGAGTATGCAACTTGAAGATATCGATTGGGATAAAATCATTGAAGAAAATGTAAAACCACAGTTTGTGGAGTTAAATAAAGAAGCTTTAAAGATAGGTAAAAGCTTAGTTTAGAAAATATCTAGAGAGTACATACAAAGTGTACTCTCTATTTCCGTTAAAGTTGCATTTGTAAGCGAAGGAGAAAATATGATAAAAAGTTTTGACGAAATTATTGAGAAGGTTAAAGCCTTTCCTGAGATGAAGAGATGTGGAGTTTGTATGGCAGATGAAGCATCTATAGGTGGAGCTTTAGCTGCTGAAGAAATAGGTCTTGCTATGCCGGTGTTTATAGGACATAAAAGTGAAATAGACCCAATTTTAAATGAAATGGGTGTAAATAAGGAATATGAAATTATCGATGTATCCACACCTGAAGAAGGAGCTAGCAAGGTCGTTGAACTTGTTAGAGAGGATAAGGTGGACTTCATTCTTAAAGGACATATCGAAACGGCAACTTTGATGAGAGCAGTAGTAGATAAAGAAAAAGGTCTAAGAACAGGAAGACATATTTCTCATATGTCTTTTGAAGAACTGCCTACTTATCATAAAATAGTAACTGTAACTGATGGAGGTATGAGCACTTATCCTGATGTTGAAGAAAAGCAGAAAATTATTGAAAATGCAGTTGAAATTTATCACAAACTTGGATATGAAGAACCGAAGGTAGCTTGCCTGTCTGCTATAGAGAAGGTAAACCCTAAAATGCAGGCCACAGTTGATGCAGGTGAGCTAAAGGCTAGAAACCAGAGGGGAGAAATAAAGGGGTGTATAGTTGAAGGACCTATTTCTTTTGACTTAGCTTTTTCGAAAGATGCCGCTAAGGTTAAAGGTTTTGATAGTCCGGTTGCTGGAGATCCGGATATTCTTTTAGTACCGGATATTCACTCAGGAAATATACTAGATAAAACAATGAATTTTGCAGCTGGTGGAAAAATGGCTGGATTTATTGTCGGGGCAAAGTGTGTTATTGTACTTATTTCTAGAAGCGGTTCTGCTGAAGAAAAATATCGCTCTATAGCTATGGCTGCTTATGTAAATAGATAATAGGAGAAATGTATGAATATATTAGTTATAAATCCAGGCTCTACTTCAACAAAAGTTGGTCTGTATGAAGGTAAAAATGAAAAAGTAATAGAGAATATAACTATTAGCTCAGATGTTTTGAATCAGTTTTCAAATCTATATGATCAGACTGATATGAGACATGAACAGGTATTGGATTTTCTGAGAAACAATGGTTTAGAGCCTAAAGATTTAGATGTCATTGTGTCTAGAGGGGGACTTCTTCCTCCAGTTCATGCAGGGGCATATGTGATAGATGATAACCTTTGCGATATAATGAAGAACAAACCGGCACAGATTCATGCATCAAACCTTGGATGCCTTATAGCAAGAGAAATATCTAAAGAAGGTGGAGATATTCCTGCATACATCTACGATGCAGTATCAGTAGATGAACTTACTGATATTGCTAGATTGTCAGGTGCAAAAGCATATCCTAGAGTAAGCTTTTCTCATGCTTTAAACACTAGGGCAGTAGCTATGGAATTTTGTAATGATAATAACATCGATTATTATAACTCAAATATAATAGTTGCTCACTTAGGCGGTGGCATTTCTCTAAACTTCCAAAAAAATGGTCATTTAGTAGACATTGTATCATCGGATGAAGGTCCTTTTTCAACTAATAGAGCAGGTGCTATTCCAGTATTTGGTTGCATAAAAATTGCTAAGGAAGGTGGACATGAAGCTTTACAAGCTTATGAGGACTCTATAGGGGGACTTGTTTCGTATCTGGATACAAATGATGCTAGAGAAGTAGAAAAGATGATTTCTGAAGGAAATAAAGAGGCTGAGACTGTATATAAGGCAATGGCATATCAGATAGCTAGATCTATTGGTTCTCTTGCAGTAATTGAGCAGGGTAAGTTAGATGGAATTCTTCTTACAGGAGGAATGTCACATTCTAAGCTTCTTACTGGATGGGTTAAGGAATATGTTTCTTTCTTGGCTCCTGTGTACATATATCCTGGAGAGTTTGAGATGAGATCTCTTGCTCATGGAGGCTATCGAGTTATGAATGGAGAAGAAAAGGCAGACTATTTGAAATAAAAATCTGATTAGTTAAAACAAATTAGGGTAATGAATATTTATGAAAAATCTATAGGGTAACAATTATAGATTTTTCTTTCCGTTTATTTGGTATCAGATAGGTTTAAAATGTTATGAATAAATATTTTTTGTATGTAGAGTTATGAAAAATATTGCCATTTATTTATCTGTCTAGTACAATATAAAAGGTTTAAAGAGATTTAATTTAATTCAATTAAATATTGTAATCTAAAGGAGGAAGATTATTATGATGAGGTATACTGTACCAAGAGACCTTTATTTTGGAAAAGGTTCTCTAGAGCAATTAAAGAATCTAAAAGGAAGCAAGGCTATCATCGTTGTAGGTGGTGGTTCAATGAAGAGAGGTGGATTCCTAGATCAGGCTGTTTCTTACCTAGAAGAAGCTGGTATGGAAGTTAAGCTATTTGAAGGAGTTGAAGCAGACCCTTCAGTAGAAACAGTAATGCGTGGTGCTGAAATGATGAAAGAATTTGAGCCAGACGTAATCGTTTCTATGGGTGGTGGTTCTCCAATCGATGCAGCTAAGGCAATGTGGGCATTCTATGAATATCCAGAAGTTACTTTCGAAGATCTATGTATTCCATTTAACTTCCCTAAGCTAAGAACAAAGGCTATTTTTGTAGCTATTCCATCAACTTCAGGTACAGCTACAGAAGTAACTGCATTCTCAGTAATTACTGACTATGCAAAGGGAATTAAATACCCACTAGCTGACTTTGAAATTACTCCAGATGTTGCTATCGTAGATCCAGCTTTAGCTGAAACAATGCCTGCTAAGCTTGTAGCACATACTGGTATGGACGCTCTAACTCATGCTGTAGAAGCATACGTTTCTACTATGAACGGTCCTTTCACAGATCCTTTAGCTCTAAGAGCAATTGAAATGGTATTTGATTACCTACCAACTTCATTTGAAGGTAACATGGAATCAAGAGAACAGATGCACTATGCTCAGTGTCTAGCTGGACAGGCATTCTCTAACGCTCTTCTAGGTATTGTACACTCAATGGCTCACAAGACAGGTGCTGCTTTTGAAGGTGGACACATTCCTCATGGATGTGCTAACGCTATGTACCTACCAGCAGTAATTGAGTTTAACTCAAAGGATGAAACTGCTATGAAGAGATATGCTGATATTGCTAGATTTGTTAAGCTAGAAGGATCTACAGATGAAGAGCTAATGAGAGCTCTAGTTAAGAAGATTAGAGACTTCAACGTTCTACTAGGTATTCCAGCTTCTCTAAAAGAGTTTGGTATTCCTGAAGATGAATTCAATGCAAAGATTGCTAATATTTCAGAACTAGCTGTAGGCGATGCTTGTACTGGTACAAACCCAAGATCTATCGATCCTGCTACAATGGAAAAGCTATTTAGAGCTATCTATGAAGGAGTATCTGTAGACTTCTAATTAGGCTAAACTCAGTTTATACTAGAAAAAATAAGGATGTTTCTATTATTTTAGAAACGTCCTTTTTTATTTAGATAAGTTGTTAAACTAGACCACTTTAAAAAGTTAAATTTATATATTGTAAAAGTATAGTAATTATGTATAATTAGGGTAATAGAACTAGTTATTATAGTTAGGAGGTTCACTATGGGAATATACACAAATAAAGTTGCAAAAATAGTTTCATTAGTTGCCTTATTATATTTTGTTTTAGGTTTAATTAATGCTTGTTACGTTGCATTTAATCCACTAAAAGAAGATTTTGTACCATATACGAAGTCCGTAGTTGTCAATTCCACAGAAGATGAAAATAAAATCACAGATGAAGTATTTAATCAAGATGAAGATATTGATGAAGAAATAAAAGATGAAGCATTAGTTGTTGAAGATGATGTTCAATCTAAATTTGATTTTGATAGGCTCATTTCATTCATAGGTTTAATCATAAAAAAGTTTATAGTTATGATTCTTATACTTGGTTTAGCTGAAATAATTGAGCTGCTCCAGAGAATTTTTGATAAAGATAAAAAAGAAGCATAGCTATTTCGTATATATCATATGAGGAGGATGAAGTTATGAAAAAGTACAATAATAAATTGTCAAAAGCTATATCTATAGTGACAATAGTCGTTTGTGCTTATCAGCTTATAGGTTACTTTCTTATGGAGTTTATAGTATTGATGGATTCAGAAGGAAATTTTACTGTATACAAGTTAGTGTCTTCTGGAATTGCTATGGCTGTTTTGACAGTTGTGCAGGCTTTGATAGGCTTTTCTATAGCTGAAATTATTCAGCACTTAAGTGATATAAAAGAAAATACCGATAAGTTGTTAGAACTTAACAAAGGTTAAGTGAAGATAGTGTTAATAAGTCTAAGGATAATAAAAAATTATGAATAGCTTAGCATTTAAGTCACCTATAGGAGTAATAGAGATATGTGAAAATGAGGGGTTTTTAGTATCTCTTACTATATACGGAGATGAAAAAAGTTGCTGCATAGAACCTATACAAAATGAATACTCTGAAAACTCTCAAGTTTTAATTGAGACAAAGAAACAGCTCCAAGAGTATTTTGATGGTCATAGAAAGGAATTTGATATTCCAATAAAACTAAACACTACTGAATTTATTTCAAAGGTATTACATGAAGTTAAGAATATTCCTTATGGAGAAACGGATAGCTACGGTAATATTGCACTGAAAGTAGGCAATTCTATGGCGAGTAGGGCTGTAGGAATGGCAAATAATAAGAATCCTGTACCTATTATAATACCATGTCATAGGGTGATAGCAAAGGATGGTAAGCTTAGAGGATATGCTTATGGTTTAGATATGAAAGAATACCTTCTAAACCTGGAAAGAGAAAATGTAAAATATTAATAAAATCTTAAACTGCAATTACTATAGTGATATAATAGTTGCAGTTTAATTTATTTGGGAGATGATTATGTCAGATAGAAAAAGTTTACTTGCAGTTTTATATGCTCTTTTAGCAGCTGTCTTCTTTGCATTAAATACACCTTTTTCAAAGGTTTTGCTGCAAGATGTTTCACCAACATTTATGGCTGGATGCCTATATATGGGCGCCGGCATAGGTGTTGGAGTTATGTACCTATTTAAAGTTAAAGAAGAAACGAAAGAAGAAAGATTATCTAAATGTGATATGCCATACACCATAGGAATGATAGTTTTAGATATTTTAGCACCAATTTTTCTTATGATTGGAATAGATATAGGATCTGCTTCAAATGCATCACTTTTAGGAAATTTTGAGATTGTTGCCACAACTATGATTGCTCTTGCTATATTTAAAGAAAAAGTTTCTTCAAAGCTGTGGATTGCTATAGGATTTATAACACTCTCTAGTGTATTACTCTCTCTTGATGGAGGAGAAAGTTTTGAGTTTTCTTATGGATCTATCTTTGTTTTGTTAAGCACTCTATGTTGGGGGCTGGAAAATAATTGTACAAGGATGATTTCGGATAAAAGTACATATCAGATAGTTATGATAAAAGGAATTTTTTCAGGAAGTGGAGCATTTTTGATATCTATTTTCATAGGAGAGTCTATACCTGAAATTAAGTATATCTTATATTCGATGTTCTTAGGTTTTATTGCATATGGAATCAGCATATTCCTTTATATTAGAGCTCAGAGGGATTTAGGTGCAGCTAAGACAAGTGCCTATTATGCAGTAACTCCATTCATCGGTGCTTTTCTTTCATTTTTAATAAATGGAGAAAGTTTGAGCTGGATATATTTTCTTTCGTTAATATTTATGATAATAGGAAGTATATACGTTGTTTTAGATACTTTACTAATGAACCATGCTCATGCTCATTTACACGAGATTGCTCATGTTCATGGAGGATTTAAAATGCATAGTCATTTATTAAATCATGAACACTATCATAATCACATATTAAATAGAGACATACACTATCATCGTCATAAGGAAGATTTTATAAATAGCGAAGAGCACCTTAAGATGCATGAAGAAAATGACATATTGGTTAATGATTAAGAGAGATAGTTAAATTTTATATAATATTAAATAGTGATTGTCCTACAAATAAATTGATTAGTTTTTACTATATATGATATAATTAGTATGAACAGAGAGATAAGCTCTAGGGGTTGCATCTACCTCTACCCAGATTCTTGGGGTTTGAAATAAAGGATAACGATTAAAGATGATGTCGTTGAAGATTATCGACAATCGCCTAGCTGAGCCAAAACTTCAGTGAAATCTTAAAAAAGTATATATTAGCGCTTATAAAACAATAGGCGCTTTTTTATTTGTAACTGGCTTTGTTAAAAAAATATGTATTTAGCACCTACTTTTGGATATCTTTATAAAAGAATATCTATTAGTAGTGCAAATTGTTTCATCTTTATAGTATAATTGAAGGAAGTATTTATTTTTATGGAAAGGGAAGGAAATGGAAACTATAAAGTGTATTAAAGAGAGAAGAAGTGTTAGAAAATATCTAGATAAAGAAATACCTAGAGAGGTAATGAATGAGATCATAGAAGTAGCTTCATATGCACCTTCTTGGAAGAATACTCAGGTTATTAGATACATTGTTGTAAATAACAGAGAAATCATGGACAAGATAGCTAATGATTGTGTTTGTGATTTTCCTTTAAATAAGAAGATTATCTCTAGAGCTAAGAGTCTTGTAATTGTTACGGCGGTTCTAGGTCAAAGTGGTTTTAACCATGATGGTAGCTATGCTACAACAAAAGAAGATAGATGGGAAAATTTTGATGCTGGTATAGCATGTCAAACTTTCTGTCTAGCTGCGAAGGATAAGGGTATTGGTACAGTAATTGTAGGATTATTTGACGAATATAAGACTGCAGAAGTTGTAGATATTCCTGAAAAGCAAAAAATAGTAGCTTTCATAGCAGCAGGTTATGAAACGGGAGAAGAGCAGATTATTCCTGCTAGAAAGAGCGTTGAAGAGCTAGTTACTTATATAGAGGATTAATGATGCGAAAATATTTAGATGAAAATTTTTCAGAGGAAGTTGTAAATGCTAACCCACAGCCACCTTTAAAGAATGTTTTCTTTAAAATATACGATAAGAAAATTATGCGTGGAGAAATAAACTTCTTGAAAATGAACATGGATAAAGATGCATTTATCTGTTTAAGTACAAATCAAGATCATGATATGACAAGAGATGATATAATTGATTTGTGCATAAGTATGAAACTTACTTTGGCAGAAGCTGAAGAAATGATGATATCAGCAGGTTATGAAAAAATTCTTTAACTTGAAAATATAATACAAGGAGAAACTTTGAAAAAGCTGATAATAGCAGAAAAACCATCAGTTGCAAGAAATATTGCAGATGCTGTTGGGCTAAAAAGTAAAAAGAATGG
>CAMCQA010000020.1 GCA_945876935.1 uncultured Clostridia bacterium | reverse complement strand
AAAGAGGTATTCCTAGAATACCTCTTTTAATTTTATATTTATTGAAACTAGTTATCTTAGATTCCCTGAGCGATCATAGCGTTAGCTACTTTTAGGAAACCTGCGATGTTAGCACCAGCAACAAGGTTGTATCCAAAGCCATACTTTTCAGAAGCTTCTTTACACTCTTTGTGGATGTTAACCATAATGTCCTTAAGCTGAGCATGAACCTGTTCAGGTGAGAATACTGTCTTACCAGCGTTCTGTCCCATTTCGATACAAGAACAAGCAACACCACCAGCATTTGCAGCCTTAGATGGTCCTACTACGATACCTTCTTTCTGTAGGTATGCGATAGCTTCGTTTGTTGAAGACATGTTTGAACCTTCGCAAAGGAACTTAGCTCCATTTTTAACGATTGTTTCAGCATCTTCGATTCTGATTTCGTTCTGAGTAGCACAAGGGATGTATAGATCAGCCTTAACTTCCCAAGGTTTTTTACCAGCAACGAACTTAGCTCCTGGGAACTTATCAGCATAAGGTGCACAGATGTTCTGTCCTGATGCTCTTAGTTCTAGAAGGAAGTCTACCTTTTCACCAGAGATTCCAGCTTCATCGTAGATGTATCCATCTGGACCAGAAATTGTAACTAGCTTAGCGCCTAGTTCATTTAACTTAAGTGCAGTACCCCAAGAAACGTTACCGAAACCAGAGATAGCAACTGTTTTACCAGCTAGCTTTTCGCCACAAGCTTCTAGCATTTCGTTAGCGTAGTATACGATACCAAAACCAGTAGCTTCAGCTCTTCCGTTTAGACCACCCCAGTCTAGACCTTTACCAGTTAGAACGCCTTCGTACTTGTTAACGATCTTCTTGTACTGACCGAACATGTAACCAATTTCTCTAGCGCCAACACCGATGTCTCCAGCAGGAACGTCTGTTGAAGGTCCAACGTGTCTGTAAAGCTCTGTCATGAATGCCTGGCAGAATCTCATTACTTCAGCATCAGACTTACCAGTTGGGTCAAAGTCTGAACCACCTTTACCACCACCGATAGGTAGACCAGTTAAGCTGTTTTTGAAGATCTGTTCAAAACCTAGGAACTTGATGATACCTGGGTATACGTTTGGAGCAAATCTTAAACCACCTTTGTAAGGTCCGATTGCACTGTTGAACTGGTATCTGTAACCTTTGTTAACCTGGATTTTACCATTATCATCAACCCAAGTTACTTTGAATGTGATACCTCTTTCAGGTTCAACGATTCTTTCTAGAATTGCATGCTGTTCAAATTCAGGATGCTTTTCAATAACTGGTGCTAGTGAGTGAAGAACTTCTTCTACTGTCTGATGAAATTCAACTTCACCAGGATTGTTCTTAACACAATCCGCGATAACTCTTTCAATGTACTTGTTTGACATGTTTTTCGTCTCCTCTTTTACTAATTTAAAAAATCAATAATAAACATATACCTTGATGATAACACTTTATATATGTATAGTCAAGAATTGTATTAAATGTATACAATCTTTTTTAAAGCTTTATATTTCTTGAAAATTAATCATATTTTACACTTCTTTTTTATTTAAAATGCAATATTTTCATTGTAGGTGGTATAATTGTATTGTAAAAGTATTTTTTAAAATTTAAAAACATAAGATGATAATAAATTGTGCTATATTGATCAGAATTTTGAAATTATATTTAAGCAACGGAGAATAAAATATGTCTAAAAGAATAACTAGAGTACTTTTTGAGGAGATTGAAATTGCTCTTACAAGAGATGGTTTTTTGAAAAAAATAAGCAGTACAAAAAAAGAAATCAATGGTCTTTTAAGAAAATATGAATGGAAGAGTAAATTATCAGAAATTGTTGAACATGAAAATATAACATGTTTGATGATTTTTTCATATTGTAAAGATCTGATGGAAAGTTTCGCTCAAGAACCTGAACCAAATTGGCAATTATTTATACATGAATATATTATAAAAGATATTTATCCTAATAAGGAAAGCTTTATAGGTGATGCCCTAAAAGAAAAATACGCTAAACCTGTTTATATTTTTTTAGAAATCTTGAGAGTTTTATTAAAATATGAGGAGAAAAGAAACCCAACTTTCGAGGGAAGAGATTTAAAATTTTTAAAATCTGATGAATTTAAGAAAAGTGAACCATTTTCAGAGTATGAAAAACTTAAGATGGTTTCTAAAAAGCTATATATTTATGAGCTATTTAAACTAAGCAGGGAAGTTATGCCATTTGATGTTTATTCGCATATAAGCGGTGTACATTACATTGCAACTCACTGTGCAAAACAGCTTGCTAGCTTTGGATTACCAGTTGATGTAGCTTTGGTATCAGGAGCTGCTATGACTCATGATATAGGAAAGTTTGGTTGCAACAAAAAGGAAGAGTCTAGAATACCATACCTTCATTACTACTATACAGATGTTTTTTGCAAAGAGCACGGACTTATACATACTAGTCATATCGCCAGCAATCATAGTACTTGGGATTTAGAACTTGAGAACTTATCAGCTGAATCTCTTCTTTTGATATACTCAGATTTTAGAGTTAAAAGCACTAGAGAGAATGGGGTAGAGATTGTTCATTTTTACACACTTGATGAGTCTTTTAATGTTATTCTTTCTAAGCTTGATAATGTAGATGAAGCAAAGGAAAAAAGGTATAGAAAAGTATATGCAAAGCTAAAAGATTTTGAAGATTATATGATCAGTCTTGGCGTGAATGTCGATTTAACTCAAGAAAATAAAATCTTAAAAGAGCAGAAGGATGTTAATATATTAAACTCCGATGAAGTTGTTCAAAGGCTTAAATTTATGGCTATTGAGCATAACATAGGAGTAATGAAAAACTTTAATGAAGAAAGCAGTTTTGGAAGCTTATTAGAAATGGCCAGAGGAGAAAGAGATTGGAAAAATCTGAGAGGTTATTTCAATATTATTAGAGAGTATCACACATACATGATAAAAAGTCAGAAAAAAATGACTTTAAGATTTTTATATGAATTTTTAGATCATAGAGAAGGAGATATAAGAAGAGATGCTGCCGATTTAATGGGAAATATTATTTTATATTTTGATGAAGAATATAGAAAAGAACTTCCTGAAGGTATTGTGCTAGTTAAAGATTCAGAAGATAAATATAAGGTTTGGAGAGAATATTTAGATCTTATTATCAACCCGGGTCACGAGAAGACAGAACAACAGATACGATGGATCGGGTTTACACTTAGAGTTTTAATAAGAAGAGTATTTAATAAATTAGATGAAAATTCTGATACATTTTTAGAAATATTTACAGAATTTCTAAGAGATGAAAAATACCCTCAGTTGAAAGCCTTCATACTTTTAGAAGCTTTATACTATGTGCCTTATGAAGAAGCTAGTGAATCAATTAAAGA
Organism: uncultured Clostridia bacterium; assembly: GCA_945876935.1. Lineage (GTDB taxonomy): Bacteria > Bacillota > Clostridia > Peptostreptococcales > Anaerovoracaceae > Gallibacter. The sequence goes on along the minus strand of CAMCQA010000020.1, from coordinate 16,927 downwards.
TGAAATTAAAGCATTTATAGAAAAGACAGAAAAGATTGATAACCTGGAAACTCAAATAGCTATATATAAGATAACTAGGGGAGAGAGAGGCTTGGTTCCTGAAGCTGGAAAGACTGTTGATATTTTTAGAGAAAACTTGAAATTCAATACACCTTGGATTTTAAAATCTCACAATATCGATGTAATTTTATCGAGAGTTGGCGATAATGACTCAATGAAACTTCAATTTGCAACACATTTATCTAACTTACTTAAGGTTTGTGATACTGTTACAGTTAGACATAAAGCTGGAAGAGCGCTTCTTAAAATAGCGCCATCTTTGTCATCTGACCAGATAAATGAAATAGTAATTGAGTTAACTAAGGGACTTGAAATTGGAGAATACGAATATTCAAAATATATACCTCAGTACCTTGGAAACATGGTTACATATATGGAAAAGGCAGATCTAGAAGAATTTACTATTGAGCTTGAAAGGCTTATAGAGAATCAAAACGAAAGGGTTGCCAATGTCGCTTTAGATACAATAGGGTACATTTTGAAAACTTATATCGATACTGATGAGAGAAAGAGAGATTGTAAAATAGTTAGAAAGCTTCTAGGAATGCTTTTAAAGGGTTTAGGTAGTTTTAAAAATCAGATTAATCAAGAAGCTTTCCTTATTATAGGAAAAGATATATTTGCAGATAAAAAACTTCCTATGGAGTATAAAGCTGAGTACTTTCATTTAATAGGAAAAAAAATAGCGACTCTTGTAATGGATAAGAAGGAAGATGCTTTAACTTTCTATAACAATGCTTCTAACTTAAATCATATTTATAGATTTATATCAGACTATATTCATATGCACGGATGTTTATCCGTAGAAGAAAAAGATAAAATAGCATTTTTCCCAGGAAGTTTTGACCCATTCTCTTTAGGACATAAAGAAATAGCTAAAACTATAAGAGATATGGGATTTGATGTTTATTTGGCAATTGACGAATTTTCTTGGTCTAAAAAGACTCAACCTAACAGAATTAGAAGAAATATTGCAAGAATATCCATAGCTGATGAGTTAGGAATATACATTTTACCTGAAAATATTCCTATTAATATAGCTAATGAAGAAAGCTTGAAAAGTATAGAAAATGTTTTAGGAAGAGATGATGTATACCTTGTTGTTGGCAGCGATGTTGTTAAAAATGCCTCTTCCTACACAAATATAACTGAAGATAGTTACATAAGTAAGATGAATCATATTGTCTTTGATAGAATAACTGCAGATAACGATGGCAGCTTTGATGTAGGTGCAGTTAGAAAAGACTTTAGAGGAGATTTTGTGTTGCTTTCTTTGCCACCTCAGTTTGAGGATGTTAGCTCAACTAGAATTAGAGAAAATATCGACTTTAATAGAGATATTTCATATTTAGTTGATAAAGTGGCTCAACAGTACATTTATAGTATGTCAATATATATGAGAGAACCTCAGTATAAAAGCAGAATGGATGTTGAAGCTTTAAGAGTAGAAACTTTTAAAAGAAAAAAGAAGGAATTTTTAGGCGAAGTTGATAATATATCTATTCTTTACAAACCAGAAGAAATAGACTTGCTTAAAGAATATAGCCAAATGAAACATTCCAGAATTGTGGCTATAAGGGATAGTAAAAAGCTTAAAAGAATCGTTGCTTTAGCAATGGGAAAAGAGCTGATTACTGCTAACTTATATGAAGAGTTTCAAGATTTGGATTTAATAAGATGTATCAGAAGTAAAGTGAGAGGTAAGATACTAGTTATTGGAAATATATTTGTATCAGATGATATGGATAAGGAAAATATCTATGAAATAATTTTAACAGAAATGTTAGCTGAGGCTCTAAAAGATGACTTCACATACGCTATATATAGCCCAATAATAAAGAATAGCAAAGATGATAAATTAATAAGAAAGGTTCTTAAGAGAAGTGGTTTTTCTCCTTTAGAAATTAATAATAACGATGAAGATATCCTTACTGTTGATATGACAAACCCTGTAGTTTTTATAGAAAATATGAATAGTGTTTTAAAGGGTCCTTTCAAGAAGAATAAGGCTCTTAAAGATACGATGGATAAGGCCCATGGAAGACTGAAGGAGGCTCTTCAGATACTCTTTCCTCAAACACTTATATTATCTATCAACTCAACTATCATGGAAAATAAAATGATAAAACTTGTAAAGGATGAAAATCCAGTTGATAAAGAACTTGTTAAAAGAGGAAAGAAGTCTATTGTAGTACCAAACACTACTACCAAAGCTCTTCATACAGACAAAATCTTTGATAAAACTGTAACCACTTACAAAATAGAAGAAAGTAATTATTACCCTCTGATAGATAATCAAGTTAAAACGCTTAAGGCATTCAACAAGCCAGTTATTATACTTGATGATCTTCTTCACAAAGGATATAGATTACAAAAATTAGGACCAGTATTTAAAAATCATGATGTTAATATAAAAACGATTATTACTGGTATTCTTTCTGCTGATGGTAGAGATTTAGCTCTTAGAGAGGGCTTTAATGTTAAGAGCACGTATTTTCTTCCTAATCTAGGTGCATGGTTTAGTGAGACTGGTCAGTATCCTTATATTGGAGGAGACGCGCTTATAGAAAATGATGATAATAAGGAAGAGCAGAAAAAATTAGCTATCAATTTGATTTTACCATATGCTGCTCCATTATTTTTAAAAGGGAAAGATAGAAATACGTTGTACGAATTTTCGAAGATATGTATGGAGAATTCTAGAGATATAATGCTAGAAATCGAGAAAGTTTATCAAGATCTTTATCAGAGAAAGCTTACTCTCAGCAGGCTTGGAGAAGTATTCACAAAAGTATTTATACCAGATGGGATAAATGTAGATATAAGAACTGATGAAAAATCTCCATCAAAGTATATTGAAAGAGATTTGGAGAGACTTTATAGATTGAAAGGACTTTTAAATTGAGAAATATTTCAGAACTTTTATATTACACAGGAAATAAAGTTGTAAATAATAATCTAGCTGAAGATACTAAAACAATAGATGTAATAGAGGATGTTTTACCTACAAAAGACAAGTACAAAATAAATATACTTGCTTTGGGGGATGTTGGTTCTACACTTCTTACAGGTTTAGTTTTGAGAGGTGATAAAGTAGTTGAAGAAATAGGTATATGGGACTTGAGCCCTGAACTTAAAAAGCGACTAGAAATAGAAATGAATCAAATAAGTTCTGATAACCATCATTTTCCAAAAGTTAGAGCGATAGATGAGGATGAATTATTTGATTGTGACTTATTTCTTTTCTGTGCATCAGCATCTATACCAAAAGATGTTCCAAATGGGTTTGATGTTAGACTGTCTCAGTTAGATAAAAATAAAAGCATCGTTAAAATATATGCAGAGAAAGCACTAAAAGTTAACTATAAAGGTATTTTTGCTATAGTATCAGACCCTGTAGATCCTCTTTGTAAAACAGCTGAACTTGTTGGTGTAGAAAAGAGTCAAATAAAAGGTTTTGGTTTAGGTGTGATGATGGCAAGAGCTAGATATTATGCAAAATTGCATGATGAATTTGAAACATTTATAGAAAATGGTAGAGCTTTTGGTCCACATGGAAAAAATCTTGTCATTGCTAATGATATAAATAATTATAATGACGAAATCTCTAGAAAGCTTACTAACCTTACTATAGATGCTAATATGAAAGTGAGAGAGCTTGGTTTTAAGCCATTTATAGCTCCAGCTATAAGCAGTGGGGCACTTACTATAATAGATTATCTAGAAGGAAATTGGTCTTATAGTTCCTTTGCTTTTGGAGATATTTATTTAGGTATAAAAAATAGAAGGCAAAACGGAAAGGTTCAGATTGAGAATTTAAACATTTCTGAAAAACTATTTGAACGACTGAAAATCTCGATAGATAACCTTAGAGAGATAGAGATAAATCATCTTAAAAACTAAGCTTTATATTAAACTATATCTTAAAATTATTTAAATTATATAAACGAGTTAATCATGCATCTAGTTATTTTCGATCAATGTAATGAAATAGAGAAGAAAGAGAATATGTCTTTAGATACTTCGTCATTAGAAATAGATAAATCGGTTAAACGCATAAAGCAACACCTGCCTGATGATGAAAATTTAAATATTATAGAGAATCTAAATATTTTTGAAGAATACTTAAAAAACAATAAGCTGCATAACGAAAAAATAGTTTTTATTGTTGATATGGATGAAAATGGTCAAAATGTAAATGCCTATAGAGCGATAGGAATGATGAGAAAATTTAGGGGAGCCTTAAAAAACTCTATTGGAGGATTTATTTTGCTAGGCAAAACTAAGCTTTACACTAAATCATTAGGCCAAGAACTTGCTTTAGCTGCATCTATGTCCGGTATGTATCTTATTGGAAAATCTTTAGTTGAAAAGGTTGAGGATTACAAAAACTTTATAACCTTAAGCTCTGTTGCAAATATTTCTAAAAAAGAAGCTTTTTATAAATCGATAGAAAATCTTATAGATAGAATTATTAACTTCACTCTTCAAGCAGATGAAAGCAAAGAAAGAAAATACACTCTTTTAGCTTTGCATACAAGCCACTTTGAAAAATCAAATACTATGTCTTTGTGGACCATGATAAAGAAGAGTTTATCAAATAATATAGATGTACTTGAGATAAATCTGGATAACGGAGAACTTCAAGATTGTCGAGGATGTTCTCATAATACGTGCATGCATTTTGCAAAGCAGAGGAGTTGTTACTATGGTGGTTATATGGTAGATGAAGTGTACCCAAAAGTGTTAGAGTGCGATGCCTTAATGATGATTTGTCCTAACTATAATGACTCTACAGGAGCAAATATTACCGCTTTTATAAATCGACTTACAGCTTTATACAAACAATATAGCTTTGAAGAGAAGCTTGTGTACAGTGTGATAATATCAGGATATAGTGGAGGAGATATTGTGGCTAAACAGCTTTTAGGTGCATTCAATATGAATAAAGGTTTCATTATACCACCTAATTTTGCCGTAATGGAAACAGCCAATTTAGGAGGAGATATTTTAAATATAGATAATATAGATAAAAAGGCTGAAAAATTTGCTTGTCATATAAGTGAAAGCCTTGATTTTGCCTTGAAAAAAAGTTAAAAAAACAGTATAATTTTAATGTATGATTTAGATTAGTTATAACTATTGTTATCTTTGAAAGGAGCTGCTATGGAAGAAAAAATGGCTTTTGATGATGCCTTAAAAAATATACTGATCTTAGTTGAAGAAAAGAACTACAAGCTGGCCAAAGCAGAGCTTCTTAATTTAAACTATGCAGATATAGGTGAAGTATTAGAAGAAATCTTGGAAGAGATTGGAATAGCAGAGACTATTATTATTTTTAGAATGCTTCCTAAGAGCATAGCAGTTGAAGTTTTTTCATATCTTCCAGCAGATGATCAGGTTAAGATAGTAAATGGAATAACAGATAGCGAAATCTCATATATTATTGATCAATTAGACTTTGATGATAAGATTGACGTTTTAGAGGAATTGCCTGCTAATGTAGTAGATAAGATTCTCGAGAAAACTCCTAAAAATGAGAGACGCCTTATAAATACATTTTTAAATTACCCGGAATATACAGCAGGAACTCTGATGACTCCAAACTATATAAGTTTGGATGAGAAGTGGACTGTTAGACAGGCCATGGAACATATTAAGAGAGAAGGTATGGATACAGAAACTATCTATACCTGTTATGTAAAATCTCAAGGGAGAAAGCTAGAAGGTATAGTATCTCTTAGAACTTTGGTTATTTCAGATGATGACCAAAAAGTTGTAGATCTTATGCATAGAGATTTTGTAGAAATCAATGTGTATGAAGATCAGGAAGAAGTATCAGAAAAGTTTAAAAAATATGGTTTTCTAGCTATTCCTGTAGTTGATAATGAAAGTAGACTTGTAGGTATTATTACAGTAGATGATATCTTTGATGTCATCGAAGAAGAGGCTACAGAAGATATTGAAAGAATGGCCGGTGTCATCGATAAATCTGATGCAGAATATCTAGATATATCAGTTTGGCAACATGTAAAAAATAGATTTCCGTGGTTATTTTTCCTGATGTTATCGTATATATTTACAGGTGCCATCATATCTACTTCGGAAGAAACTCTCGCTAAAGTGCCAGCTCTAATAATATACATGCCTATGCTAATGGGTACAGGTGGTAACTCTGGATCACAGTCAGCTACCCTTGTAATAAGAGGTATCTCTTTGGGAGATATTGAGTTTAAAGATGGCATAAGAGTTCTTTGGAAAGAACTTAGAGTAAGTATAATAATGGGACTTTCTCTAAGTGCATTAAACTTTATGAGGATAATATTTGAGCAAAGCGATAATCCACTACAGATGCAGATAGCAATAACAGTTTCAGTTGCCATGATAGCAATCGTAACAGCTGCAAAATGTATAGGAAGTATGTTGCCAATATTTGCTAAGAGATTAGGTATAGACCCAGCTTTAATGGCTAGTCCTATGATATCTTCATTGACAGATATGGTTTCAATAGGAGTTTACTTGCTTCTTGCAGGATTATTCTTAGGAGTATAGAGGTTAATATGAAAGAAAATAAAGCAATAAACAATATTCCAAAGGAAATATTTTTACATAAAAGAGAGAAGAATACTCATAAGGGACAATATGGCAAAGTTCTTGTAATTGCAGGTTGCGTAGGTATGGCAGGAGCTGCTCAGCTATGCGGAAAAGCTGCTATCAAATCTGGAGCAGGAATAGTTAGATTTTTAGCTCCTAGAGAAATATTTGATATTCTTCAGGTTGGCGTTCCAGAAGCTACTTGCATCGATAGAAGAATAGAAGAAGATGTAAATTTAGATGAATACGACGCTATTGCTATTGGCTCTGGCTTAGGCCAAGGTAAAGAAAATATAAGAATAATAAAAAAAGTTTTAAACGAATATAGTAAGACGTTAATCATAGATGCGGATGCACTTAACTGCATTATGAAATATTCTTTGTACGGAAACTTAACTATGACGAATGCTAACGTTATATTGACACCTCATCTCGTTGAAGCTGCTAGACTTCTAGAAATAGAAAAAGTAGAAGACGATATGAGAGAAGACTCTGGAAAAGAGTTAAGACAGATATTTGATGCCACAGTTGTTATGAAAGGATCTGAAACTCAAGTTTTTGGCAAAGATGAGATATATACAAACACAACAGGAAACCCTGGTATGGCAACAGGAGGTTCAGGCGATGTACTATCCGGCATCATAGCAAGTTTAGCAGCTCAGGGTTACAGCGAGTTTGAATCATCTAAGCTAGGTGTTTATATACATGGCTTGGCAGGTGATATGGCAAGCTTTGAAATGGGAGAAATGGGAATGACAGCTATGGATATAGTTACATTTACCCCTTTAGCAATAAAAGAAATATATAATAAAGATCAAGAGAACTAGGAGAAATTATGAATTTAGAACACTTGAAAGAAAAAGCTAAAAGCATAAGATGTAATCTTTTAAAAGCTATACATCAGGCAGGTTCAGGACATCCGGGTGGATCTCTATCCGCAGCAGATATTATGACATATCTGTATTTTGAGGAAATGGATATAGACCCTAATAACCCAGATAAAGTCGATAGAGATAAATTTATTTTATCTAAGGGTCATGCAGCTCCAGTACTTTATGCTACATTGGCAGAAAGAGGATATTTCTCATCAGAGGAAATTATGAGCCTTCGAAAAGTAGGAAGCAATTTCCAGGGGCATCCTAGCAGAGATAAAGTTAAGGGTGTAGAAATGTCTACAGGCTCTTTAGGTCAAGGCGTATCTGTCGCTGTAGGAATGGCGATAGCCAATAAACTAGATGGCAATAAAGGTAGAATATTTAGCCTTTTAGGAGATGGTGAAATTCAGGAAGGTATAGTTTGGGAGGCAGCTATGGCAGCAAGTCATTACCACCTAGGTAACCTTACTATAATTGTTGACTGGAATGGACTTCAAATAGATGGTAAAAATGAAGATGTTATGTCAATTACACCTATAGATGAAAAATTCAAAGCTTTTGGATTTGATACTTTAGTTATCGATGGACATGACTTCAACGATATAGATATGGCTTTTTCAAAGGCAAGAGAAGAAAGAAATAATCCATTTGTTATTATAGCTAAGACACATAAAGGTCAGGGAGTATCATTTATGGCTGACAACGCTGGATGGCATGGAAAAGCTCCTAATGATGAAGAGCTAGAAAAAGCTTTAAATGAAATAGGAGGTAAGTAATATGGCAGAGAAAAAAGCGACGAGAGAAGCCTATGGTAAGACTCTAGTTGAGTTAGGCCATGAAATGGAAAACTTAGTTGTTATGGATGCAGATCTTTCAGGATCGACTAAGACAGCAGACTTTAAAAAAGTATTTCCAGAAAGATTCTTTAATGCGGGAATAGCTGAGCAAAACCTGTATGGTATGGCAACAGGTCTGGCATTAAGTGGCAAAACTGTTTGTGCGTCTACTTTCGCAATGTTTGCTACAGGAAGAGCCTTTGAAATTATAAGAAACTCCATAGGATATACAAGAGCTAATGTAAAGGTTTGCGCTACACACGCGGGAATTACTGTAGGTGAAGATGGTGCTAGTCATCAGACCTTTGAAGATCTTGCACTTATGAGAACTATCCCTGGTATGACTGTTGTCAATCCTTCAGATGCTAATAGTGCTAGCATCCTTCTTAAAAAGGTGATAAAAATGAATGGACCAGCTTATGTAAGACTGGGAAGGGCTGCAGTACCTAATGTGTATACAGAAGATGCAAATCTTGAAATAGGTAAAGCAAATACACTTGTAGAAGGTCAGGATATTACAGTTATTGCTACAGGAATAATGGTAAATGAAGCAATGATTGCCGCTGAAGAATTAAAAAAGGATGGAATCAGTGCTAGAATTATAGATATGCATACTATTAAACCTCTAGATGAAGAAGCTATAATAAAAGCTAGCTTAGAAACAAAAGCTATCGTTACTTGTGAAGAGCATTCTATAATAGGTGGTTTAGGTAGCGCAGTAAGTGAAGTACTATCTAAAAAAGCTCCATGTTACGTGTCTATGGTAGGACAAAAGGATACTTTTGGAGAAAGTGGAAAGCCAGAAGAACTTAAAGAAAAGTATAATATGACTTCTAAAGATATTATTAATAGTGTTAAGGGGCTTTTACAGAAAGGTAAGTAAAATGATACATTTCAATAATGTAACAAAAAAATATAGCGAAGATTCAGGTCTTGATAACATAAACCTTGATATAGAGAAAGGTGAGTTTGTATTTATCATTGGACCTAGTGGAGCTGGTAAATCTACATTTATAAAACTTATTATGAAAGAGATAGAAGCCGATTCAGGAAATATCTATGTTATGGGTAAGGATATAGTTACTATGCCAAATAGAAAGCTTCCGAACCATAGAAGAAATATAGGTATGATATTCCAGGATTTCAGACTACTTCCTAATAAAACTGTTTATGAAAATGTTGCTTTTGCTATGGAAATTGTCCATAAATCCCAAAGACAAATTAAAAGGCAGGTTCCTTTAGCTCTTAGCCTTATGGGTATATCTGGAAAAGCTAATATGTTTCCTAGTGAACTGTCAGCAGGAGAACAACATAGAGTAGCTATAGCTAGAGCCATTATAAATAAACCTGCTATGCTCATAGCTGATGAGCCTACAGGTAACCTTGATCCTGATACAGCTTGGGAAATTATGAATCTTTTAGATGAAATAAATAGAAGAGGCACAACAGTGGTTATGGTAACTCATGCTAAAGATATTGTTGATAAAATGCGAAAAAGAGTTGTAACAATAGAAGCTGGAAGAATAGTATCTGACTACGTTGGTGTATACAGGATGGAAGACATTTCAAAAGAGCTTGTAAAACAGCTAGAGGACGATGAAGAAATGACTATAGGAGACTATGTTGCATCTGTAGATGAGGAAGATGTAAATGAAGAAGATTCTATCGGAGAATATATAGCTTCTATAGAAAAGGAGTATGAAGCTGATTCAGAAGATGTTCCTAATACTCAGGATGTTGAAGAAGAGATTCCTAATGAGGATTTAGGAGGTGATGTCAATGAGTAAGTTTTTATACGCGTGCAAACAGAGTGGAAAACAGATTGTAAGAAATAAAGGTATGGCATTAACATCTGTTTTAGCAATAACAGCAATGCTTATAATACTGGGTGTATTTACAATCATAATTGTGAATATAAACACGGCTGCAGAAATGGTTAAGCAAGATTATAACAATATTGAGCTTTTCTTTAAAGATGATGTAGCTGTAGAAGATATTGAAAAAACTAAGACAGAAATAGAAGAGTGGAAAGATATCGATAATGTAAAATTTAGATCTAAAGATGATGCTCTAAATATTCTTAAGAAGAGATGGGGAGAGAATGGTTATCTATTAGATGGTTTAACTGAAAATCCTCTACCTAACTCCCTTGTTATAAGAGTTGACAATATTGAAAAATCTGATGCTGTTGCTGAACGTGCCAATGAAGTTGAAGGTGTAGAAGATGTTAAGTATTACAAGGATACAGTACAAAAACTTGTTAAAGCTACGAGAGGTTTTCAGATAACAACTCTTTTCATTATGGCTTTCTTAATAATAATTTCTACTATTGTAGTTTCAAATACTATTAAGCTTACTGTATTTAATAGATCTGATGAGATAGTAATAATGAAATATGTTGGCGCAACAAACTGGTTTATACGAGCACCATTCTTACTTGAAGGTATATTCCTTGGACTGTTCTCATCCCTTGCAGCTTCAAGCGTAGTTATACTAATATACAAGAGTATAACAAACTTGATAGGAGATAAAATTCTATCTGTTTTAGGAACACCTATGGTTCCACTAGGCTTTTTATCTGCTAATATTATATACATTTTCTTAGCTATAGGAATTTGTGTAGGAGCATGGGGAAGTATAATATCTATGAGAAAGTTCTTGGATACAAAATAATATTTACTCATATATGTAATTAAACTAAATGAGGAGAAAAATATGTTAGATAAAAGTATAAAAAATAATCTTAAATTGATGGGTATAGGAATTGCAGTAGCAGTTTCTATAGGAATAGTCTCAATGGTATCCTATGGCGACACTATTACAGACCTTCAAAATAGGATTAACAATGCACAACAACAGATAAATACCAATAATCAGAATGCTGGTAAAATTACTAGGCAGATGGAAGCTATAAACTCTAGAATTTCATCTACTAAATCAGAAATAGATGAGCTTTCTTCCGAGGTTGCAACAGCCTATGATAAGCTTGTTGAGGCAAATCAAAACTTAGAAGAGGGCAAGAAAAAGCTGAATGATCAGAATAAAAATCTCGGTGCAAGACTTAGAAATATATATAAGAGTGGAGGAGTTGCATTCATAGATGTTATTTTGGCATCTAGCAATCCAAGTGAACTGTTTTCTAACTTAGAAATGGTTAAATATATATTTAAAAACGATAAAAATATAGTAGAAACTCTTAAGAAGAACTATGAAAGTCTACAGAAAGAAAGAGATGAAGTTTCAGCTATGGAAGCAGCTCTAAAGAGTAAACAAGAAACTTTAACTGCTAAACAAAATGCTCTTGGTAAAGACTATGCCCTTCTAGAAAAACAGAAGGAAGATGTAGAAAACAAAAATAAAGAACTTTCTAAAGAAATTCAGCAGTGGCAGGCAGACTCTAATGCAATAAGAGCAGCTATTTTGAACAGTCAAAATAATAGTAGGCCTAGCACTGGTGGAAATACTGGAGGAGGCGGCGGAACAACGACACCACCTAGCGGAGGTGGAGGTGCAAGAGGATTTATTTATCCTATTAACGGTCCTATAACCTCTGGTTTTGGATATAGAATACATCCTGTTACTGGCAGAGCTCACGGTCATACAGGAGTAGACTTTGCAGGTTCATATGGAACTCCTGTAAAAGCATCAAAAGCAGGTACAGTTGTTATAGCTGGCTGGCATAACAGCTACGGTAATTATGTAGTAATAAATCATGGAAACAGTGTATCCACTGTTTATGGTCACAACAGCTCTCTTGCAGTTTCAGCAGGTCAATCAGTTAGTCAGGGACAGACTATTGCATATGTTGGAAGTACAGGTATGTCAACTGGTAACCATGTACATTTTGAAGTTAGAATCAACGGTAACCCAGTAAATCCGATGAATTATTTATAAGGTGCTATGAGCGATAAAATAATTTTAAATATATTAAAAAATAGAGGCATAGTAGAAGAGAGAGATGTAGAAGAATTTCTCTCTTCTAAACCTAAAAGAACTTATGATCCATTTCTTCTTTTAAATATGAAAGAAGGAGTGGATTTGATTTTAGATAGCTGCAAAAAAAATAAGAAGATATGTCTGTACGGGGATTATGACTCTGACGGTATAACATCTATTTCAATCTTGAAGTCTGTCATGTCTCACGTATCTAAAAATCTTATATACTTTATTCCTGATAGGTTCAAAGATGGATATGGAATAAGTAAAGGTGCATTAGATAGACTTAAAGAAGAGAATGTAGACTTGATAGTTACAGTTGACTGCGGAATAACGGCAGTTGAAGAAGTGGAGTACTGCAAGGAGCTAGGCATGGATATCATTATAACAGATCATCATACGCCAGATAATCGTACTCCAGATTGCTTAGTTATAAATCCAAAGCAAGATACATGTAGCTATCCGTTCAAAGATTTAGCAGGTTGCGGAGTAGCATTTAAAGTAGCTCAGGCAATTAGAATAGCTGCAGATCTTCCAAAGTCTGTAGTAAATCATGTTCTTGATATTGTGGCTATTGGTACCATAGGAGATATTGTTCCACTGCTCGACGAAAATAGAACTATTGTAAAATATGGACTTCAATCTATAGCTTCTAAAAAGAAGAAAGGATTATTTGCCCTTTCTAAACTTATAGGGACTAGTCACATTGACTCTCAAGCAGTATCCTTCGGTATAGTGCCTCACCTAAATGCAGCTGGAAGAATGAAGAGCGCTATTACGGGAGTTAAATTATTTTCATCATCAGAAGATGAAGAGGCAATGATATTTGCTCAAGAGTTAATAGAACTGAACAATGAACGAAAAATCACTCAACAGCAGCTCTTTGATAAATGCAAAACTAAGTACGCTAGAGAGTATGAAGATAAAAAGTTTCCTCTAATTTTAATGGATAATGCTCACGAAGGTATAACTGGAATAGTAGCTGGAAAAATGAAAGATTTTGCTAAGAAACCAGTGGCTATTTTAACAGAAGATCATAGTGGCGATTTCTTTAAAGGAACATCTAGAGGAATAGAAAACATAGATATATACGAGATACTCTCTAAGGGAAAAGACAAAAATCTATTTGAAAAATTTGGCGGACATAAAGGAGCATGTGGTTTTACCATAACAAAAGAAAATTATAGTAAACTAGTTGATTTAGTAGAAAGAGAAATGAACAAGTTTACAGATGAAGAGCTTATAGTTAAGCCTAATTACGACTGTATTTTAGATGGCAAAGATATTAATGTTGATTTAGTAGAGAATTTAAAAGTTTTAGAGCCTTTTGGTCATATGAATCCTAAACCTATTTTCAAAATTGAAAATATAGAGGTTTTAGATATTTTATATATGGGTACAAAGGAAGAGCATGTAAAAATTAAATGCATAAAGGATGATAAAATCTTTGATATCATAGCATTTCATTATGAAAGTTTGATAAATTTCAAAATAAATAAAGGAGATGTTATGGATGTTATAGGAAGTTTAGATGTAAACACTTGGAAAAACAAAAAAAGTGTTCAGTTGCTTTTACAATATGTTGACCTGAAGATATAGCTGTGATAGAATTCATTTTGTAATAAAATAAGATATGGAGGGTATATTTATGAAGTTTGAGTCGAGATTAAAAAGTGAAGATATGGATTATTTGTTTGAAGCAATACTATTATTGGAAAATCAGGAAGAGTGTTATAGATTTTTCGAAGATATATGTACTGTTACAGAGCTGAAGGCAATTTCTCAAAGACTACATGTGGCAAGACTTCTTAACAGCAAATGTACCTACAGTGAAATAGAAGAAAAAACTATGGCATCTACAGCTACAATAAGCAGAGTAAACAAAAGTTTAAACTATGGAGCTGATGGTTACAAGCTTATTTTAAAAAAGCTAGATGAAAAAAATGAAAAATAGTAATTGTTAGGCGGAGAATTTACTCTGCCTTTTTATTTAAAATTAAAACCTCGCATTTGCGAGGTTTTTCATTTTAATTTATTAAATCTCTTGCATTAGCTATAGCTATATCTGTAATCTCATCACCGCTTAAAAGCCTTGCTATTTCTTTTACTTTTTCTTGTTCTGTTAGCGCTACAACGTCAGTAGATGTTGTAAATCCAACTGTAGATTTTACAATCTTATAGTTGTGATTAGCTAGAGCTGCAATTTGAGGTAGGTGAGTAATAGCTATAATTTGATGTTTATTTGAAACTTCCAGTAGCTTTTTACCTACAACTGAAGCTGCTTGTCCACTTATACCATTGTCAATTTCATCAAAGATCATAGTACTGATACCATCATATTCTCCAATGATATTTTTAAAAGCTAGCATTATTCTAGCCATTTCACCACCTGAGGCAATTTTAGAAAGAGGCTTTAATGGCTCTCCTAAATTTGTGCTTATTAAAAATTCAACCTTATCAATACCATTAGCCGTATATTTTTCTAGACTTTGAATCTTTATAGAAACTTGAGAGTTGTTAAAGTTTAAATCTTTAAGTTCATTTTGTATTTTGCTTTCAAGAGTTGCAGCACTTCTTTTTCTTAAATTTGTAAGAGCCTCCGTTGCAGATTTAAGCATTTCTCCAACTCTTTCACGTTCAACTTCCATACTGTTAATCTCAGAATGAAATTGATCTATCTTTTGAAGATTTCTTTCTATTTTCTCTGCATATAAAAGTATTTCCTCGATATTTGCACCATATTTCTTTTTTAGACTGTTTATAATATCTAATCTTTCTGTTATGCTATCAAGTTCAGCAGAAGAATAAGAAAGTCTATCTAAAACTCTCTGAGTTTTATTAATAGTATCTTCCAGTCTATAATATGCATCTGCAAACTCATCTTCAAGCTGAGATGCATCTCTGGATAAATCTGATATATCTTTAAGATATCTTTGAGTTAAGCTGATTTGTCTGAGAGGGGAAGTTTCCTCATTATCAAGTGTTCCACAAGCCTTTTGGAAACCTAAAAAGATTTTTTCTTTATTTTCTTCTTCTTTAAGCCTTTCTACAAGATCTAAATCTTCACCGATTTTTAAATCGCCTTCTCTAATTTCTCTTAACTGAAACTCTAATAACTCTTTGTTTTCTGCATGCTTTTCAACTTCAGACTTTTCATTTTGAATCTTAATAAGAATATTTTTATAATCCTGATAAAGTTCAGCTACCTTTTCTTTGTATGACGAGATAGTTGAATGTTCATATTTATCTACAAGATCAAGATGAAGGTTAGGGTTCAAAAGAGACTGATTGTCGTATTGACCGTGTATATCTGCTATATTTTGTGCTATTTCCTGAAGCTGATTAAGATTTACAATCTCTCCATTTATTTTACATAAATTCTTGCCACTTCTAGAGATTTCTCTAGTAATCACATATTCTTCATTGAAATATTCAGCAACTAGCTGAATCACAGCTTTATCTGCACCAGTTCTAACATAAGAAGAGTCAGCTCTACTACCAAGAGCAAGACTCATAGCTTCGACTATAATAGATTTACCAGCACCGGATTCACCTGTAATAATATTAAGCCCTTTATTAAATTGTATTTCTGTATTTTCTACTATTGCAAAATTCTTAATGCTTAGATAATTTATCATTTAAACCTCTTATTTTAAAAGTTCATCAAATTGTGAAAGAACAGCACTTGTATTTTCCTCATCATCAACTATTATCATTACTGTGTTATCTCCTGCAACAGAACCAATAGTGTGGTTGATACCTAGAGAGTCTATAGCTTCACCAGCAGCAGGTCCACAGCCTGAAAGAGTTTTAACAAGTACTATATTACCAGAAGATTTAACACTCAAAATAGTTTCTTTAAAAATTTTAATAAATCTGTCATTTATTGGACCAGAATTGCTATTTGGAAGAGCATATTTATACTTACCAGAGTTTGAGAGCACCTTCACTAGCTGAAGTTCTTTAATATCTCTAGATAAGGTTGATTGAGCAACTTCAAAACCACTGTTTCTAAGTAAAACTCCCAAAGCTTCCTGAGTATCGATATCATACTTTCCAATAATTTCTAAAATTTTATTCTGTCTTGAGTATCTCATAATATCCTCCTTTATTTTTTTATAATTATACCACTTTAGTAGATATTTCTTCAATAGAATTTACATAATAAAACATTAACGGAGTGCATTATATGAAATGAAAAAATCATTGAAATATGATATAATTATAAGGATGATTTGGAGGATTTAATGAGAATTTTAGGAATAGATCCAGGCTATGCAATAATGGGTTATGGCATAGTTGAAAAAATAGGTAACAAGTTTAAAGTCTTGGCTTACGGTTCGATTACAACAGAGGCGAATGAAAGTATGACTGATCGTCTTAAACATATATATAGCAAACTAATGATGTTAATTGATGAATATCAGCCTGACGAAGCATCAATAGAAGAGCTATTCTTTAATACAAATACTAGAACAGCGATAAAGGTAGGGCAGGCTAGAGGTGTTGCAATATTAGCCTGTGCCAATTCGGGTGTTACAATAAGTGAATATACACCTCTTCAGATCAAAATGGCATTAACAGGCTATGGAAGAGCTGATAAAAAGCAGGTTCAGCAGATGATTA
>CAMCQA010000019.1 GCA_945876935.1 uncultured Clostridia bacterium | reverse complement strand
CTCTGCACCAAAGCCATATCTAAAGCCATCTGCAAACCTTGAAGAACAGTTGTGATATACTCCTGCAGAGTCTATTCTGTTAATGAAGTAAGTTGCACTGTCTTCGTTGTCTGTAACTATCACATCGGTGTGGTGTGAACCATACTTGTTTATATGCTCGATGGCTTCATCAATAGAAGAAACCTTTATTAAGCTTAGATTGAAGTTTAGGTATTCTACGCCGTAAGCATCATAATTGATAGTTATTTGAGGATCAATTTTAGGAACAATATCGTCATAGACATCTTCATGTACTATTAGTGTCTCTAGAGCATTACAAGCTACGGGATACTGCATTTTTGCATCGTTGATAATTCTTGCAGCCATATCAATATCAGCCTCTTTATCTATATAAGTATGACATATTCCGTCTGCGTGTCCCATTACAGGTATCTTTGAATTGCTCATAATATGTTGAACAAACTCATTAGAGCCTCTAGGTATTATTAAATCTATATATTTGTCAAATGCTAAAATAGACTCTACTGACTCTCTATCTTCTAGAAGAGTAGCAAATGAAGAAGATATACCGCATTCAACTCCAGCTTTGTGAATCACATCAAAAATTGCTCTGTTCGTATTCTTTGTTTCAGAGCCGCCCTTTAGCAAGGAAGCATTGCCGCTTTTTAAACACAGACAGGCAATTTGAATTAGAGCATCAGGTCTTGCTTCGAATATTACGCCTATAACACCGATAGGAACTGTATATTTTGTAAGAACTAAGTCCTTGTCAAGTTCTCTTTTCATTTGAACTATATTTAAAGGGTCATTAAGAGAAATTAACTGATCTATTCCATCTAGGCAAACTTCTAGTTTGGATATATCAAATTTCAGTCTAGCTTTGATATGCTCAGATATTCCATTCTCATCTGCGCTGGCAATGTCTTTTTTGTTTGCTTCAAAAATATATTCTTTATTTTTAAATAGGGCTGCCTTTATGTTCTTTAGAGCCTCGTTTCTAAGCTCATTAGAAGTATTTGCAAGCCCGATACTGTCTTTTTTTACTTGCGCTAATATTTCATTATATTTCATTTGTAACCCCTTTCTACTTTGATGGTAAAACTTTGTCGACTAAGGCTTTTGCTAAAGTATTTATAGCTTTATAATCTAAATCATCTAATCTTCCAAGAACAAAATAATCCCCTTTGATAGCATTCGCTTTAGAAAGAATTTCGTGATTTAATTCGTGTTCAGTCAAATCTATGAAGTATAGACTCAGATGTTCTATTATCTTTAGTTTTAGATTGAAGTTTGGTATCTGAAAATCTATATACAGACCGGTTCTATCTCCATAGTCATTGTAATTGATAAGTCCTTGGCTACCATGCACAGATAGTTTTCCTTTAACTATCTTGATTTCGTTGATAAGAAGACTTTCGTATGGAAAGCCCATATTTGACATAGCCCTATGGAAATTCGTTTTTTCTATGACATTTAATAGCCTATACAGCTGCTTTATATCATCAGAGTTGTGAAGAAGAATCTTTTCTTCAAGCTCATTAGATTTAGACATCATGTATTCAGAATAAAGAATAATACTTTCTTTTCCATCTATTTCATCTCGTCTATTTCCCCAAATTCCTAGGAAGCTTTCAATCGTAGTCTGTTTTAGATTAGGTGTGAAGTTTCCTATATCTGAGAATCGTCTTATTACGTTATAAAGATCTAGGTTATAAGGTAGCTTGACGTCTTTAAAACCAAGCTTTTCAGCTCTTTCTTTAAAAAAAGGTATATCGAAAGAAGCCCCATTGTAAGTAATTACAACATCAACATCTGAAAGAAAGGCTAAAGTTTCTTCTATTAATTGAGCTTCATCATCACCTTCTGAGAAAAACTGATAGGCTATGCCTGTTTCATCATCTTTCTTTGCTCCTATGCCAACCAAAATGAGACTACTGTTTTTAGGACTTAATCCGGTGGTCTCAATATCGAAAGTAGCCCAGGTTAAGCCACCAAAATAGCAATCAAATAGGTGGTTTGTAGGATTTTTTACTTTAAATTCTTCGTTTATAATCTTCATAGCTTTATTTTACCACATGAAAGAGAAGGATACACATAGAATTATCCTTTTATTGTTTTCTAGGCATAGACGAAATGAAAACATCACTTGTTGTCAACCTATGTAAAATATTTGGTTGACAACAGAAATGAAAGATGTTAAACTTGACAAGTGAAAATCGATTTGCTATAAAAAGTCAAAATATATGAAATATATCAGGAAAGGAAGATATCTAATATGAAAAAGAAGTTTACTACATCAGATTTGACTGCAATATCATTGATGGTCGTACTTATAAGCGTTGGAGCCTTCATTAAAATACCTTTTGTTCCAGTTCCTTTAACATTGCAATTTTTCTTTATAAACTTGGGTATGCTGGTATTAGATAAGAACAAGACGGCAATTGCTGTGCTTGTATATATTGTTGCAGGTCTTTGCGGACTACCTATTTTTACATCAGGTGGGGGGATTCAGTACGTATTACACCCAACTTTTGGATATATTATAGGTATGCTTGTGGGTTCTTTCTTTGGTGGAAAGTTAAAGGATGCTTTATTGAGGAAGTTAAGTGATAGAGACGATAAGGCTTCTCTCTTTAAAGTGTTCTTGGCTTCAAGTGTTATGAACATGGCTATCGTATATATCATTGGCCTACCTTTTATGATAGGGGTAATAAAGCTTTACTTAAGCTTGCCTGTTGGAATTGATAAGCTTATAATGAGCGGATTTGTACTTACTCTTCCTGGTGATATTGTTAAAATAGTAATATCCTCTTTGTCAGCTATTAAACTTGACAACAAAATTTCATAAATATATAATGCAATTATATTAAGAAACATGAAGCGTAAGACAGGAGGTAAATATGTTAATTACAACAACACCTATTATTCAGGATAGAACTATTAAAGAATACAAAGGTACAGTTTTTGGAGAAGTTATAGCAGGGATCAACTTCCTAAAAGATATGGGAGCAGGTCTAAGAAATATCTTTGGTGGAAGAAGCCAGGGATATGAGGAAGAGCTTATTAAGGCTAGAGCAGAAGCTTTAGAAGAAATGAAAAGAAGAGCTGAAGCTATCGGTGCTAATGCAATCATAGGTGTAGACCTAGATTACAATGTTTTAGGTGCTGGTAATAACATGCTTCTAGTTACAGCTACAGGAACAGCTGTGGTTGTTGAATAGCAGTTTTATTAACTGTTTAGATTTTTGAATAAACAGCTATAGATGGATTAAAAAGCCCGCAGATACAATTAATATATCTGCGGGCTATTTTTATTTCTTTTCACCTATTTTTTCACCTAATTTTACAATAGTTTCATAATTGTCTTGAGAATTTTTAAGGATATCTTCATCTATGGTACAGACGTCTTTCTTTAGAAGAACTATTACTGTTGATCCACCGAATTCAAACATCCCTTTTTCTTCTCCTCTAAGAACTTTTCCTGTTTTCTTATGATTTGAAATTTTTCCGACCATTAAGGCGCCGACTTCCATATATATAGCTTTTCCAAAGTTTTCAGTCATTATTATTGAAAGCTCTCTGGAGTTTTCTTTATATATAGGTCTAACATCATTAGCTATAGGATTTACTGTCTGAAGTCTTCCTTTTATAAACTTATTAAAAGTTTGCTCTCCCCTATCAAAGTATGCATATCTATGATAATCATCTACAGTAAGTCTAAATATCATAGCGTATCCACCTATAAACTCTTTTGCAAGAATGTTATCTTGAAGGAGAGATTGAAGTGTGTAATCAGTATTTTTAATATGAAATATAGAATCTTCAGAAATCTTTGATACAAATAATTTGCTATCGCAAGGACTTATAAGATGATTATTATTCTCATCTATATTTAAAGCATCAGGCTTATATTTTCTTGTAAAAAAATCATTATAGCTTCTAAAATCTTGCTTTTCACATTTGCTGAGGTCTATGTTGTTTTTTTCAACAAAGCTTTTAATATATCGTTTTGAGAATTTTGTATTGAGAAAGCTACCACCAATCTTTGAAAAAAGTGGAATGCTTAAAACTTTCATAAGACTTCTTCCGAAGATGCTATTGTATAAGCCTCTTATTTGTTTGTCTTGTGGCGTGTCAATATCCCATCTATTACCACTTCTGTCAGCGTACTTCATAAATCCTCCTAGAATACATGAAATATCTTTAATAGCGAAATTGCTACAATTGTTATTAGAACAGCTAAAGTTGTGTTCTTTGGTTTTGGCATCTTAAAGTTTACTATGAATAATATGCCAGTAGCTAACATTGTGCAGTGAAGCACAAGAGAGTAATTATAATGAAATAATCCTACGAGCATAGAAACTAGAGGCAAAATAACAGATATTGATGTTATGGGAAGTCCTCTATAGTACTTTCTTTCTCCCGGTACAGGAGGTTTTTCAGGTGTTTTAAGTTCTAGAACATTATAATAGCCTAGTCTTATGATGCCTGCTATAGCATAAAATACAAGGATTGCAATCCCTAGATAGCTTCTAACTCCCATAAGATATGTTAGTAGAACAGGAAAGGCTCCAAAGCAAACAGCGTCACAAAGAGAATCAAGCTGTATTCCAAAGCTTTTTTCATCTTCAGTTCTATCTTTTTTAGTTCTGGCAACTTTTCCATCAAACATATCACATAATCCGGACAGTGCCAAACATAGCAATGCTAACTTAAAGTGCTGATTAACAGCTAGAAACATTCCCAACGTTGATATTGCCAAACTGAGATATGTAAGTATTACTGTATAATTATAAAATCCAATCATATTAGATAATTCCTCCAAATTTACTTGAGTCTACATAGATGCATTGTTTAAATGTAGGTATAACATTATTATTTTACATAAAATGTTAAACTTTTTCAATGAAAATCATAAATAAAGAAGAAAGTGACAAAAGAGTTATAAGGCTATATGTGTAGTAAAGTGATATAAAAAGTAAACTTTGTAAATGAAATGGATGGAAATAGTTCTCAAAGAAAATAAAAAATGATAAAATAGCAAGAATAAAATACTATTTATAGTATGAGAACATTCATATATATAAGAATACTACATGATAGGAGGTGTGATAAGATAATGGCACTTGAAAAGAAATTATATCAAAATGCAAAAAAGCCTGAGGGTTCTGGTGGCATATTTATGATGAATCGAATGAATGAGCGTCATAGACATATGGCAAAGTGGGGATTTTCTACTATCGTAGTAGAAAAAGATGATAAAGCATTGGATATTGGATGTGGGGGAGGAGCTAATATAGCCACTCTTCTTCAAAAAATTACAGATGGAGAAGTTTATGGAATGGACTACTCAGAAGTAAGTGTAGAAATATCTAAGAAAAAGAATAAGAAAGCTGTTTCCACAGGAAAGTGTGAAATAGTACAAGCAGATGTTGCTGATATACCTTATGAAGACAATACTTTTTCTCTTGTAACTGCCTTTGAGACAGTTTATTTCTGGCCAGATATGACTAAAGCTTTAAAAGAAGTTTATAGGGTTATGCAGCCAGGTGGAAGATTTATGATATGCAACGAGGCTGATGGTCCTTCAGAGAAAGATAATAAAATAACTGATATTATAGAAGGTATGAAAATATATACTGCAGAAGAGTTAAAAAATATGCTTCTTGATGCAGGCTTCAGTAATATAAAATTAAATTCTAAAGGTGATAAGCCGTGGATTAGTGTAATAGCTGAGAAGTAGGCACCATATAGTAATCGTTATTGTTTTTTATTTGCGTTAATATTATTTTGGAGGAATCATGGATTATTTAAATGATAAGAACATTAGATTGGCTGCCCTTATAACATCAGGATTCAATGCTGTTATAATACTTCTATCTTTTGTTATAATCACAACGATCTTTTCTGTTGCTTCGGTTGTTCACATTATCCACTGGATATCAGTATTGGCAACTGTGGCTATCGTTGGATACATGGGAAACAGGATATTTCAGAAAAAGCATACTTTAACTAAGCACGGCAAAATATTTTTTGCTTGTGAGATAGTATCACTGTTTTTAGGTATAGTTTGGATAGCTAAGATTTTTAAAGCAATGTCTCTTGTAGGAGGCTTTATCTCATTTTCTAGCAGCTTTTTAGGCTACTCTTCTTTCGATGTTATAGAAAGGTTAGCTTATGGTATAGGTAGTTCAGATGGATTTGTAATACTTTTGATTGTAATGCTCCTATATTTTGCTGCTAATGTTACTACCTTTGTTATAGCGTTTAAATTTAGTATTTTTGCTGAAGATGGAGAAGGTTCAGCTATAAGAAGTTCTAAAGGTGTAGAAATGATAAAACTTATAGATGCCGATGGTAAAGAGATTGTTATGCCAAAGACTGATGCTATGGGAATGGATCTAAGTAAGTATACTGTTGAAGTTATTGAATCAGAAAAGGATACAGTTTCTGGAGGAAATAATATCTCTGGAGCAGTGGGAAGTGCAGGAGCTAAAGCTGGTGAGTTCTTAAAGACGCCTAAGGGAAAGAAAACTCTTATAGGTAGCGGGGTTACTATTCTTCTTGTTGTTTTAGGATTTATTTTCATTCCTATGATATTTGCAAAGACAGTAGATGTAACTGACAATCTTGATATTCAGTATGCTGGCTCAGAGGGCTCTGGACGTGTAGAAATGATAAAATATAAGATATCAGAGGTTGAAGATGATGAGGTTAGATCTTTCCTCTACAATGTTTCTTATGAGGTTGTTTCTAAAAATAGCGACCTGAAAAAGGGTGATGAAATAACAATTAAGGCTATATATAATGAAGCTTTAGCAAAAGAAAAAGGCCTCAAAATAAAAGGTGTTGAAAGAACAATAGAAGTTCCTGAGTTGCCAAAACCTATATTATCAGAAAAGGATTTACCGGATACACTTTTAAAAGATTACAAAGAAGCAGCAGAAGAAAAAGTTGATGAATGGAAGTCTTATTTAGCTGGAGATGAAGGCGATGCTGACGATATAGATGAGGAATTTAATAGTGCATATATCGTAGCAAATGAAAGAGATCAAGAAGGTGATGTTTTTCTTGTGTACACAGCTACAGGCAAATTTCCAGGATTGCTTTTAGATAAAGATAGAGAACAAACAAGAGTACTTGTCATAAAGTTTGATAATGTAAGCAGCACATCAGTTCCATCAGATGCACACAAATATGTGTCAAACTTTGAACTTGAAGGAGTGACTTTAGAAGAAGCTGTAGAAAGCAATCTTATAAAGAATCAGGCTGTAGAGACTCTTGTAAAGGTAAAATAGTTTGTATTAGGAATAATATTTTATCGAAATTAAAATAAAAAATAACTACATTAATATGAAATATACCCTCTTTGCTGAAGGAACCGGTAGGGAGGGTGTTTTTTATTTTTAAAACAGAAAACTGATATTTTACATTTGCTAAGAAGATATATTTTATGAAATAAGGTTTTCATGATTAGATTAAGTTGTTTATAAGTAAAGCTAGTTTTCAAAAAGTGTTAAAATTTACTTATTTTTGTTGACAAGAGGGCATCATACATATATACTATTAGGAGTAAATTTAAAGAAATTAAGGATGGAGCTTTGCAAAAAGCTCTATTTTGAAGTTGTATGGAGGATATAAGAGATGAGAGTAAAGGCTACTTTAGCTTGCACAGAATGTAAGCAGAGAAATTACAATACAATCAAAAACAAGAAGAACAATCCAGATAGAATTGAATTTAACAAATACTGTCCGTTCTGCAAAAAGCACACTTCACATAAGGAAACAAAGTAATTGATATTAGAGTCATTACTTATGGTAAAGTTATAATTTAAATTGGAAGGTGCGTTATGGCAAAGCAAACAGAAATGCGTAAAAAGGCGCAGCAGCTTGCAGGTAATAAGAAAAAGAAGCAGAGCTTTAGAGATTACATTAAAGGTGTAAAGCTAGAGATGAAGAAGGTGGTATGGCCTACAAAGAAAGAGCTTGCAGCCTACACAGCGACAGTTGTTGGTACATGTCTTGTGTTTGCACTAGCGTTTTGGGCTATAGATACAGGCTTCCTAGTTGTACTGCAAAAGCTATTAGGAATAAAGATTTAAGAGGTCAAAATGTCTGAGATAAATCAAAACACTCCTGTGATTGAGGAGGAAGGTCTTAGAGGGGATGGCACATATAAGTGGTATGTTGTTCATACTTACTCAGGGCATGAAAATAAAGTTAAGATAAACATAGAAAAGCTAGTTGAAAGTAGAGGCATGGAGCATCTTATTGCGGAAGTGGCAGTACCTACTGAAGAAGTAGCTGAAATAAAGAATGGAGAAGTTGTTAAGAAAGTTAAGAAGCTTTTCCCAGGCTATGTTATTGTAAAAATGATTATTACAAATGAATCTTGGTACTTGGTTAGAAACACTCAGGGTGTTACTGGCTTTGTTGGCAACGGTTCAAACCCAACTCCTTTAACAGTAGATGAAGTGAGAAGAATGGGTATAGAAAATATCAAAATTGATTTCAATCTTAAAGCAGGTGATATGATAAAGGTAATAAATGGTCCTTTTGAAGGTATGACAGCAGAGGTTGATGAAGTCAATGAAGAAAAAGAGATAATAAGAGCAAAGATTTCTATGTTCAGTCGAGAGACTGCTGTAGAACTGAATTTTGCACAAATAGATAAAATTAAATAGAAAGGAGAGAATCAATGGCTAAGAAAATTGAGGGCTACATTAAACTGCAGATTCCAGCAGGTGGCGCTACTCCAGCACCTCCAGTAGGCCCAGCTCTAGGTCAGAAGGGTGTTAACATCATGGACTTCACTAAGCAGTTCAATGCTAGAACACAGGATCAGCAAGGTATGATCATACCTGTTGTAATCACTGTTTACGCTGATAGATCTTTCACATTTGTGTTAAAGACTCCACCAGCAGCAGTTCTACTTAAGAAGGCAGCTAACATTCAGTCAGGTTCTGGTGAACCTAATAAGACTAAGGTTGCGACAGTAACTAGAGCTCAGGTACAGGAAATTGCAGAAATCAAAATGAAAGACTTAAATGCAGCTAACATCGAAGCAGCTATCAGCATGGTAAGCGGTACTGCAAGAAGTATGGGAATCGTTGTAGAAGGTTAATTGAGTGGGAGAGAAATCGCTAATACCACAGAGGAGGAAAAGATGCCTAAAAGAGGTAAAAAGTATTTAGAAGCAGCAAAGAAAGTTGATAAGACAGCTTTATATGATGCTGACAAAGCTCTAGCTCTAGTTGTAGAAAGTGCTAGCGCAAAATTTGATGAAAGTGTAGAAGTACACGTAAAACTTGGTGTAGATGGAAGACACGCTGACCAGCAGGTTAGAGGTGCTATCGTACTACCGCACGGTACAGGAAAAACTAATAAAGTTCTTGTATTTGCTAAGGGACCTAAGGCTGCAGAAGCAGAAGCTGCTGGTGCAGATTACGTAGGTGCAGAAGAATTAGCACAGAAGATTCAGAGTGAAAACTGGTTTGACTTTGATGTAGTTGTTGCTACTCCTGATATGATGGGTGTAGTAGGAAGATTAGGTAAAGTTTTAGGTCCTAAGGGTCTAATGCCAAACCCAAAATCTGGTACAGTAACTATGGATCTAGAAAAAGCTCTTGCAGACATTAAGGCTGGTAAAGTAGAATACAGACTTGATAAAGCTAATATTATTCATGCTGCAATTGGTAAAGTTTCTTTCGGAGCTGAAAAGCTAAATGATAACTTTAACACAATTATGGAAGCAATAATAAAGGCTAAGCCGGCAGCTGCTAAGGGACAGTACTTAAGAAGCGTAACAGTTGCTTCAACAATGGGACCTGGAGTAAAAATTAACTCAGCTAAGCTTGGTTAATCAAACTAGGTTAGTCCATTAAAAAAATAAATAGGAAATTTAACCGTAGACAGCGGGTGTGAAAACTTAATTTCCCGCCGAGGTACAATATAAAGTATATCTCGCAGGGTTAAATGAAAAAGAAATCGGCGAGATTTTTTTATGTGTACCAATAAGACCTTTGGTCAGAAAGGAGAAAAGATGAGCGAAATTAAAAAGGCGCAGCAAGCTAAACAGGTAATTATCGATGAAATCAAAGAGAAACTATCTAGAGCTAAATCAGCAGTAGTTATCGATTATATCGGAATTAACGTTGAGCAGGCTGATAAGATGAGAAAAGATCTTAGAGAAGCTGATGTAGATTACACAGTTTACAAGAACACTCTTTTCAAGAGAGCTATAGAAGGAACTGAATTTGAAGAACTAGGACAGGTTCTAGAGGGTCCAAGTGCTTTTGCATTCTCTTACGATGATGTAACAGCTCCAGCTAGAGTTCTTAACAAATCAATTAAAGAATTCGACAAAATGAGCTTTAAGGCAGCAGTTGTAGAAGGTAGCTACTACGATGCAGCAGGAGTTCAGAAACTTGCTAATATACCTGGTAGAGATGAGCTTATTGCTAAGTTCATGGGTAGCATCCAGTCTCCAGTATCTAAAGCTGTTAGAACATTTGCAGCTATTAGAGATGCTAAGGCTGAATAATTTAAATAAGAAACAAATTATATAAAATAGTAAAAAAGGAGAATTAAAATGAACAAAGATCAGATAATTGAAGCTATAAAAGCGATGACAGTACTAGAATTAAACGAATTAGTAGAAGCATGTGAAGAAGTATTCGGCGTTTCAGCTGCAGCTCCAGTTGCAGTAGTTGCTGGTGGCGAAGCTGCTGGTGAAGAACAGTCAGAATTCGACGTAGTTCTTAAGGAAGCAGGCGGAGAAAAGATCAAGGTTATCAAGGTTGTTAGAGAAATCACTGGCCTAGGTCTAAAGGAAGCTAAGGAAATGGTAGATGGCGCACCTTCAACTCTAAAAGAAGGCGTTGACAAGGCAGAAGCAGATGCTCTAAAGGCTCAGCTAGAAGAAGTTGGCGCAGTTGTAGAACTAAAATAGTTTTAGCACCTAACCAAATAATAAGTAATAAAAAGGACTCTATTAGGAGTCCTTTTTTTATCTTTAAATTCATGATAAAAATATAACGAAATATATTGACATGAATATTATACTTATGATAAAATGATAGACTGCAATACGTATATGCTATGATGAAGGACAAGGAGAGATAAATATGCCAAAACCGATAAAATTAGGTAGACGCGAAAGACAAACCTTTTCAAAAATCAGTGAAATAGCTGAGATGCCAAATTTAATTCAGCTACAGACAAAATCATATGAATGGTTTATTAAAGAAGGTTTAAGAGAAGTATTCAATGATATTTCTCCAATCCGAGATCACGCTGGAAAGCTAGTTCTAGAATTTGTTGATTATTCTTTCAGCGAGACTCTAAAGTATGATCAGGAAGAATGCAAAGAGCGAGATGCTACTTATGCATCCAGATTGAGTGTTAGACTCAGACTTATTTCAACTGCTACAGGGGAAATCAAGGAGCAAGATGTTTATATGGGACATTTTCCTTTGATGACAAAGCAGGGAACATTTATTTATAATGGCGCGGAGAGAGTTATTGTAACTCAGCTAATAAGATCTCCAGGGCCTTATTATGGTAAGGAAATTGATAAGTCTGGTAAAGAGCTTTTCTCGACAACAGTAATCCCTAACAGAGGGGCATGGCTTGAGTATGAAACTGATGCCTATGAAAGTCTTTCAGTTAGAGTAGATAGAACAAGAAAAATCCCATTGACAATTTTTATAAAAGCGATGAGCTTATTTGTTCCAATGGAAGAAGATAGATTTGGATTCCAAAAAGATATTGACCTTAGCACAGAAGATGGTATAAAGAATATTTTTGGTGAAGACGACAGATTGAATAGAACTTTTGAGAAAGATTCAACTATTACTCCAGTTGAAGCTCTTCAGGAAGTTTATAGAAAGTTAAGACCAGGTGAACCACCAACTGAGGAGAGTGCAAAATCTCTTATCGGTTCTCTTTTCTTTGATTCAAAGAGATATGATATTTCTAAAGTAGGAAGATACAAATACAATAAAAAGTTAGGAATTTCTAATAGAATTGAAGGCTGTATTTTAGCTGAGGATATAATCAACCCTAGCACAGGTGAAATCATAGCTGAAGAAGGCCAGATTCCTGATTTAGCACTTGCTTTTGAAATAGAAAATGCAGGCGTTAAGACAGTAGATGTATTTACTGATGAAAATAAGGAAAATAAGACGAGAATAGTTGGAAATAACTTTGTAGATCCAAGAGTTTATTTAGACTTTAACTTGGATGATATTAAGTTGCCTGAAAAAGTATATTATCCTGTATTTATGAGTATTCTGGAAGACTTCCAGGAAGAAGAGGATATTAAAAAAGCAATTGCTGAGAGAATGAACGATCTTTCTCCAAAGCATATAATCTTAGATGATATGATTGCCAGCATAAGTTATTTAATTAACTTACCGTATGGCGTTGGTAGAATTGATGATATAGACCATCTTGGAAACAGAAGACTTAGAACAGTAGGTGAGCTTCTACAGAATCAATTTAGAATTGGTCTTTCAAGAATGGAGAGACAGGTTAAGGAAAGAATGGGTACTCAGGAAAATAATGCAACTCCTAAGGACCTTATCAACACAAGACCTGTAACAGCAGCTATCAAAGAATTTTTTGGTAGTTCACAGCTTTCTCAGTTCATGGACCAGAACAACCCTCTTGCAGAGCTTACACATAAGAGAAGACTTTCTGCTCTAGGTCCAGGAGGACTTTCTAGAGAGAGAGCGGGTTTTGAGGTAAGAGACGTACATTACTCACATTATGGACGTATGTGTCCTATAGAGACTCCAGAAGGTCCAAATATCGGCCTTATAGGATCTCTTACAACTTATGGTGTAATCAACGAAATGGGCTTTATTGAAACTCCATACAGAGTTGTAAAAGATGGTATAGTTACAGATGAAATTAGATACTTATCTGCTGATGATGAAGAAAGAATGGTTGTTGCTCAGGCTAACGAACCTCTTGATTCTAAAGGCGCGTTTGTAAATAAGAAGATAGCAGCTAGAGGTCTTGCTGGAGAAATCGACCTTGTTTCAAGCGATCAGGTTGACTACATGGATATTTCTCCAAAGCAGGTAGTATCCGTTGCTACAGCTATGATACCATTCCTTGAAAATGACGATGCTAACAGAGCTCTTATGGGTGCAAACATGCAGAGGCAGGCAGTTCCTCTATTAGTTGCTGAAGCACCTATTGTAGGTACAGGAATGGAATACAGAGCAGCAAAAGACTCAGGGGTTGTTGTGCTTGCTGAGAATGCTGGAACTGTAAAATATGTTGATGCTACAAGAATTGTTATTGAAAGAGATTCTGATGGTCACTTAGATGAATATAAATTATTAAAGTTTAAGAGATCAAACCAGGGTACTTGTATAAATCAGAAAGCTATAGTTTTTGCTGGAGAGCATGTAGAAGCAAGCGAAGTTATAGCTGATGGTCCATCAACAGATCAGGGTGAAATAGCTCTAGGAAAGAACCTTCTAATAGGATTTATGACATGGGAAGGTTACAACTACGAGGATGCTATTATCCTTAATGAAAGACTTATAATGGATGATGTACTAACATCACTTCATATTGAAGAATACGAAATCGAGGCTAGAGATACTAAGCTAGGTCCAGAAGAAATTACAAGAGATATTCCAAACATCAGTGAGGAAGCTAGAAGAAATCTGGATGAGGATGGTATTATCAGAATCGGTGCTGAAGTTAGCTCAAACGATATACTTGTTGGAAAGACTACTCCTAAGGGAGAAACAGAGCTAAAGTCAGAAGAAAAGCTACTTCTATCTATTTTCCAGGAAAAGGCTAAGGATGTTAGAGATGCTTCTTTAAAAATGCCACATGGGGAAGCTGGTATAGTAGTAGATGTAAAAGAAATGAGCAGAGAGGACAATGATGATTTACCACCAGGTGTAAATCGTGTTGTTAGATGTTATGTAGCCACTAAGAGAAAAATATCTGTTGGTGATAAGATGGCTGGAAGACACGGTAATAAGGGTGTTATTTCAAGAATTCTTCCAGAAGAGGATATGCCATTTATGGAGGATGGAACTCCACTACAGGTAATGCTTAACCCTCTAGGGGTACCTTCTCGTATGAACGTTGGACAGGTTCTAGAGGTTCATATGGGTCTAGCTGCTAAGAAGAAAGGCTGGCATATTGCTACTCCGGTATTTGATGGAGCTAAAGAAGGTGACATAACAGAGCTACTTAAAGAAGTAGGATACAGTGAGACTGGTAAGCTAAGATTGAGAGATGGTAGAACAGGGGAATACTTTGATAACCCTGTAACTGTTGGATACATGTATATGCTTAAGCTTCACCACCTTGTAGATGATAAGATTCACGCAAGATCAACAGGTCCGTATTCACTTGTAACTCAGCAG
This sequence comes from uncultured Clostridia bacterium, assembly GCA_945876935.1. Lineage (GTDB taxonomy): Bacteria > Bacillota > Clostridia > Peptostreptococcales > Anaerovoracaceae > Gallibacter. The sequence goes on along the minus strand of CAMCQA010000019.1, from coordinate 7,257 downwards.
CCTCTTGGAGGTAAAGCTCAGTTTGGTGGACAGAGATTTGGGGAGATGGAAGTATGGGCACTAGAAGCCTACGGTGCAGCTCATACTCTTCAGGAAATCCTTACAGTTAAATCGGATGATATTGCTGGAAGAGTTGAAACTTATGAAGCTATAATTTCAGGTAAAAATTTACCAACTCCGGGAATTCCAGAATCTTTCAAGGTTCTTATAAAGGAAATGCAGAGTTTGGCGCTAGATATAAAGGTTCTTTCCGATGATAATGAAGAAATTAACCTTAGAAAATCATCTTATCGTCAAGTAACTAATACTGAAAAACTTATGGCTATGGATAGTCTTTTAGGTGAAGAAGATAAAGAAGTTTATCACGAAATAGAAGTAATTGAGGAATAAGGGGGCAATAGATGAGCGAAAGAAATATAAATGAATTTAAAAACTTTAAATCTTTACAGATTGCTCTAGCTTCTTCTGACAAGATAAGAGAGTGGTCTTATGGTGAAGTTACTGAGCCTGAGACTATCAATTACAGAACTTTAAAGCCAGAGCCAGATGGACTTTTCAGTGAAAGAATATTTGGACCTGAAAAAGATAACGAATGTTATTGTGGTAAATATAAGAAAAACAGATTTGAAGGTATAATTTGCGATAAGTGTGGTGTTGAAATCACAACTAGTAAGGTTAGAAGAGAAAGAATGGGACACATAGAGCTTGCGGCTCCTGTTTCTCATATTTGGTACTTCAAAGGTATACCTTCAAGAATGGGGCTTATTTTAAAGATAACTCCTAGACAGCTTGAGAGAGTTTTATACTTCTCTGATTATGTTGTAATTGATCCGGGTGAGAGCGAGGCTCTAAAGAAAGGTGATGTTATAACAGAAGATCAGTACAATGAAGCTCGCGCAACAGTTCCAGGCTTTATTGGAGGTATTGGAGCTGAAGCTATCAAAGAACTTCTAAAAAGAATAGACTTAGAAGCTTTAGTTGAAGAGCTAAGAGAAGAGTCTAAAACTTCTACAGGACAGAAGAAGGTTCAGGCTGTAAGAAGACTTGAGGTTGCAGAAGCTCTTAGAAGCTCAGGAAACAGACCAGAATGGATGATTCTAGATGCTGTTCCAGTAATTCCGCCAAACTTAAGACCTATGGTGCAGCTAGATGGTGGCAGATTTGCAGCTTCTGATTTAAATGAGCTTTATAGACGAGTAATAAATAGAAATAAGAGATTAAAGAAGCTTATAGATATGGGTGCTCCGAACGTTATCGTTAAGAATGAAAAGAGAATGTTGCAGGAAGCTGTAGACTCTCTAATAGATAACGGAAGAAGAGGAAGACCTGTTTCAGGGCCAGGAAACAGACCGCTAAAGTCTTTATCAGATATGCTTAAGGGTAAGCAGGGTAGATTTAGACAGAACCTATTAGGTAAGCGTGTTGACTATTCAGGCCGTTCTGTAATCGTAGTAGGACCGGAATTAAGATTTTGGCAGTGTGGTCTTCCTAAGAAGATGGCTCTAGAACTATTTAAGCCATTTATCATTGGAAGCCTAAAGACAAAAGGATTAACAGAAAATACTAAACAAGCTAAAAAGATGATAGAGAAAGGTGAGCCAGAAGTTTGGGATATCTTAGATGAAGTAATAAAAGAGCATCCTATTATGCTTAACCGTGCTCCTACTCTTCATAGACTAGGTATACAGGCATTTGAACCTGTTTTAGTTGAAGGTAAGGCTATTAAGCTGCATCCATTAGTATGTACAGCTTTCAATGCTGACTTCGATGGAGACCAGATGGCTGTTCACGTTCCGCTATCAGTTGAAGCGCAAGCTGAAGCAAGATTCCTTATGCTTTCAGTAAACAATATCCTAGCACCTAAAGATGGTTCTCCTATTACAACTCCTACACAGGATATGATTTTAGGTAGTTACTACTTAACATACGACTCTGTTGAGGAAGGCGATGGCAGAGATATCAAGGGTGCAGGAAAAATATTCTCAGATTTAGACGAAATGCTTATGGCGTATCAGGGTGGACATGTTGATGTTCATGCTAGAGTTAAGGTGAGAATGTATAATGGAAAAGAAGATTCTAGAGGCAAACTGGTAGAATCTACAGTAGGTAGATTCATATTCAACCAGAGCATTCCTCAAAATCTTGGCTTTGTTGCTGACAGAGAAAAAGATCCATATTCTCTAGAGATAGACTTCTTATGCGATAAGAAGAAGCTAGGGCTTATCATCGATAAGTGTTATAGAAAACATGGTAATACAACTACAGCTATCATGCTGGATGCTATAAAGGATTTAGGTTTCCATTATTCTACAAAGGGAGCTATTACAATCAGTGTTTCAGATATGGAAATTCCTGATAATAAGGGAGAGATCCTCGCTAATGCTCAGTCAGAAGTTGATCAGTTAGAAGATTTTTACAAGCAGGGTCTTCTTTCAAATAATGAAAGATATGAGAGAGTTTGTGAAGTTTGGGCTAGAAGTACTGAAGAAGTGGCAGATGCTCTAATGGATTCTTTAGGAAGTCTAAACAACCTATTTATCATGGCTAACTCTGGTGCCAGAGGTTCTAAGAAACAGATTTCTCAGGTAGGAGGAATGCGTGGACTTATGGCTAACGCTACAGGTAAGACTATTGAAATTCCTATCAAGGCTAACTTTAGAGAAGGTCTTTCTGTACTTGAGTACTTCATATCTTCTAATGGTGCTAGAAAAGGTCTTGCCGATACAGCTCTTAGAACAGCTGACTCAGGATATCTAACAAGAAGACTTGTAGACGTATCTCATAATGTTATCGTAAGGGAAGAAGATTGTGGAACAACAGAGGGTATCACAGTTAGAGCATTCACTGACGGAAACGAAATGATCGAGCCTCTAAGACAGAGAATTATCGGTAGAACTTCTCTGAAGGATATATATTATCCAAAGACTAAAAAGCTAATAGTGGAAGCTGGACAGGAAATAACTGAAGAGATGGCAGATGCTATAGATAAGGCTGGCATTGAAGCTGTTGAAATCAGATATGTAATGGAATGTCAGAGCAAAGTTGGGGTATGTGCTAAGTGCTACGGAAGAAACCTAGCTACAGGTGAAGCTGTAAACATAGGGGAATCTGTAGGTATTACAGCAGCTCAATCTATCGGTGAGCCTGGTACTCAGTTAACGATGAGAACATTCCACTCCGGTGGTGTAGCAGGGGAAGATATTACTCATGGTCTACCTAGAGTAGAAGAAATCTTTGAGGCAAGAAATCCTAAGGGTCTAGCTGAAATCTGTGAGAATGAAGGTGAAGTAATCTCAATAACTCCAACTATGGATAACAAAACAGAAGTTATTGTAAGAGGAGAGAATGAAGAGAGAGTATACACTGTTCCATACGGTGCAAGACTAAATGTTTCTGAAGGAGATTTTATACAGCCTGGTGATGGAATAACAAAGGGTCCTCTTAATCCGCATGACATTTTAAGACTAAAAGGTACTGACGGAGTTTATGAATATCTTCTAAAAGAAGTACAGAGAGTTTATAAGATGCAGGGTGTAGATATCAACGATAAACACGTTGAAGTTATCATTACTCAGATGCTATCTAAGATTAAGATAGAAGATGCTGGAGATACGGACCTTGTTCTTGGTGGAATGTACAACAAGTTTGAAATTGCTGAAGCAAATGAAAAGGTTAGAGCGGAAGGTGGTAAAGAAGCTACTGGAACAAGACAGCTTCTAGGTATCACTAAGGCTTCTCTATCAACTAACTCATTCTTATCAGCAGCTTCATTCCAGGAGACAACGAAAGTTCTTACTGATGCAGCCGTTAAGGGCAGCATAGATACTCTTCAGGGTCTAAAGGAAAATGTTATCATAGGTAAGCTGATACCTGCTGGTACTGGTATGAGACAGTATAGAGACATTGAAGTAGAGTATGGTGAGAAAGCTCAGTATATGAAAGAACTTGAAATGTTAGCTGACTCAGAAGAATTCGATGATATTCTGGATGCTCCTATGGATGTTGAAGAAGTTATATTAGTTTCTGATGATGGTATAGAGTACAAGAACTAGGAACTATTATAGAGAATCAAAATTAAATTTAATTATAGGCACTCTACACATATGGGGTGTCTATTTTATTGTAGCTTTATTTAGAAGTTCATAAAATAAATGAGATAGAGACAGCAAATCATAGGATAAACCAGTGATTACAGAAATGATTATTTTCTAAGAAATAAAGTATTTGACCCGTATAACCTCTAGATATATAATAAGATAAGTAGTTTGAGAAGATTTAAATATATGGACTTGGAGAGATATGAGCAGAATTAAAGAAGAAATTTCAAAAGCAAAAAAAATAGTAATAAAACTAGGCAGCAACGTTCTTTCTACAGATGAAGGCATGCCTGATACAAATAAAATAAATAATATTGCAGATCAAGTAAATCAGCTTATGAAGGAAGGAAAGCAGGTTATTTTAGTTTCCAGCGGAGCAGGAATATGTGGAGTTGGAGCTATAAATAAGTGGAGTAGAAGAAAAGATATCAACTATAAACAAGCCCTTTGCGCTATAGGCCAGGTTGAACTTATGATGTCTTATAAGGAGTGTTTTGGAAAGCATGATATTCATGTGGGGCAGTTGCTTCTTACAAGAGATGATTTTGAAAATGATGAGAGAAGGCTTCATATAAGAAATACTCTATTTACACTTATAGATGAAGGAGTTGTACCTATAGTAAACGAAAATGATAGCGTAAGTGTAGATGAAATTAAAATTGGAGACAATGATAATCTTAGCGCTCTTACAGCTAACCTCTGGAACAGTGACCTTTTAATTATACTTAGCGATATAGATGGAATTTTTACTAAGGATCCTAAGAGACATAAGGATGCAACTTTGGTTGAAGAGATTGAGAATATAGATAAGCTTCTTGAGAACATTGATATTTCTGGTAAAAGCGAGTTTGGTACAGGGGGAATAGAAACGAAGCTTCAAGCAGCGAGAAGTGCGGGAAATTATGGCATCCAAACAGTGCTACTAAATGGCAAAGAGGATGATGTGATTGAGAAAGCAAGAAGAGGAGAGTTGTTAGGAAGTATATTCCTTTGTAACTAGCTCTTTGCTGTTAGGAGATTGAAGGAGATTTCTATGAAAATTGGATTTTTAGGCGTTGGTAATATGGGCTCATCTATTTTGAAAGGCTATATTTCAAATGAGAACTCTAAGAATGATGAGTTTATTATTTTTAACAGAACTAAAGAAAAGGCAGAAGCCATAAAGAAACAGATAGAGTTCAATAATTTAACAACTAATATAAAAATTGCTGAATCTAAAGAAGAGCTTGTAGAAAAGTCAGATATATTCTTTATAGGGGTTAAACCTAAGGATTATGAAGATGTTTTAACTCAAATAGCATCGGTTTACAGAAAAGAAAAGATATGTGTTTCTATGGCGGCAGGCATAAGCATAAGTTATATAAAGAGTTTTTTAGGAAAAGAAAGCAAAGTTATAAGAATAATGCCAAACACACCAGCTAAAATAGGTTGTGGTGCAACTAGTATTTCGGCTGGAGAAGGTGTGTCTAATGAAGAGTTATCTAGAGTTGAAGAGATTATGAGCAGCATCGGTGTTTGTGTCGAAGTTGATGAAAAACATATACACAGCGTTATAGGAGCAAGTGGTAGCAGTCCTGCGTACACGTATATGTATATGGATGCACTTATAAAAGAGGCTGTAGAAAATGGACTTTCTGAAAATGTAGCTAAAAAACTCGTTGCGAATACTGTTATAGGAGCGGCGAAGATGCTTTTAGAGGAGAAGGTTGAGCCACAGGTTTTAATAGATGCAGTTTCATCGCCTGGGGGAACAACGGTTGCAGCGCTGGATAAGCTGAGAGAAAAGAACTTTGAAGATACTATTAGAGAAGGATTTAAAGCAGCTGTTAGAAGATCTAAAGAGATGGAGAAATAGTATATCTATTAAGGAGGTATGTTATGGGTTTTGTTGAAAAAACTATTGAAAGCGAAATGATTTACAAAGGTAAGATTTTAAATCTTAGAAAAGACAAAGTTGAGACAAAGACAGGAACGTCCTATAGGGAAATAATAGAACATAGAGGAGGCTCCGTTGCTCTTGCTATAACAAGAGATAAGAAGATAGTCTTTGTAAAACAGTATAGAAAGGCTATGGAAGCTGATGTTTTAGAGCTACCTGCAGGTAAAATAGAAGAGGGTGAAGACCCTATTGAAACAATGGAAAGAGAACTTGAAGAAGAGACAGGGTACTTTGCTAGAGAAATGAGATTAATAGGAAAGTTTAATCCATCTGTGGGATATACTAGTGAGACTTTATATATATACTTAGCTCGAGATCTTGAAAAGGGAGAAACTAACTTCGATGGAGATGAAGATTTAGAGATTATTGAAATCCCTGTTAAAGAAGCGATAGATATGGTGGTAAGAGGCGAAATTACCGATGGAAAGACAATGGTTGGCGTTCTTTTAGCACAGCATTATATATAATTTAAAGAGCCCTAAATTGTACTGAAAAATAATCTTTTTTCGAGAGTTAAATATTCTTTTAATGAGGTATATTACATTTAAGAAAAATGTGAAGGAGGAAGATATTATGGCTACACTAGAGAGAAAAGAAGGGCTGATTAAGAGCGGAGAAAACTATAACGTTGTAAAAAAGGTAGGCAAAAAGGGAGACAAGATAGAGAAGCATAGTCATCCTGAAGAAAATGTTACCATAGCCATAGTTGAAGGCAAGGCTAAGGTTACAATTGATGATGAGGACTTTGTAGTTGTTCCTGGAGACCTTTTATCTTTTGATGGTATAGGACAGATTAGTGCGGAGTTTTTAGAAGATGGAGCTTTCTTTGCTACACTTATTAGAAAGCCTTAGATGGAAATGAAGCCGCAAAAATTTATGAGTTAAAAAGTAAAATATTGAGCGCTACTTTGAAGGTGGCGCTTTTTATATTTATTTAAGTTTGAAATATAAAAAAATAAAAAATAGCTGAAATTTGTAATGAATTTCAGCTATTTTTGTGAGTCAATTGGTTTTATGTTAGTTTATTATTGTTAGTTTAATTTTGTTTCTTAAGGTTATTTGTTATTTTTTGCATCCGCATCCACATGAATGATCTGCACCTTTAGAACCACAGCATCCACGCTCTAGGCTGAACTCAAGGTTTCCAGCTAAAAATGCAGCTACTGCTTCGTCTGCATCCAATTTAACTTTTGGGAAATAAGATATACCTAGCTCGTCTAG
>CAMCQA010000018.1 GCA_945876935.1 uncultured Clostridia bacterium | reverse complement strand
GCAGGAACATCCGGGTTTCTTAGCTTAGTATAAATACCAGCAACCAAATCCTTAGATTCTTTTGGACCATTTATAATATCTGTATCCAATTCTAATATAAAGCTCTTAGCTCTATTTGATATATCCTCTGGAATTTCAAATCTTTCAGAAAATATTTTCTCTGTGTGAATCAAATTAGCATTGAAGTCTCCTGGGCCATCAACTTTAGTATCATAGAATTTTACAGTAGCTGAAGGAACGCCTTCTGGCAACTTAATTGCCGTATACTTCATTCTTTCATCTAAACCATACTCATAAAGCTTTAGGTCTCTAGCATTAGATCTTGTTACCCTCATTCTAACGCCCCAAAGGAATTCTTGTACTCTATCTTCCTTTACATCTCTAAAAGCATTTGCCCAGTGACCATTATAGCTAAATTCTGGACTGTACCAATCAAAGGTTTTGCCTTTATATGAATAAATAGGTCTTCTTCTATTGTTTCTATCATTTTGACTCTTTATGCCAGCCTGAACAAGCTCTTTATCACGATTTGGGAATAGGTTGTATGAAGTATCACCATAAAAATCTATAGTTCTTTTATAAACAGATCCATCGAAGGCAACAGTGTCTTCAGGTGGTGGTGTTAGTTCATACTCTGGACTTAAATTAGCAGGTAAATCTCTATCTGAAGTTCTAATTACAGGGTCTTCAAGTTCATATACTGTACCTTCCCCTTTAAATTTAGCTCTGATCTCATTTAAACTAGATCCATTTAATACACCTTCTCTATTATCAAATAAATACTCTGCAGTCATTGTATTTTTAATAATAGTTTTATTTTTAATTCCTGGGAACTTCAATGATAAAGTTTTCTGAGGAAAAGTTCCTGCACCTGTGTTAGTTTTTTCAGTTCCTTCTACCACAGTGCTTACACTCTTCTTATCTGCACTTAAAGTCCATCCCGGATTTAATGCTGGATCGAACTCTGCAACTAAATCATTTCTTTCTAAACCAGTTACTGGATCCTTACCTGTATATGTTGGCAATTTATCAGTTATTGTTACTTTATCTATGTACCTATAGTGATTCCATGAAGAGTATGTATATGTTACAGGAATTGCACCGTTTGGAAGAAGATAACCATCTTTTCCCATTGTTCCATATATATAAGAGTCCTTATTATCCTTTCTAAACTCCGGTTTATATGTTTGATGAAGGATACCTATATCATTATCTAATGATGATGAATAAAGTGCCGTACCATCTTGAACTAGTTTAGTTCTTCCTGTTAAATCCAAAACATAATTTTGTGGCGTTGAGTAAGAATCAAATCTTAATTTAAATGGTATCTCTATAGCTTGGTTAGGAGTTATAGGATTCTTTAATTTAATTTTAATCTTACCATCCTCTATTTTATACTCTGTTGCTAACTCCTTAATATTCTGCGGCCAAACCACCTCATTAGGATTTACATGACCACCTGGATAATTTGCATTTAAATCAATTTCCACCCAAGGGTTTTCAATTCTTTCTGTATTACCACTTGAAGTTATGCTTATTAAAAATTCAAATAAGTTATTAGTGCTTACTGGCTTTAATCCATACGGGCTGGATGCATCCACTCTACCATTGACAGCATGTCTTAAGTCAATAGCTACACCTCTATTATTAAATTCTGCTTTATTCTTGTAGAAAACATCGATATTCTTTGTTTCTTTTGTAACAGGTTCAACTACAGGCAAATCAACTACCGGAGTGTAGGCTGCAGAAGCTTTTGGAGTGAATGTAATATCTGAGCCTATTTTGCCAAATTTCTTTTCTGGGAATGCTATCTCCTTATCTGTTCCATTTAGCTTCTTGTGAATAATTACAACTCCTTCATTTACAACATGTGTAGGAGAAGTTGTTACAGCAGTATTGTCTGTAAGTATTCTTACCTTACCCGGTTTCTCCGACCAACCAGGGTTATTTAAAAATGTATCTCTATGAACATTACCAACAGTATTAGGTAGTGTAATATCTGAGAAATCATTTGACATAAATGCCTGTTCACCAATATTAGCTAGTTTACTAGCCCCACCAAAATCAAGGTTGCTAATATTATTATCTTTGAAAGCATAACGCCCTATAGATGCTACATTATCAGGTATAGTAACACTTGATAAAGCGTTACTCAAAAAGGCACCTTCCTGTATTTCTGTTAAATTATCAGAAAGATTTAAATTCGTTAGATTGTTATTGGCAAAAGCATAATTCTGCACAGTTGTTACTGAGTCTGGAATATCTATTTCTGTCAAATTATTCTTTCTGAAAGCCTCAACACCTATCTTAGTAAGAGTATCTGGAAGCGTTACAGAAGGAAGTAAGTTATTTTTAAATGCAGAGTTTGATATCTCTGTAGTTCCAGGTGCAAAATTAATCTCTGTAAGTCTGTTTTCAAGCAAAACTTCCGCCGGAACTACCTTGATAGCATCAGGAAACGTAATGCTAGGAATCTTGTTATAAGCAAATGCTCTATTACCTAAGCTTTCAAGTCCATCTGGTAAATCTATAGATTCAAGAGCATTGCTCTCAAAAGCTGAAGCATCTATAGTTTTAACTCCTTCTGGAATTGTAATTGACTTAAGATAAGTGTTTCCATAAAAAGCATAGCTACCTATCTTAGTTAGTGAGTCAGGTAGATTAACTTCACTTAATTTATTACCCTGAAAAGCACTTGTTCTGATTTCTGTTATATTCTCTGGAATAGTAACGCTTGTCAGCTTATTGTTCTTAAAAGTGTCTGACTCTATTACATTAAGAGAAGATGGAATAGTAACAGTATCCATATAAACACTTCTAAAAGCTCCAGACCCTACAGATGTAATTCCATCATTTAGAATCAAGTTCTGTATAATCTGATGTCCTGGATCACCATCAGCAAAAGCATTGCTACCTATTCTTCTTAGAGTTGATGGTGTTCTAAATTCATTTATTGCAAGACCACAATTATAAAATGCGGAATCTCCAATCTCAACAATACCTTCATTTAGATTTAATGTTCTAAGATTATAGTTATTAGCGAAAGCACTACTTCCTATTTTTGTAACATTGGCTGGTACAGTTAATGATTTAAGCCAGTTTTTTGAAAAAGCATCATTGCCTATTTCTGTAACATGGTTTGGAATTTGGAATTCCTCTATCCTATTATTGTAGAAGATTCCATCTGGAATTTTAGTCATATTATCAGGAATAGACACATTTTCAAGTTTGTTATCTGCAAAAACATAGGTACCTAAACTAGTTACTGTCTCTGGTATATCTACAGACTGAATATTGTTATATCTAAAAGCTTCACTACCGATTGTAGTTACTGTCTCTGGTATATTTAAGTTTTCAAATTTATTATTCTTAAATGCTGCACTGCCTATGGTCTTAAGCTTATCATTGAAAGCAACGTGTAGAATGTTGTTGTTTTCAAAAGCTCTATCTCCTATACTTTCTAATTTAGCTGGTAGAGCAACAGATGAAAGATCATTATTGCTAAACGCTCCATTACCTATTTTTGTAAGATTGTCTGGAAGAGAAAGTTTCTTTAAATCGTTGCCATAAAATGCATAGCTATCAATAGTTGTAACTGATTCTGGAACTATTAACTCAGTTAGCTTATTATTTGAAAAAGCGTTATCGCTTATTCTCTGAACTTTGTTTAAATTAAGGCTATCTATTTCATTACCGCCAAATGCTCCTGATTCAACTTTAGTTATTGTATCTGGAAAAGTTACAGACACTAGTCCCTTACCGTTAAAGGCATAAGAACTAACACCTGTTATAGGTGTTTTATCTGAAGAGGTCGGGTTAAATGAAGGAAGAACTACTTCTTTATTTTCTTTTAATTTCTCTAACCCTGAACTAGAAAAGCCAGTTACATAAGTTCCTGAGTATGTAAAGTCCTTCATTTGCCAGCCTTTACCTGTCTCAATTTCTAGTGCAGTTATACCAACAACTACAGTACGCATCTGTGTTGTAGTATTTCCCGAACCATCTGTAACACTGTACTGTATCTGATGCTGACCTACTACGCTTGTATCAACTGTCATCGGAATAACTTTAATATCGCTTGTGATGTCATTTCCTAGAGAGTCTGTAGCTGTAACACCTTTTAAAAGTGTAGCTAAATCTACAGCATCTCCTACGGAAAGTTCTAAAGGTGTTAGGCCGTCTATAATAGGGTCCTTACCAACATTATTTTCAAATTCGAAAACATAAGGATTGTCTTCCGTGTATTTTGCTACAGTTTTTGCATCCAAAGTAAGATTAGCATTTTCAGCAAGGTATCCTTTTACTTCAGGAGCCTTGATACTAACCTCGTTATTTAAAAATAATAGTTGATTTAATGGAAGTTCTTCTTCAGGATTGTTCTCTAAAAGCTTTGTGGAAATAATAGTTTTACCACTATCTTTATCTATACCCTTCACCCATAGTGAAATCGGCTTATAAATCGATCCAAAGCTGCCGGGTATAACATCTGATTTTCCTCCCGGTGCATCACCTTTAAGGTAAACATATCTTCCGTTCTTTGAGAAAGCTCCGCTTCCTATGCTTGTAAGAGAGCTATTTAAATTAACTTCTGAAAGCTTATTCTCTTCAAAAGCTTTATCACCTATAGTAGCTAAACTGTCCGATAGTTTAAGAGAAGCTATCTTATTTCCAGCGAAAGCAAGATTACCTATCTTATTGAGAGATGATGCTGATGTAAAGTCAAGTGCTTCTATAGCATTTCCTCTAAAGGCTTCATTACCAATTGTAACGAGCTTGCTAGAAGCTGGAATTGTAAGCTCTGTCAAATCATTGTAAGCAAAAGCAGTATCTCCTATCTCTGTAATACTGCTAGGTAATGATAATTGTGAAATATCATTTCCTGCAAAGGCAGATGCTCCTATGACAGATACGCCTTCCTCTACAGTAACTTTTGTAAGTTTATTAGTTATTTTTCCAGCTGATAATACATTGTCATCTACTCTCTTTACTGGATAAACTGTTCCATCTAAAGTTAATGTAGCTGGAATTGTAAGCTCCGTAGCAGACCCATAATAACCTATGATGGCTTCTTTGCTTTTCGAGTAAGCAAAATCACCGACTGTTATTTCATCTGCATCCTTATCAACTGTTGTACTTTCTTCAGGTGGAGCCGGCGCAACTTCTTCAGCAGCAGGCTCTTCAGCTGGAGCTACATTTTCACCTCCTTCTGCGGCAGGTTGTGTAGCCTCTACAGCATAACTGTTAACATAGGGTGTTGCCACTTCCCCAAGAAGCTGCAAGAGCATTAACACAGCTATGATAATACTCAGCTTTTTCTTTTTTGATTGATTACCCATAAATCCTCTCTTTCACAAAACCTATTAGTGTGCATAATATTCATATATAACTTTAATTTTATAATTATGGTATTTATATTTCTTTAGTTACCTTGTATTAACTAACCTCTTTAAAAATTATCGTCAACCAAGGCATAGTAAATGAATATAATAGTTTATTATACCACATAAACACCTATATTTCATCACATTTTCTTGCCATAAAATAAAATTTATCAATAGATTTATAGTGTTTTAATACGCCTTCTCTTCTTATGCTTTTTATTTACTGTTTCTAAATAATTTTTATATAATATTTTAAAATTTTCAAATATTTATTTACGTATAGAGATATTATCCCAACAAAAAATAGCCAAACGAATTATCTGGCTATTTTATATTAATTGTTATTAACCAAGAGCTACCCTTATAGTATCAATATCTTCAAAATCAAAACCTTCAATGCCTCTTTCCTTTACCCATGATACAAAGCTTCGCATAAGAAGATCCACATTTAAATTAGAGATGCTTCCACAGTCTACTTTAACAAGCACTCGTAGTGCACTATCTTTTACAGCAGGATACTCCTCAGAATTATCAAGAATCTTAAATTCTCTTATTAAAGGCTTAATATCTACTTCTTTAAGCTCCTTCTTTTTCTTTTGCTTCTTTAGTGTTTTTATTTCTTTCATGTTAAAGAATTCCAATATCTTTTCTTCCAGACCTTCATTTAAAGGAAGCTCTATAATGTATTCAGCCCATGAAATTCTTGAGGCTATAGATTTATAATCTTCAGGTTGCTTAGTGGAACTTATTATAGATATTCCTTGTGGAAGAACCGTATTTAGTCTCTCCTTAATGTCATCGGAGTTATATTCTTCCTTTGTTTCAATATCTAAGATTTCACATATCGAACTGTGTCCCAAAGATAGAGGCTGTGCAAAAGTCATCTTAGGGTGCGGATTAAACCCCTCGCTAAATTTCAAAAAAATTTCTGCTCTTTTAAAAGCTCTCTTGAATAGTCTAAGCATATCTAGGTGTGATATGAACCTTAAGTATCCCAATTTTGAAAATACTAAAGTATATTTCATAAGTTCACCCCCTCAAATTTACATTCAGTGTATCTATTGATACCACATCCAACACAACCCTCTCTACAATCTCTAGTTGTAGTAATTTTCTCATTTTCAGAAATTAAAAATTCTTTAAGTATATAGCTGTCTATAATATCCCAAGGCATTATTTCATCATAAGATCTTAATCTATTAGCATAGAACTCTGCAGATATTCCGGTGCTTTCAAAAGCTTTATTCCAAGCTTCTTCATTAAAATTCTCACTCCAAGAGTCAAACTTTGCACCATTTTTATAAGCCTCTAAAAGAAGTTTTCCTACTCTTCTATCACCTCTTGCAAATACTGCCTCTAATCTACTAACAGGAGAATCATGATACTTTAAAGTGACGTTCTTTATCTTCAATATATCTCTAAGGTATGCATGCTTTTTCGCAAAACTTTCCCTAGTATCTTGAGGATGCCACTGAAAAGGAGTATGTGGTTTAGGAACAAAATTACTAACACTTACAGTTACATTAAATCTCCCCGATTTTCCTCCATTGATTTCTCTATTTAAATCTAAAATACCCTTAGCGATATCTCTTATTCCATCCAAATCCTCAAGTGTTTCGGTAGGAAGACCAGTCATGAAGTAAAGTTTTATCTGCTTCCAACCAAGTTCTATCGCTTGTCTAACAGCAGAAAAAATATCTTCCTCTGTTATAGTCTTATTAATAACATCTCTAAGCCTCTGACTTCCTGCTTCTGGCGCAAAAGTTAAACCTGATTTTCTATATTTTTGAATTTCATTTAATACCTTGAAAGAAAAACTATCGAGTCTCAATGAAGGTAGAGAAAGACTTACATCTTTTCCTTCACACTCTCCTAAAAGCCTCATTACTAAGGGTTCAAACTGACTATGGTCTGAGGATGATAAACTTAGAAGAGATAGTTCTTCGTTACCAGTGTTAGCTAACTGCTTCAACGCAAGCTCTACAACTTCCTCATCAGTTCTTTCTCTAATAGGTCTATATATCATACCAGCTTGACAAAATCTACATCCTCTAGTGCAACCTCTAAAGGTTTCAACAACAGATCTATCATGAACAACATTAATATATGGAACAATATTATTATCAGGAAAATCAACCTTTGAAATATCATCTATAAGACTTCTCTCCACTCTGTCTGGAGCACCTTCATAAAGCTTATTAAACTTATTTATAGTTCCATCTTCCTTATACTCCACATCATAAAATTTAGGTACATAAACACCTTTTATTTTGCACGCTTCCTTAAGAAACTCCTCTTTATCTGGAATTTTTCTTTTTAAATTCACTATATCTAAAAGAAGCTTCTCTCCATCACCTATTAAAAACAAATCAAAAAAATCGGCTAATGGCTCTGGATTGTAAGCACAAGGTCCGCCTGCTATGACTATAGGATGATTGTCATCTCTATCTTTCGCCATCAATGGAATATTGGAAAGATCTAGCATGTTTAATATGTTTGTGAAGGACATCTCATATTGTAGAGTAAAGCCTACCATATCAAAACTTGACACAGGTTCTTTATTTTCTAGCGAAAACAATGGTATTTGATTTTCTATAAGTGCCTCTTGCATATCCTTAGCAGGAGCAAACACTCTTTCGCACTGGACTCCCTTTTCTTTATTTAATATATTGTAAAGAATTTGCAAGCCCATATATGACATACCTATTTCATATAAATCTGGAAAGGCAAAAGCAAATTTAAAATCCACCTCTTCTTTAGGTTTAACAACAGAATTAAGCTCCATTCCAATATATCTAGCCGGTTTTTCAACCTTTTTTAAAAGCTTATTTATGTTCATTTATATTTCTCCTTTGGGTAATTATGAAATACCCAATTTCTTACTCTATTTCATCATATCTAAATAATTTTAAAATTCAGGATGAACTTAACATATAACTCTATTAAAATTCATCAATATATTCAAATTCAAAGTCTTTTATAGCTATAGTGTCGCCCTCTTCAAGTCCCAACTCTTTCAACTTTTCTATAGCACCGCTCTTCTCTATATACTTATAAAGGTATCTTATTGAGCCCATGTCATTGAAGTTAGTAGAATTGAATATCTTTGTAAGCTGTTTTCCTTCTATGATAAATAAATGATTTTCTCTTCTTACTGTTACTTCTCGATAATCTTCATCTCTTTCTTCTCTTTCAAAATCAAAGATTTCCATAGTGTTCTCTAAAGGCTCAGCTTCAACTCTAGCTAGCATTTTACTTGCTTCTTCCATAAGAGTAGACACACCTACATTTATAGGTGCTGATATAGGAAATACAGTATATCCTTTCTTCTCAACATGCTCTTTGAACTTTTTATACTCTTCCGAATCTTCATCTATCAAGTCGATTTTATTGGCTGCTACAATTTGAGGTTTCTTGCCTAAAGATTCGGAATACTTTTCTAACTCTGCGTTTATCTTATCAAAGTCATCAATAGGATATCTTCCTTCACTTCCAGAAACATCAACTACATGTATAATAACTTTTGTACGCTCTATATGCTTCAAAAATCTAAAGCCCATTCCTGCTCCTTGATGGGCACCTTCAATTATGCCAGCTATATCAGCCAAAACAAAACTTGTATTTGAAACTTCTACTACACCTAAATTAGGATCGATAGTAGTGAAGTGATAATTTGCAATTTTAGGTTTAGCCTTTGATGAAACGCTTAAAAGTGATGATTTTCCAACATTTGGAAAACCTACTAAACCTACATCAGCTATAAGTTTTAATTCTAAAATTACATTTCTCTCTTTTGCAAAGCCACCTGCCTCTGCAAAGTTTGGAGCTTGTCTAACAGAGTTTTTAAAGTGAACGTTTCCTTTTCCACCTTTTCCACCTTTAGCAGCTATAAAGCTATCTCCTGGATTTAAGAGATCTTTCATAAGATGTCCTGTTTCTTCATCAATAACTAAAGTTCCTGGAGGAACCTTTATTACTAAATCTTCACCCTTTTTCCCAAATCTCTTTTTCTTCATACCATTCTGACCGTTTTCAGCGTGATACTTTCTTTTATATCTAAAATCCATAAGAGTTCTAAGGCTAGGATCTGCTAGAAAAACAACGTCTCCGCCTTTTCCACCATCTCCGCCATCCGGTCCACCTTCAGGAACGTATGGCTCTCTTCTAAAAGTTACTGCTCCGTCTCCGCCTTTTCCTGATTTTATATTGATTTTCGCTCTATCTACGAACATTTAATCACCTTCTTTATAATAAATAAAGCCCCTAATCCTAGGGGCTAATGTTTTATGCTTCTTTTGGATAAACACTTACTTGTTTCTTATTTTTGCCAGCTCTTTCGAACTTTACAGCACCTTCAATTTTTGCAAATAATGTATCATCTCCGCCTTTTCCTACATTGTTACCTGGATGAATCTTAGTTCCTCTCTGTCTAACAATGATGCTTCCTGCACTTACGTACTGGCCATCACCAGTTTTAACACCAAGACGTTTACTTTGACTGTCTCTACCGTTCTTAGAACTTCCTACACCTTTTTTACTTGCCATTTGGATTAAACCTCCTTTATCTAAAGATGAATTACTTCAAATTTTCGTTAATTGTATCTAGAATTACTTGCTTTGTAGCCTTTACATCTACTTCAATGTTGTTTTCCTGAGCAAAAGCAATTAGCTCATCTTTCTTCATTGACATAGAAACGCTACCTGCTGCCTTTTCTTCAACAGCTGGCTTAGTTGCTACAGAACCGCCCTTATCTGTGCCAATACCTGTGATTTCAATCATTGTGTATGGCTGTCTATGACCCTGCTTCTTTCTGTAATCTTTCTTAGCCTTGTACTTGAAGATTATAACCTTCTTTCCTTTGCCGTTTTCAACAACCTGACCGAAAACCTTTGTATCTACATAAGGTGATCCTATCTGCAAGTCGCTTCCTTCTCCACAAGCTAGAACTCTATCAAATTCGATTTTTTCTCCAGCTTCTAGGTTTAGCTTTTCAACAGTTATAACGTCACCTTCAGTAACTCTATACTGTTTTCCACCTGTTTCAATTACTGCGTACATTTTTATTCCTCCTCATACCAGTCTCGCCATTAAGGTAAATCTCAACCTGTTCAAGATTTTTAATACCTGTTTCTGTGCGGCTTACATTCGTATATTCTACCATATCTCATAACTAGTGTCAACGATTTTTATATTAAAATTTTGTTGAAAAACCTTAAAGTTTAAGGGTTTTCAAATCTATACTTCAAATGTCATATTTATCAATTCTAAAAGTACATAGCCCTCATAAAATCCTCTTGAAAATTTTCTTCCAACGATAGCTCAATTACGTCTATTTCCTTTGATAATCTTTCTGATTTTTCCTTAATTTTTTTCATCATCATTATCATGCTTGTTCCAGCTAGAGAAGTATTTCCTACAAAACTTAAACTTCCCGAAATACCCCTAGGTAAAATTCCTGAAGAAATCAATGCCTCCTTAGAAATACTTTTACCAAATCCACCTGCCAAAATAATTCTATCTATATCACTTGTATCGATGCCAATCTTTCTTAAAGCTATATTGATTCCCGCTAATACTGCTCCTTTAGCTAGCTGAAATTCCCTTATATCGTTTTGATATATAGCAATTTCTTTATTACTATTCTCGCTTTTATTTAAAATAATTATTTTTCCGTCATCTATTCTATTATTCAAAGAAGAGTAAGGATTTATTCTAGAAACATAATCATAGTTAGCTATAGCTCCATCAGCATTAATCAGTTTTGTCTCAACCAAACTTCCTATTGCAAAAATAAGGCCTGAACCACATATTCCTGGAGATTTTAATGGCTTTATATCATCTATGAACTCTAAATAAATACTATCATTTTCAATAGAAATCTTTGATATAGCACCCCTTTGAGCGAATACTCCATTTTTTATATTTCCACCTTCAAATGCGGGACCTGCAGCTGCAGAGAAACCAACCATTTTATCTTTAGCTTTTATGATGCACTCTCCGTTTGTGCCCAAATCTAGAAAAAGCACATTCTCATCCTCATCTAAGTCTGAAAAACTAACTAATCCTGAAATAATATCACCGCCGATATTAGAAAAGCTACACGAAACGATATATGCCTCTGCTCTACCACAGTTGAGATAGCTATCTCCATTCTTTATATTTATATCCCAATCTAAAGACTTAGCGTCCAAACTAACAGGATCATAAGGATATTTTGATATACTTTTAATATCATCACCCAATAGTATAGATGTCATAACTCTATTTCCACTAAGGTATATTCTTTTCAAGACTTTTCCATCTATAGAAAGTTCATTATCATCATTTAAAAAGTTTTCCGAAATTCCATTCTCATCAATATCAAAAAAATAACTTCCAATGATAGAGTTAATCTTATTTATGAGAGAATATCTAATATTCTTATAATTATCAGCTGATTTCATTGCATAAGCAGTTCTAGAAACTACATCTCCACCAAAGTTTCTCTGTGGATTAGCCGATGATTTTTGAGATAAAAGTTTTCCATCACCCATATCCCAAAGGGCTGTGGCAATTGTTGTTGTACCTACATCGATAGCAACTCCAAGTCCATCTTCCCCATCGCTTATAAATGTGTCAGGCATCATAAAGCTTGTCAAAATATCTATAGAACCTATATCTCCACAGGCTTTACAGTTCTTACATATACCTGTACATCTAAACATCATCATCCCCCTCATAACAAAGGTTGCAACCAAAACCTCGAGCCATACATGTGGAGCAATCACCTCTTTTCTCTGGATGATTTTCCTCATATGTAAGGTAGAAACCACACACCGATTTCTCCGGAAGCATTACTCTATATTCATTTTGACTTATCCCTATAGACGATAAGTTTAAAACTCTATCAATTTTATCAATATCTTCTATATCTAAGCTTATACCAGGAACAAAGTTCGCTCCAATTAGCATATCATCTTCAAGGGCGCTTCTAAAGAAATCTCTTATAGCATCAACATAGCAGGTTCCTATAATATCAACTAAAGTTTCTTCAAAGATTCCATTTGCTTTGGCTTTTATTTTCTCAATATCACCCAAAGTTATCGCATAGAAAATAACACCTGAAACAATTTCATCGGCTATATCTTTAATATCTTTGGAATAAAAGTTCACCCCTGAGACTGATAAATCAGCTTTAACTTTCGAAAAATCTGTAACTATATTATAAATCAGTTTTGGTTCAACCATTTGAGAAAAAATCCTAAATATATTTTCTCCATTCTTTTCTTCATCCATTCTAGAGAATCTCATTCTAGCTAGGCCATTTATAACTACTCTATTTAAATTCAAAGTCTTATTCTCACCCATATTAGCTCTCCTATTCTTCTATATATTTATCATATATCCTATCCAGATATTCATTTATTCTTTTTCTATATATTACGCACAATGCGAAAGCAATGATAGCTACTATAGCTACCACTATAGCCCCCATGTAGCTTCCTGTATTAAGTTGCTGTCCAATTATGATACTTCCAAGCATACCCGGACTTCTTCCTAAAAGAGATACCACAAGAAATGGTTTTAACTTTATTTCCGATATTCCAGCTGCATATGTGCAAAGGTCTTTAGGTGCTCCAGGAATTAAAAAAATTAAAAAAATTATAATCATAGCTTTCTTACTATTTAATCGTTTTATCACATGCTTTATTCTCTCTTCTCCAAAAATTAGATGAACTGCATCTCTTCCTAATTTTTTTGCAAGATAATATGCTACTACAGTACCGATAATAGCTCCTACAATAGATAAAGCATATGATATAGCGATTCCATAAAAATATCCTGCGGCAATTTGAAGCCATTGTCCAGGTATAATAGATATTACTATTTGCAAAGCTTGAAATAGAACATATACAATAGTCATGACAAGCATGTTATTTTCAAAGTAACTTTTTGCTGATTCAAGATCAGATAGACTAGTAATAAAATCTTTATGATACACATATATGTACAGCGGTACTAGTACTACAATTCCTATTAGAGCGATTAACTTTAAAATAGCTAATATATATTTTTTCTTCTTTAAATCTTGTCTCTCCATAAAAACCACCTTCTAAGCCATTATATCATAATACCACTAAGAACAATAAAACCCTCATTAATTTTATCAATAAATCACCATAATAGAATTGTCATAAACATCAAAAAAAGAGACGGGTAGCTAATCCGTCTCTTTGAATATTAAGTACCGTTTTTTATTTATTTAGTATATCTTATTTGTATTCTTCCATTAACTTCTTGAATACAGGTAGACACTTTTCAACCTTCGCCTGCTCTACGCAGTATGAAAGTCTCATGTAAGATGGTGTACCAAATCCTGTTCCTGGTACTAGAAGCATATCATGCTCCATAGCCTTCTTACAGAATGCTTCAGCATCCTTATCAGGAGCTTCAATGTACATGTAGAAAGCACCAGATGGCTTAGCTACATTGTAACCATACTCAACAAGCGCATTGTAAAGTAGGTCTCTGTTTATCTTGTACTGAGTTAGGTCAGCTTCGCAGTCAACACACTCTCTAACAACCTGCTGGAATAGAGATGGTGCACAAACGTAACCTAGAGCTCTTCCTGCTCCGTTGATAGCTGGCATGATTACATCATAACCTTCTGCTTCTTTAGAGATAGCGATGTAACCAATTCTTTCTCCTGCTAGAGAAAGAGACTTAGACCATGAATAGCATACGATTGTGTTAGGGTAGATTGTTGGGATATATGCTACCTTTTCATCTGTGTATACTAATTCTCTGTAAGGTTCGTCAGCAATAATAAAGATTGGGTGTCCATATTCTTCTGACTTTTCCTTAAGCATTTCGCAAGCAGCCTTGATGTTTGCTTCTGGGTAGATAACTCCAGATGGGTTGTTTGGAGTGTTGAAGATAACTGCCTTTGTATTTGGAGTTATAGCAGCTCTTAGATTATCTACATCGATTGTTAATTCCTCTGTTGGCTCAACTAGAACCTGCTTACCACCCTGCGCATGGATAAATGCTGTATATTCAGGGAAGAAAGGAATGATAACTGCAATTTCATCTGTTGGTTCTGCAATTAAAGTTTTTAGAACGATATTTAGAGAAGCCGCAGCACCACAAGTCATGTATAGATCTTCTGGACCGTAGTTCATTCCAAATCTCTTATTTAGATTGTCAGCAATTGCCTTTCTTGTAGCTGGAGCTCCAGGACCTGGAGTGTAGCTATGGTAATCTTTAGGCTGCTGATTATCAATGATAGCCTTTACAGTATCCTGAACGATTTTAGGTGCAGGAACTGAAGGGTTACCTAAACTGAAGTCTAAAACGTTTTCTGGTCCTACAACCTGTGCTCTTTCTAGACCGAAAGCAAAGATTTCTCTAATAACTGATGGTTCAACACCAAACTGATAAACCTGATCATTAACCTTAATGCTCATTTTTTTCCTCTTTTCTTAAACAGCTACCATCTGAAGCAGATGGTAGCTTCACAAATTAACCTATAATACTATTAAGTTTTAATTCTTTGAGTAAGATATTCTTACGCTTCTCTCTTACCACCAATACCAGTAACTGCACTGATGATAGTGAATACGATAGCACCACATATACCTGGTAATAACCAGTTTAGACCGAACTCAGCAAGTGGTAGTCCAGCATATGTTGTAACTAAATCTTCTAGGAACTTTGGAGCAGCTATCTGTCTCATTCCGCAAAGAGCCATAATACCTTCTGGGATAGAGATACAAGCAACCACTATAACAGCTCCTAGGTAAGACCAGTCGTACTTTAACTTTGAGTCAAATAGTGTTACTAGGAATAGTACCATGTAAACTGGGAATACAGCTAATAGAATTGGAACTGCAATTGTAACGATACCTGCTACACCGATTAGAGAAATAGCAAATGATAACGCTAGACAAACAGAAACGATAATTCTATAAGTTTTAACATCTCCTTCTTTACCAAATACTCTTGAGAAGAAGTTACCAGCTGTACTTGTTAGACCAACAGAAGTTGTTAGACAAGCTAGTGCTACTGCTACACCGATAACAACCTTACCGAAGTTACCAAATAGTGCGCTGAAAGCTCCTACTAGGATAGTAACTCTGTCTCCAGCTGCAGCTGCGCCCTGGAACTGTTCTGAAACAGTAGAGCCAACGAATGTTAGACCACCGTATACAATAGCTAGTAAGATACCTGCTACGATACCAACACCAACTGTAGCTTTGAACTGTTCTTCTCTTTCTGTATAACCTTTGTTGATAAGGTCAGTTACAACGATACCACTCATTAGAGCTGATCCTAAAGCGTCCATTGTCTGGAAACCTTCTCTGAAACCTGTGATGTATAGGTTATCTCCAAACACCTTTGCTGTTTTAGCATATTCTACAGGAGCTCCTGGAGCATTGAATAGAGCTATAATTATAGCTAAAACAATGATAAAAATTAGGAACGGAGTTAGGAATTTACCTATGATATCAATTACTCTTGTAGGATTGATAACTAGAGCTAATGAAATTCCAAAGAATATGATTGATGTTACCACTGGAGGAATAGATTCAACTGTTCCATCACCGAAAACCTGCACTGTGAAGATTTCGTGAGTAGTAGCACCTGTTCTAGGTACAGCGAAGAATGGTCCTATGATTAACATAGAAACTGCTCCTAGGAAGATTGAGAATTTTCTTGAAACTCTCTTACCTAAGTCGTCAGCCATACCACCTACCATAGCTGTAGCAATAACACCTATGATTGGGAAAATAGGGTCAGTTGTTAAAAACCCTAGTGCTGCAGAAGCCCAGCCATCACCTGCTCCTGCTCCTAAGTATGGAGGGAAAATAAGGTTTCCTGCTCCAAAGAAGATTGCGAACAACGCAAATCCAATGACAATAATGTCTTTAGTTTTGTTCTTTTGCATATTAATTAACCTCTCTTTATAATTTCAAGCCAGAACACTATTATTCTAGCCCATTGACTACGTTAGAAGGTTTCTGACCAGCCATTGTCTTAACCATGTTATCGTATGACCACTGAGACATTCTGATGAATGCATCGTTTGTAGTACCTGCGATATGAGGAGTTGCTACTAGTCTAGCATTTCCCTTTTCAGTTAGAGTAATTAGTGGGTGATCAGCAGCTGGTGGCTCTGGTGCAATTACATCAAGACCAGCTATAACCTGCTCGTTGTTAAGTGCATCTCTAAGATCATCGTTGTTTACGATTTCACCTCTTGATACATTGATTATTATAACATCCTTCTTCATCTTTGCAATAGTTTCTTTATTAACCATTCCTCTAGTGCTATCTAGAACTGGAACATGGTAAGAAAGAATATCACAGTTTGCATATAGATCTTCAAGAGTTCCGTATGTTAAACCATTTTCTTCTTCATACTCTTTTGGAGCCTGAGTTGTATCATGATAGTAAATCTTGCTTCCGAAAGCCTTTAGATACTTAACAGCTTCTTTACCGATAGCTCCAAGACCGATTAAACCAACAGTTCTTGTACCTAGTTCGAAGTGACCAACCTTACGAGATTCGTCCATAGCTTCTTCGAATTCACCCTTCTTGATGCGTGCATCAAAGTAAGGAAGTGATTTTAGACAAGCTAGCATTAGGCATACTGCATGTTCTGCAACTGATGAAGCGTTAACTGCTCTGTTGTTACAAACATAGATACCTCTTGCTTTTGCTGCTTCTAAGTCGATCTTGTCGAAAGCTACACCTAAAGACTGTATAATCTTTAAGTTTGGTAGGCTGTCGATAACCTTCTTGTTAATGATGTCAACTGGGCTTACCCATAGAACATCTGCATCCTTAGCCTGCTCAATCAGCTCTTCATCTGTACATGGATAGTTGATAAATTCTAGCTCCATGCCTTCAGGAATAGCTACTCCAAACCTTTCAACCAATGGTGGCTTGATAGTACTTTTGATCTGAGTCATTGTAATCCTCCTTAATAAATAATATCTTTGATTATATCTTAACTTGTAAATACAAGTTTTTTAACTTTTTAGAATTTTAATAATCCTATTTTAGAACTTCCTTAGCAATTACCATCTTCTGTACTTCTGAAGTACCTTCATAGATAGAAGTTACTCTAATATCTCTGTACATTCTTTCTACTGGATATTCTTTGATGTAACCGTAACCACCGTGTAGCTGAAGAGCTCTGTCAACGATCCACTTACCTTCTTCTGAAGCAAATAGCTTAGCCATTGAAGCTTCCTTATCAGCTGGGAAACCAAGGTCCATCTTGTAAGCTGCATCATATACTAAGTGTCTCATAGCGCATAGTTTTGTTTCCATTTCAGCTAGAACGAACTGAGTGTTCTGGAAATCAGCAAGTCTTCTACCGAACTGCTTTCTAGCTTTTACATAACTCTTAGCTTCTTCCATAGCACCTGTAGCGATACCTAGAGCCTGAGCTGAGATACCAAGTCTACCTAGAGAAAGTGTCTGCATCGCGTTAACGAAACCGTTATCAACTTCTCCTAAAATGTTTTCTGCTGGCACTCTTACATCTTCAAGAACTACGTCTGAAGTAGCACATCCAATCATACCCATCTTATCTTCAGCTTTACCGAAAGATACACCTTCAGCTTTAGAATCAACTATGAAAGCTGTTATTCCCTTTACACCCTTCTTAGGGTTAGTCTTAGCGAAAACGATTACATAGTCTGAGAAAGGAGCAGCTGTGATGAATGTTTTTCTTCCGTTTAGAATGTAATCATCACCGTCCTTAACAGCTGTAGTTAGTAGAGAAGCAGCATCTGAACCTGCACCTGGCTCTGTTAGACCGAATGCTAGTACAATTTCACCCTTGAAAAGAAGTGGTAGATACTTTTTCTTCTGTTCTTCTGTAGCGAACTTTAGAATTGGAGTTGCGTACAGTGAGTTGTTACCTGAAATGTAGATTGAAGCTACACCAGAAGCCTTAGCAATCTCTTCCATTACGATTACGTATGATCTGTGGTCTCCACCACCACCACCGTACTCAACTGGGGATTTAACTCCTAGGAATCCAGCTTCTCCCATCTTTCTGTATAGTTCCAATGGAAACTCGTGAGTCTGATCAACGTGTTCCGCAATAGGAGCTATCTCATTTTCAGCAAAAGACTTCGCAAGCTGACGCACTAATTCATGTTCTTTTCCAAAAATCATATATTTCCTCCTTTAATATATTACAACATCTCAGCAAATGTTTGCAGTGATGTTCTTGCCTGTTCAAAATTAGTCATCTGTTGATCTGTTTCAATCATAACTAATTTAATACCTTCTTTTTCAAGTGCTTTCTTGAAAATAGGATAATCAAATTCTTCAGGGTCACAGAACTTAGCCTGTACATATACAACACCGTCAGCTCCTGATTTTTTAACCTTATCAATTATCATATCAGCTCTTAATTTATCTGGATCATACATCAAAGAGCAACCTTCAATATCTCCTAGATATTTAGCTAACGCTCTTATTGGATTTCCAGTGTTTTCATCTACTAGTGTTCTGAACTGTCTTGATTCCTGAGCAACTTCATCTTCAACGATAGCCATATCATTTTCTTCAAAAATTTCATTTAAGCTATGAGAGTTTGTGATGATACCAGTAGTAACAATCTTAACGCCCTTCCAAGGAACTACTTCCTTTTCTCTTAGAGCTGCATTTAACTCTTCAAGATATTCTGTATATTCAGCTCTATCCATATAGTTTGCATTTACTAGAACTATGCTTCTCCATGATGGAGTTATTACATCAGGATGCTTAGCTGCTAATTCAACAAATTCCTGCATAAGAACTTTAGATTTATTATAAAGCTTTATAGCTTCTTCAATCTTTTCATCAGTTATCTCATTTCCAGATATTTCTTCTAGCTGAGCTTTAACCTTTCTATACTGAATTTCGTTGAAATCTACACCCGGCTCAATTTTTCTATGCTGAGCCATAGCTACATGAATATATGGAATATTCTTTTCTTTATAAACTCTCTTTATGTTCTGTCCTAGAGCTTTTAGTGAGTCGCACTGGGTAGAAACCATGATTCCTGAAAGAACGTCTAGAGTTCCATCAAGTACCATTTCCATAATTCTCTGAACTATTGAACAGTAGAATGCTGGGAAATATTCCTTAGCTCTCGCAATCTCACCGTAGCTGCCCCAAATTCCCATAGGCGCCATTCCTGCCGCATAAACTAATTCAACAGGTAGGTGTATAGGTGAGCAACCTATAATTTTCTTTCCTTCTTCCTGATACTTTTTAATAATATCAGCATGCTTAATATCAAATTTATTTAGAATAGTTGAAATGCTCATGGTTACTTAGCCTCCTTATTTGCAGTCATAACCTCAACTAATCCCTGAACTCTAGTATCGTATTGAGCTTCTGAGAAGTTTCTTGGGTCTGCCTGGTCTCCATCAAAAATAGCTGTTGGTATTCCTGTTTTCTCTCTTATTTCTCTTTCCATTTCATACATGATACCTGACCACTGCTTGCAGCTTCTGTTGATGTGAATTAATGCTCCGTCACAATTAGTTTCTCTGATAGCCTTAAGTCTCATATCAACAGCTCTTTCAAAGCTTATAGCATTTGGAGTGCTGCAGTAAGCCTGCATAAGTTCGTTAGTATTTCCGTAAATATAACCGAAAGCATCAGCATATACAGTACCTACAACATTTACGCCAGCTTCTTTTAACTCTGTGAAAGTGTGTCTTAAGTGTGGCCAACAAGCTATACCTTCAAATAGGATTCTAAACTTTTCTTCACCTCTGAATGTTGACTTTCCTTCAGCAATATTCTGCTTGAATTCTTCAATAAGAAGTTCAAAAGCTTCCGCAGATTCCTTCTTACCTCTAGCACATACAGCTACTGCCATGTGATTGAATACGTCAAATCCATTAAATGGAGATGGTTCATACTTTGACATTCCTGTCGCTTCTAACCAAGCTCTTCCTGTTCTCTGAGAGATTTCCATTACTTCTTCAAATCTCTTTTCATCCCACTTCTTACCAGTGATTTCTTCTAGCTGCTTGATAGCATAGTCAAACTGACCTTTTAGGTAAGCTATTCTATCTTCTTCAGCTTCATAATCATTGTTGTATGGAACGTCTATAAGAATCATAGGTATATCTAGCTCTTTAGCTATATTTTCATACCATTTGATCATACAGTTACAGATGTTGTTACAGCATAGAACAAAATCTGGCTGAGGCATATTTAGCTCAGGTGCATCCTTCACATCCATATACGCCAAACTTATTCTTGCGTAAGCACAGATATCATTTGAATATCCATTGTTCTCTGCTGTGTTACACATTCTTTCTCCGCCACCCTTAGCTGCTATAGCTGCAGCCTGGTTCTCAGGATAAACTACTTTGATATCCATTGTTTCAAAGATTTCCTGTGGGAAGTTAGATGCGCACCAGCCTACCTTTTCGCCTGCGTTCTTTGCATCCCATGCAGACTGGTAGTGGTTAGCTACGATAGCACCTAGTAAGTCTTTCGCTCTAACCGGCTTAGCTTCTACATTACTCATAACACTAATCCCCTTTCATACTTTTTAAATAATATTCGTATGCGAATATTGCTGCTCCAAAAGCTCCTGCCAACTGAGAGTTGTCAGAAACTGCAATGTCTACATCTAGCTCTCTTTCTAGAGCTCTAACAATACCCATGTTTCTTGATACTCCACCTGTCATAGCAACCTTTGGAGTAACACCAATTCTCTTAGCCTGCCCTGCAACTCTTGTTGCTACTGACTGATGTATTCCCTTAATAATGCTTCGTACATCCTGTCCTCTGGCAAGTTGAGAAATTACTTCTGACTCTGCAAATACTGCACATGTTGATGAAATTGGCGCCTTGTCTTCGGCTTCTTCGTCATACTTTCCAAAATCATCTAAACTAACATGCAACACATTTGACATAACTTCTAAAAATCTGCCTGTTCCAGCAGCACACTTGTCGTTCATAACAAAGTTTTGCATCTGACCATTGTCATCTAACCTTATTACCTTAGCATCTTGACCACCTATGTCAATAATTGTTTTTATAGGTCCAAATATAAAGCTAGCTCCCTTTGCATGGCAACTTAGCTCACTCATGGTTTTGTCAGCAGCCTCAAAGCTTTTTCTACCGTATCCTGTTGATATTATAGCCTTAATATCACTAGGTTCCATATTTAGATCTTCTAAAGCCTCTTTAACGACTATATCCATTCCGTCAGTGCCAGCACCTTTATATATAATATGTGTACTTTCGATGTTGACACCGTCGGAAATAATTGCACATTTGGAAGAAGTTGAGCCTATATCTATTCCTAGAGTATAAACTTTATCCATTCTTATTGATCTCCAATGTAGATTACGCCTCTTTCTTTGAATTCAGCGATCTTATCTTCTGAGTATCCAAGTTCTCTCATAACATCTTCAGACTGTTCTCCAATCATAGGTCCTCTGTTATAT
>CAMCQA010000017.1 GCA_945876935.1 uncultured Clostridia bacterium | reverse complement strand
ATTCATAAAGGTTGATCATGTTGAATTGTTTATATTCTCATCTAGAAATCAGGTAGAAAAATATTCCAAAGAAATAAATCAAGCTGAAAAAAGATTGTATGAGGATAGGTCTAGAGATAGTGTAACACTTATTTTGGAAGAGAAAAACACGGATAGACAAACTTGGGTTTATGCTGGATATATAGATGAAACTAAGGAGAAAACCCTCTTTGTCGTATCTCCACTTTATCCGGTATCCTCAACGATACAGATATTGAAACAGCAATTAATATATATAGCTCTTCTATCCTTTGCTGTGGCAGCACTCTTCGCATTCATAACTTCAAAGAGAATTTCCCAGCCTATAGAAAGGATTTCTTCTCAAGCAAACAGACTTGCTATAGGAAATTATGGAGTAGAGTTTGACGAGAATTACAGATATGAAGAAATCAGAAATCTTTCTAAGACATTGAATAGAGCATCTGTGGAAATAGACAAATCATTGGAGCTTCAAAAGGATCTTCTAGCAAATATTTCCCATGACTTAAAGACACCTCTGACAATGATTAAGTCTTATGCCGAAATGATAAGAGATCTTTCTGGAGATATACCTCAAAAGAGAAATAATCATCTGCAAGTTATAATAGATGAGTCAGACAGACTTAATAATCTTGTTAATGATATACTTATCCTTTCATCTGCACAAGCTGGAACTTTAAATCTCGATATAGCTGCTTTCAGTATAGAAGGTTTGTTTAAGTCAGTCATTCAAACTTATGATATTCTTAGGGAGCGAGCGGGCTTCAACATAATGTTTAACTGCAGGCAAGATGTTATGGTGTTAGGAGATGAATCAAGAATAAAGCAGGTTGCATCTAACCTTCTGACAAATGCCATAAAGTATGGCGGCGAAGACAAAATGATCTTTGTAAATGTAAAAAAATGGGGAAAGAGAGTTCACTGCGAAATAGTGGATCATGGGAAAGGAATAAAAGCAGACGAGCTTCCATATATATGGGAAAGATATTATAAATCCAGTACTAATCACGTTAGAAAGGCTAAAGGCTCTGGAATTGGACTTTCAATAGTAAAAGAAATCCTAAGTGCTCACAATGCTAGATTTGGCGTAGAGAGCAAGGTTGATAAAGGAACTACATTCTGGTTTGAGCTTGAGGTAGCACCTAGCAACTTAAGTGAAATTCCAAAGAAACCATCCCAAAAAAACAATTAAATATCAATTATAAAAGAGAAGAAGTAAATTATAAAATTTAATTCTTCTCTTTTTAAATTCTATTTCTGAAATATTTTGACAGCTTCTACTATAGACTTAACTCCAACAATTTTTATTTTTTTCTTTATTTCCTCAGAAATCTTTGATGTGTTAGCGTCAGGAATAACAGCATTCTTATATCCCATCCTAGCTATTTCACGCAAAATTTTATCAATATTTTGTACCGCTCTAACTTCCCCAGTCAAGCCTAGCTCTCCTATGAAAACAGTGTCTTTCCTAGCACATATATCTCTATAAGATGAAAAAATTGCTAGTGCTACGCTCAAGTCTGTATAAGTACCTTCCGGTTTAAGTCCTCCAACAACATTAACATATACATCTTGATTTATTAATGATATTCCAACTTTTCTCTCAAGCACCGCTATTAACATATTCAGCCTCTGAGAGTCTATTCCTATAGAAGTTCTCCTAGCAAATCCCACATTTGTAGATGATGTCAAAGCTTGTATCTCTAATAGCAGAGGTCTTGTTCCCTCATATACAGATGCTATGACAGATCCTGAAGCTTCCGGCATATTATCATCTATAAATAAGTTTGATAGATTGGTTACCTCTACTAAACCTTCTTCTTCCATTTCAAATGCTCCAATTTCACTAGTTGTACCAAATCTATTTTTATAAGATCGCAAAATCCTAAGTTCATGATTTCGTTCTCCTGTGAAGTGCAGTACGCAGTCTACAAGATGCTCAACGATTTTGGGCCCTGCTAATTCTCCACTTTTCGTTACATGGGCAACTATAAAAATAGGTATGCCAAGGCTCTTGCCTATCCTCATCAGTTCATTTCCACAAACTCTAACTTGAGACACACTTCCTGGTGCCGAGTCTAGCTGTGCTGAGTACATTGTCTGTATAGAGTCTATAATAAGAAATTCGGCGTTGCTCTTTGATACTTGCTCAGAGATAGCTTCCATATTAGTTTCAGAAAGAACTAAAACATTATCGCTTATACCTCCTACACATATTCTATCTGCCCTTAGCTTAAGCTGCATCTCAGACTCTTCGCCTGTCACATATAAAACCGTTTTACCCATCTTAGCAATATTATTTGCAGCCTGCATTATCATAGTAGACTTTCCTATACCCGGTTCTCCTGAAATAAGAACGAGCGAACCTTTTACAAGACCTCCTCCAAGAACTCGATTAAGTTCATTGATACCTGTATCTATTCTATTTTTATCATCTCTGCTTTCAACACCAGACAGTTTGCTTACAGAAACCTTGCCCGAAGCAAGGCTGCTGCCTCTACTTCGTCTATCATCTTCTAAGTTTGGAGTAACCTTCTCTTCAACAAAGCTATTCCAAGCTCCACATATACACTTTCCAGACCATTTCCCACTCTCATATCCACACTCTTGACATACAAATACAGTCTTACTTTTTTTTGCCATCATCTACCTCGAACATTTGTTTTTTTATTATCATTTTATATGGAATATCAACCCTTGTCAATATAGATTACAAATAAAAAGCCGTAACTATCGAAATACTTCAATTTCAATATTTACAGCTTTTTTATTTAAAGTATGTATATAATTATTCAAATACCGGTGTAAAACTAATATCCTCTGGCCCTTCTATCTTTATTGTCCCTCTGCTTATACCCTTCTCATAGAGATCTGCAATTATAACCTTAAGCTTACCATTCTCAAGGGTATCCATTATATTGTCGTAATCTCCCTTAACAAAAAGATTTCCATATATGGTCAACCTGCACTCTTCGCCCACGCTTATATACTGAAAGAATATGTCAGACTTTTCACTTTCTTTAAATAATCTCAATGCCTTCTTAAATTCTTCGTCCTCTTTTATAGAGATTTCTTCTCCCTTATCCATATTCTTTATATTCAGGTTTTCTAACTCTGTTACTTGTGGTTTTTCTTTAACTAAACCTATAACCACACCTTCTTCATCTAAAAGAGTGAATTTTTCTCCATAAGGCAAGACCAATTTCCCTTTTCTTTCAACGATACTTATTTCCAGCGTACTAGGAAGTTTTCTACTTATATCAATCTCTCTGTATAAAGAATTTTCCATCATTTTATCTTTTATTTTACTTTTATTTATGAAAAAGATATTATCGCCAGTTTTTAGACCACTCTCTTCTATCACTTTTTCTGCTTCAATTGCCTCATTTCCACTTACTATAATCTCAGAAATACCGAAGTACTTCAAATGCATTATAAAGTATAGTGCTGCTATTAAAACTGCTACTACAACCAGCCTCTTAAAAGTAATCAGTGATTTTTTCTTTCTTTTTTTATTTATTTTCTTAGAAGGATTCTCATATTGAGCATCTACTTGAGATTCATAATCAGTTGCATCTAAATCAACACGACTTTCATCATGAAAATTCACAACTTCCTTCTGTATAGCCTTTTTCTTTCTTTTAAATATTCCCATAAATTAACCATTTAAAATATTATAGTATATTATGTCTGATGCATCTAAAGGCGCACAGCTCTTAGCTTTTATTGCCATATCTTTAAGCGTATCTTCAGACTGTCTCAAAGCTTCTATCTCTTCTATAAGTCTCTGTCCGCTTAAGTCACTCTCTTCAATGATAATAGCACCGCCTTTGTCAGCTATAGCTTTTGCATTAAACATCTGATGATTTCCTGCCACATTAGGTGATGGAATCAATATAGAAGGTGTTGAGCAAACTGAAATCTCCGAAACTGTTAAAGCTCCGCTTCTAGATATTACAAGGTCTGCACTTGATATATAAAGATGCATATCGTGTATGTAAGGTTTTATCTCAACATTATCATGAACCTCTATGCCTAATTCTTTGATTTCTGTCATAACAGGGTCATAATATCTTTTGCCAGTTCCAAAAACAAGTCTTACGCCCTTATCATCTCCATATTTCTTTACTAAATCAATAACAGCTTTATTTATTTTAGCGGCACCCTGGCTTCCACCAAAGGAAAAAATAACAAATTCATCTTCTCCTATGCCTAAAGCTTCTCTCGATGTATTTTTTCTTGATTTAAAAAATATATCTCTAACAGGATTTCCAGAAACGATATGCTTTTCTGGTTCTTTAAACTCTGAGGAAGCTTCTTCAAAACCTAAGAAAACATTCTTAACTGATCTTTCAAGCATTTTATTGGTTATACCTGGAGTTGCATTCTGCTCATGAATATAGCATTTGATACCCATCTTAGCTGCTGCCTTTACAACTGGACCGCAAACATATCCTCCTGTTCCAATTACAATATCAGGCTTAAATTCCTTAATAATCTTCTTAGCTTCGTTTTTGCCTTTAATATAATCTTTTAGAACTTTTACATTCTTTATTAAGTTTTTTCTATTTATTCCACTAACTGTAATAAACTTAATAGGATATCCGTTCTTTGCAACAATTTCTTTTTCTATTCCTCTTTCAGTTCCTACAAATAAAATTTCAGCATCGTTGCTTCTTTCCATGATACGATCAGCTATCGCAATGGCTGGATAAACATGTCCACCTGTTCCTCCTCCAGTTATAATAACTCTCATTTCTCACCTCTAATTAAATAACAATAAAACTTCTCTTAATATATTTAAATAAAATCTCTCTCTTCTTTGTCCTTCTTACTTCTCGCTATATTCATAAGAATTCCTATGGCTGCACAGTATATGATTGTCGCATTACCACCATAACTTATAAAAGGTAGAGCCACACCTGTTGCCGGCATAGTAGATGTAACAATAGCTATATTTAAAAGCATCTGTATACCAATCATCATAACAATGCCACAAGCTACATACATACCAAATAAGTCTGGTGCATTCATAGCCACTACAAGACCTCTCCAAACAAGAAAGGCAAAACCCGCAATCATGAGGCAAATACCCCAAAAGCCTAACTCTTCTCCTATGATTGCAAGTATAAAGTCCGTCTGTGCCTCTGGCAGATATAATGCTTTTTGGACACTTCCTCCCGGACCCTTACCTAACATTCCTCCTGATCCTAATGCTAATAAGGACTGAACTACCTGCCATGAGTCTCCAGTAGGGTCTTTAAATGGATCTAAAAACGTAGTATATCTTTTAATTCTGTAGTCATCACCAAACAATACTAGACCTGCAACTCCAACGCCAACTAATCCTATAGCTCCGCCGAAGTATAGCATCCTGAGGCCCGCTACAAATAGCATAGCGACTGCAATAAAAATTACCGTCATTGCAGTGGACATGTTAGGCTGCCACATTATCAGGGCTACATACGCGCCGACTAAAGCCCATATCTTAGCTAAAGTTGATAGATTATTAGCATCATTCTTACTATTGCTTAAAATACCTGCAATCCAAAATATAGTTGCCATCTTAGATATTTCTCCTGGCATCAGTGTGAATACTCCAAGATTTAACCATCTGGTAGCACCATTTATATTCTTTCCTAATGGTGTAAATAGACCTAAGAAAAGAATGAAGGTAACTATAGCTATCAGCACATAATACTTCTTAAATATCCTATAATCAACAAAGGACATAACCACCATAGCTATAAGTCCGCCTATGGCTAAAATCATATCTTTTATCAGGAAAGTATATGGAGAATTTCCTTTAGAAATCTCCGAGTAATATGCTGCACTGAAAGCCATAAGTACACCGAATAACAGTAAGCAAAACGTCGTCATTCCTATCCAAAAGTCAGTTTTACCTTGTCCTTCTACATTGAGAACATTGCGTACAAATCTCCCAGTATTCCAGGCTTTAACTCTTATAACATTCCCTAAGCTAGACTTTTTTCTTGCTTTAATTTTTTTAGGACGTCTATTTTCTTTTGAGCTATTAAGTTTTTTTCTACTTACTTTTTCAACTCTTTCACGCAATTTTTAAAATCTCTTCCTCTTTCTTCAAAGCTATTATACATATCCCAGCTAGCACATGCAGGAGATAAAAGAACTACATCACCTTCTTCAGCTAGTCTAAAAGCTTCTCTAACACACGATTCCATATCTTTAACTATTATGCTATGATAACCCTTTTCTTCTATCACTACTTTCATTTTTGTAGCCGTAGCTCCCATTAGGACTACCGCTTTTACTTTATCTCCGAAAGAAGATACAAATTTAGTGAACTCAGCATTCTTATCGTAGCCTCCTGCAATTAAAACTATAGGTTTGCTCATAGCCTCTATAGCCTTTATAGATGCATCTGGATTAGTTCCTTTAGAATCATTTATAAAGCTAACTCCATCAATTGTATCTACCGCTTCCAGTCTATGTTCAACACCTGAAAACTCCTCTAGAACCTCACCTATAATATCAGGCTCAATACCTGTAAAATAACATAGAGCAGTAGCTGCCAAAGCATTTTCTAAGTTGTGCTTGCCCGGAATCTTCAGCTTATCGATTTCACATATATCGATAGTCTGACCATCACTATTTCTAACTATGATATTTCCATCTCTTGTGAATACACCAAACTTTAGTACATCCATCTTGCTGAAAGGAACCATAGTACCTTTCGTACCTCTAGCCATTTCCATTACAAACTTATCTTCAAAATTTACAACAAAATAGTCTGACATCTTCTGGTTTTCTACTATTCTTCTCTTCGCATAACCATAATTCTCCATAGTTTTATGTCTATCCATATGGTCAGGTGTAATATTTAGTATTGTAGCTGCAACAGGTTTAAACTCTTTAACACTTTCTAGCTGGAAGCTGCTTACTTCCGCAATATGCCAGCTATCTTCTGTATCATTTACAGCAGCCAAAACTGCCGGTTCTCCTATGTTACCTACAACACTGACTTTTCTGCCTGCTTTTTTAAATATTTCTCCCACTAGAGTAGTTGTAGTAGTT
This sequence comes from uncultured Clostridia bacterium, assembly GCA_945876935.1. Lineage (GTDB taxonomy): Bacteria > Bacillota > Clostridia > Peptostreptococcales > Anaerovoracaceae > Gallibacter. The sequence goes on along the minus strand of CAMCQA010000017.1, from coordinate 14,826 downwards.
TTACCATTTGTACCTGTTATAGCTATAAATTTTCCTTTAGCTAGTCTGTAAGCTAGCTCCAATTCTCCAATAATTTCTATAGCTCTGTGCTCTGCATCCTGTATAAAATCAAGAGTTTTAGGAACACCTGGGCTTAAAACAAGCATATCAAAATCAGACATATTATCAGGAGATGTACCTAAGTACTTTTGAACATCCATATCATTTAGCTTTGATAAAATCTTATCGTCTACAGAGCCCTCTTCCTTGCTATCCTGTACAGCTAATTTAGCTCCTAAACTATGAAGGACCTCTAAAGATGCCAATCCTGATTTTCCAAGGCCTACCACTAAAACTTTTTTATCTTCAAAATTCATTATTCACCAACCTTATTTTTTATGCGAAGAACAAAACTACAAACATAGCAATTAAACTTATTAGCCAAAACAAGTAAACAACCTTTACTTCATTCATTCCACCTTCTTCAAAGTGATGATGTAATGGTGCCATTCTAAACAATCTTTTTCCTCCAGAAAGTTTAAAATATCCAACTTGCAAAATTACAGATACTGTCTCTAAAACATATATTATCCCTACAATAGGAAGTATAAATTCTAATTTAGTTAAAAATGCCGCCACGGTAATGCCTCCCCCTATAGCAAGTGATCCAGTATCTCCCATAAATATTTTAGCAGGATTCTTATTAAATGCCAAAAATCCTAAGCAAGCTCCTGCCAAAGCTGAGAAAAATAGCCAACTTGGAATTGCAGCAAATCTTAAAGACATTACAGACATAGTCATAGCAACTATAAATGTAACACCTGATGCTAATCCATCCAATCCGTCAGTTAAATTAACTCCATTGGACATTGCTAAAATAGTAAATATTACAAACGGAATATAAAAAATACCAAAATCAATGTAAGTCTTAAAGAACGGGATATATACAAGGCTATCCAAACCTGACGCAAATTGCATATATAGAGCAAATAAGGTAGCTAAGATAAACTGCAATGCAAACTTCTGATAGCTCTTCAGACCTTCATTGTGCTTCTTTATAACTTTTAAATAATCGTCAAGAAAACCTATGGCACCAAAAGCTGCAAAGCCTAAAACACATACTAAAACGTTTAAAACTTCTGTGTTAACAATGCCTATAGCAAGTGTAGCTATTACTGTTGCAAGAATGATAGCTACTCCTCCCATTGAAGGCGTTCCTTTTTTCTTTTGATGTGATTGAGGTCCCTCTTCTCTTATATTCTGTCCTAACTGCTTCTTGTGCATTATAGGAATAGCTCTCATAGTAAAATAAAATGAAAGTATAAAACCTAAAAGTATAGATACACTACCCTCTGAAAAATGCATACAAATCTCTCCCTCTAACTTTTTTAAATTTATCTCTTTTTATATCTTGTCTTCGTTATTTATATATTCTACAAGCTGATCAACCAGCTCATCTAGCTTCATTCCTCTAGAAGCCTTTACAAGAATAACATCATCCTTTTCAACTACACTTTTAATAGTTTCCAAAGCCTCTTCTTTATGATCAAAATGATTTTTATCCGATATAAACCTTCCTAACTTACCAATTGTATAAAGCTTATCAACTTTTCCATGGCAGTATTCTCCCACTTCTTCATGAAGCTCCTTCTCTGATATGCCAAGCTCATACATATCACCTAAAATTGCAATCTTTCTACCTTCTATACTATTTAGAACATCAATTGCGGCTTTCATAGAGTCAGGGCTAGCATTATATGAGTCGTCTATTATTCTTATACCCTTTACTACTTTCTCTTCTAACCTTTTTCCTGTAAGATATATTTCATTAAAAGCATTATCTATATCAGCTTTGCTCATTCCCATTAGCTTTGCCACTTCCACAGCTAGAGCAGCATTCTTACAGTTGTGCTTTCCTCTCATATTGATAGTGTAACTCTCCTTAGCAGGTGCTGCCTTTGATTCAGGTTCACTCATGAGAGTAAAGGTGCTTGATGCGTATAAAGCCTTAAACTCATCGATTCTAACATCGCTATTTTTATCTTCTCCAACAATACAAATATGATTTATAGTTATATCATTTTCATCAAGGTATTTTTCAATAGTTTCTTTATTTAGAAAATCGCCTTCATAGCATATGAGATAAGATTCTTCAGAGCTATGATTGACAATCTCCATCTTTGCTTTAAATATATTCTCCCGGCTACCTAAAATTTCCATATGTGACATTCCTATATTAGTAATTACACATATATCTGGTTTAACATAACTTGATATAGCATCAATTTCACCAAATCTATCCATGCCCATCTCTATTACTGCAACTTCCGTGTCTTCCGGCATATCTAAAACAGTTAATGCTGCACCTATACTGGAATTGTAATTACCAGCATTTTTATGTGCTTTAAATTTTTTAGATAAAACAGAGTATATAAGGTCTCTCGTTGTCGTCTTACCTACACTTCCAGTAACTCCTATTCTTTTAGCACCAATTTGGTCCAAGTTCCATTCAGCAAGTCTATGAAGTGCCTTCTCTCCATTTTCTACTAGAATAGCTCCTACATTTTTTTCTAAAAAGTATTCTTTTACAAAAGCTCTTTCATCTGAAATGATGACGAAACTAGCTCCATTCTCAATAGCCTGATTTATGTAGATATGCCCATCTGCATTATCTCCTTTTATAGCAAAGAACAAACATCCAGACTCTACAAGTCTACTATCCTGAGCTACCTTGCTAACTACAGCATTTTCTTCTCCAATTAACAAGTTTCCCGAAATAATATTGCAAATTTCTTTTATGCTTGTACTCTTCATACAACTAGTCCTTTACTAATCAATCTTTAACTATTCTCTATAGAAATACACAACTCCATTTTTATCAATAGATGTATTTGGTTGTGGGTACTGTTCCTTAACTATGAACTCCCTGTCTTCATCAGTCTTAGGTGTAACTTTATATTTTAAACCTAGTTTTTCAATTTCCTCTTTAGCTTCTGATAGTTTCAATCCTTTAATATTAGGAACTGTCACACTTTCTACAGCCGGATCATCTTCTTCACTCATCTCCGATGTCGGTTTTATATCTTTATATTTGAGAATCTGTGATAGAAGCTTTCCACAAGCTGGTGCCGCCCCTTCAGGTGCTAAATTCTTATCCGGTTTATCAACAATATATAAAATTGTAAATCTTGGATCTTCCATAGGTGCCATACCTATGAATGAAGATATAATTTCATTACTATATCCTCCACCTTCTTTTACAACTTCTGATGTACCAGTTTTTCCACCAACACTATACCCTTGAATTTTAGCTCTTTTACCAGTACCTTCATCAACTACATACTGCATAATCTTTCTCATTTCAGTTGCAGTTTCTTTTGAGATCGCTTGTCTAACCACTACCGGCTTAACTTCTCTTATTACTTTTCCATCCTTATCTACAATCTTCTTCAAAATATGCGGATGCATAAGTTTCCCATCGTTACCCATAGCTGATACAGCTGTTACTAACTGTATTGGTGTTACTGCATTTGTCTGTCCCATACCCATTGTAGCAAGTTCTACTGGCTTCACATTCTCATCACTAAGAATAATAGGTCTAGCTTCCCCAGGGAAATCGATGTCCGTTCTTTCTCTCATTCCAAACAATGTTAGATAATTATAAAATTTTTCCTTTCCTAGTCTTAGAGAAAGTTGATGAAATACTGGGTTGCAAGAGTTGGCAAGACCCTGATATAAATTTTCCGAGCCATGTGGTTTATCAAAACTCCAACACTTTATCTTTACTCCTGTAATTTCACTGTAGCCTATACAATTGAAATGATCGTCCTTACTTGTAATTCCTTCTTCTAAGGCCGCAGCTGTTGTAATAAGCTTCATGGTAGAGCCAGTTTCATAATTGTTACTGATGAATGGATTTCTCCACATCTCATTAAGGTACTTTATCTTTTCCTGATTGTCTAACTTGTCAAACTCTTCCTTTTCTTTAGGGTCTGTTGGAACATTTGAATTATTCGGGTTAAAGCTAGGATAAGATCCCATAGCCAAAATTTCTCCTGTCTTCGTATCCATTACAAGACAACTAACTCTTTCAGCCTTTGTTTTTTCATAAGTTTCTCTTATGCTCTTTTCAACATAACTTTGAATAATCTGATCTATAGTTAAAACTACATCGTTACCATCTTCGGGCTTATAATATTTTTCGTCTCCAAAAGCTAGAGTATTACCACTTGTATCAGTGTTCTTTAGCCATCTTCCATCTACACCCGCTAAGTATTGATTGTACTGCAGTTCTACACCGGAAAGCCCTTCATTATCATCTCTAGTACTTCCAAGTGTATGAGATAAGAATTCTCCCATAGGATAATATCTTCTTGCATCCTCAGTTATTGATACTCCCGGTATTCTTAATTCTCTTATCTTATTTGCAGTTTCCTTATCTAAGTTTTTAGCAGCCTTATATACACTTTGGCCACTTTCCTCCATATCTTCCTTCAGCTCTTTTGGATCTTTCTCAATAAGTTCTGCTAGTGTATTAAGATTGTCTTCAAACCTTTCTTCCTTACTCTTAAGTCTATCCTGCTTAAGCTCATCATTCTTTTTCGTCATTCTAAGATTTCCCATATCGGCTTTTCTAACCCATATAGTGAAAGCATCTACACTTACAGCAAGTTCTTCCCCATTTGTATCTAAAATCCTTCCTCTAGTAGGTTTTAGAACAATATCTCTTTTTTGTTTTTCAACAGCCATTCTGCTATATTCTTCACCTTTAACAATTTGAATATATGCAACACGCAAACATAAAGCAAGAATAATAACAACAAATATACTAAAAGCCATCATTATCCTGCTTCTTCCCATAGACATCTTATTCACTTTTTTACCAAGCTGTGGTGCAAATTTCTTATTCATATATCTAATATATAAAAAAAGCTGGACATATTAAACTATTAAAGCGTCCAGCTTTTTACAAACCTTTCATATTTATTTAAAAGCCTCTTCTTTAAGCTTATCTGCAAAATTTTCAGGAGCCTTAGTTTTATCCATAGTCACAAATTGAGCACTTGTAGGATGTATCATTCCTAGCTTAGCCTCTGCTTCTATTTCAATTTGGCTTCTGCTACTACCTTCCTGCATAGCAACATTCAGTCTCTGAAGATCATTCTTAAGCTCTTTATTCTCTTTGCTTAGCATGTTATTGCTGAAAGCTATACTTGAAGCTACTGCACTTAGCAAAATAATAGACAGTACAACCATTCCGCCTGTAAGGCTTAAAATGAATGCCGCTCTTTTTCTCTGAAAGCTTTGTGCAACTTTATTTCTATTTTCTTTTTTCTTGATAGAGTAACGTCTTTCTTCTCTTTGAGGAAGCGTACTTCTTGTCATTTCAGCTAACATAACTAACTCCTAAAAAATAATATCAATTCTATATCTTTACTGTTTGTAAAATTCAGTTTTATCCTATTTAATCTGTCTATACACATAGTAGCCTAGGGGTTCTAACTTTCTTTTCCTATTAACGAGAATAAATATAATTCTGAAAACTCCTAAAGCTATAAAGCCGATTAGCACTCCCAAGGTGTTACAAATATAGTCATTTATATCTACAACTCTCAAAAAGCTTCCTGTTACCGCTCCAATTGCATATTGAAAACTCTCTATAAAAAATCCTGTTGAAAGTATAATCACTAATTTCTTTTTCAAGTTTAACTTATATATGAGTGGTGTAATAAACCCCATTGGTATAGTCATAATAACATTTAGAAAATCCATATTGGAAAATCCATATTTAAATGGCTCAAGGTTGTATTTAAAGTTTTGCACTACAGAACCATCTATACATATAGGAAAAAGGGTTACACCTATTAAAGTAGTCATATACAGAAACATTATAGTCTGAAAAAATAGCCTCTGTTTATTTCTATAAAGACCTTTTACAAGAATGATAAAAATGAATACCAGTAAGAATGCTAAAAATACAGATATATTAAAATCTATCATTCTAATCTCCTACATTAAAGCTTCTCGATAACTCTCAGCTTTGCGCTTCTAGATCTAGGGTTCTCCTCTATCTCTCTCTCACTTGGCACAATTGGTTTTTTGCTTATTTTCTTAATTTGAGGAATTCTTCCACAAGCACAAACCGGAAATTCCTTTGGGCAAATACAAGGGTCACATCTTTCTAGAACAATTTCCTTAACAATTCTATCTTCTAAGCTATGGAAACTTATAATAGAAAGTCTTCCTTTCTTATTCAGCACATCGCAGAAATCTCCAACGGCCTTCTCTAGCTGATAAAGTTCATCATTCACTTCTATTCTTATAGCTTGAAAAGTTCGCTTTGCTGGATGAGGACCATCTCTTCTAGCTCTAGCAGGTATTGCTGCCTTTATAATCTCAACCAATTGTTGAGTATCTTCTATATTAGACTTTTCTCTAGCTTTAACAATAAACTTGGCAATCCTACTTGACCATTTTTCTTCGCCATATCGCTTTATAATATCAGCAAGATGCTCTTCGCTAAAGTTATTGATAACATCGTATGCAGTAATCTCATCATCCTGGTTCATTCTCATATCTAAAGGAGCCTTGCTCATATATGAGAATCCCCTGTCAGCATTGTCAAGTTGAAATGATGAAACTCCCAAATCCAATACTGCACCATCAACACCATCTATATTTAAATTTTTAAGTACATTCTTTATATCTGAATAATTGCTCTGAACGAAAATTTTATTACAAGGGTAATCCTTCAATCTTTCCTCTGCTGCTTTTAAAGCATCCTTATCTCTATCAATTCCAATAAGAGTGCCTTCTGCATTTAAGGATTTGCAAATCGCCTCACTATGACCGCCTCCACCTAGAGTTCCATCAACATATACTCCATCTGGCTTGATATTTAAGCTGTCAACAGTTTCATTGAGAAGAACAGTAACATGCTTAAATTCCATACTCTACCATTCCCTCGGCTATTTCTGAGTTGCTCATTCCAAACTCTTCTTCAAGACTCTCGTACTGAGCTCTGCTCCATATTTCTATTTTATCCATACAGCCTATGGTCGTAAGCTCTTTCTCTATGCCTACCTTCTCTCTAAGAATTGATGGCAAAGTTATTCTTCCTTGCTTATCGACTTCACACTCCTCGGCATTTCCCATAAAATTTCTTGCAAAATTTCTAGCTTTTACATCACTTAAAGGAAGTTTTTTAAGTTTCTCAACAAATTCAAGCCAGGCAGCCATAGTGTATATGTATATGCAATTGTCAATTCCAAGAGTAAGAACGACCTTGTACCCCAGCTTTTCTCTAAATTTGGCTGGTACAATCATTCTATTCTTACTATCTATGGAGTTGTGATAAGTTCCCATAAACATAGTTTGTTGCCTTCCTTAAAACTTAAAATCATTGAATTTTGTAACTTAATACACATTACAATAAGTGCAATTATTCAATTTCCATTTTACTCCACTTTACTCCACTTTTCAACATTTTATAACCACCTTACTCCACTTTATATCACTTTAAACTCCACTAATTTAACTCTTTATGTTCAGTATCTTAGATAGCCACATTATATTGGGTGTGCATATACATAACACTACAATATAAAGTTTGATATTAAAATAACAGATGGTGGTATAATATTAGCTATATTATGAAATTAAAAAAGTAAAAAGGTGAGTTATGAAGTATGAAAATATAGTTACTGGTAAGTTTCTTGAAAGACCAAATAGGTTTGTTGGAATAGTAGAAATAAATGGTAAAAAAGAAAAAGTTCATATAAAAAATACAGGACGTTGCAAAGAGTTACTACTTCCTATGGCCACAGTCTATTTGGAGGACTTTAAAGGAAGAATGGGAACCAGAAAAATGAGATACTCTCTCATAGCGGTACTAAAAGAAAGAGCTGATGGGGAATCAATACTTATAAACATGGATAGCCAAGCTCCAAATAAAGTTATTTTAGAAGCTTTGACATCTAATTATTTAGACCTTAATGGACTGTCTAAGTTATCAAAAATTCAAAGCGAAAAAACCTATTTAAACTCTAGGTTTGATTTTTATATTGAAGATGAAAATAATGAAAAAGCCTATATAGAGGTAAAGGGCGTGACTCTTGAGAAAGATGGTGACTTTATGTTTCCTGATGCACCAACAGATAGAGGCGTTAAGCATATAATGGAACTCTCTCAAATAGCAAAGAAAGGCTACCGAGCATTTATTATCTTTGTTATACAGATGGATTTAAAAGGATATTTCTATCCCAATGAGCAGACCCACAAGGAGTTTGCAGAAAGTCTAAGATATGCAGAAAGTCAGGGAGTAAACATATTGGCTTACAACTGCTCTGTAACAGAAGATTCTATGCAGGTTAATGAAAAGCTAAAGGTTGTATTGTAATTTAAAATATGGACATAAAAATAAGAGATAGTGAGTGGATAAACACTCACTATCTCTTTATATTTTCATCAATAAAATAACTCTATATCTTTTCTGCTAATAAATTTTTCTTCAAGATCTCTCTTATGATGAAGAAATCCTTCATCATCAAAGAATTTAGCATTTCTATGACAACCTTTTATGCAAGAACAGCATTTCATACATATTCCTGCAATCAGTTTAGGATCCTTTTTATCTATTGACTCCAAAGGGCAATGCTCTACACACCACATACAATAGTCGCAGCTGTCTTTTGTTTTAGGCTTTACCTTTCGTATATCTATATGATTACCCCTGCTATCAACAGGTTTATAGTACTCTCTAGTATATCTGTCCCTACCTTTTATACTGTCTGATACAGAATGAAAACAATCATTTTTTTCAACCATATTTCCAAGTTTTTTTCCAAATTCAATAGCACAACTAATATCATTATCATCCGGTCTATCAGAAGCTAAAATTGTAGAAAAACTGTGCTCTGCCGGAAAGGCTCCTGCGCCTATGACAATCCCTCCACCATCTTCACAAATATCTGCAAGTTCCCTTAAAGCATCATCATAGCTTCTATTTCCAAAGGTTACCACGGGTACAACCAGAGATTTATTAAATCGCATGCTCTGCAAAAACGGTAGCAATAAATTAGGCACTCTCCCTGCAATAACCGGTGTTCCTAAAATCACAATATCATCCTTGTCAAAACTGAAGACTTCTTCTCTATCTTTCAGAAGCGTAAAGTTTTTTTCATAAAAGCTACATGACATTTTTTCTGATAGCCCTTTTCCTACTGCTAAAACTATCGTTTTAGTATTTCCCGTAGGGCTGAAATATACACTAAAGACTCTCATGCTATAACCTCTTATAATGCATTATGATATGCTAAAGCTTCCTCATAGTCTATATCAATCTGCTTCTTTAACTCTTCTAAGCTATCAAACTTAAGCTCGTCTCTCATTTTTTCTATAAATTCTACTTTTATTTCACTGCCGTATAGCTGCTTGTCAAATTTAAATATATGAGTTTCGATATTTCTTGCATATTCACCTATAGTAGGCTTGGTTCCAACATTTGTTATACTAGGATAGGTTACTCCATCATATATACATCTAGTTATATATACACCATTTGGAGGACTTGCCATAGATTCATCAATATTGATATTACATGTTGGAAAACCTATAGTTCTACCTATTTTATTTCCTATAACAACTTCACCTTTTACTGCGTAAGTTCTGCCTAGAAGCTTTTCACATTCGATGAAATTTCCTGCTTTTATTTCCTCTCTTATCAGAGATGAGCTAACAATTCTTCCATCAACTCTAAAAGGCTGAGTTATATGAACTCCAAAATTATTTTCCATACCTTCTTTAATGAGAAGGTTAACGTCACCTTGCGCCATTCTACCAAATCGGTAATTAAAACCGCACATAACTTCCCTCGCCTTCAGTTTATCCAAAAGAAGATCGTGAATAAAGTCAACAGGCTCCATATTCATTATTTTCTCAGTAAAACTTATATTAAAAACGTAATCCACGCCTAATTTTTCAATAATGCTAAGCTTATCTTCAGTATACAAAATACCCTTTACAACCTTTTCTTTTTTTAGAAGGTTTCTAGGATGATTAGAAAAAGTGAAAACTGCACTTTTTAACCCTTCTCCCCTAGCATCATTTACTGCCTTCTTAATTATAGCCTGGTGACCAAGATGAATACCATCAAAGTTGCCTAGAGCTACAACACAAGGCTCAGTATTGTTTATCTCTTCAATAGAATTAAATATTCTCATTTTGTATCCTTACATTAAAAACTTTATCAGATATGAAAGACCCTTTATCGATTTTGCCGACTCCCAAAAACTCTTCTCCAAAATATACTCTAAAGTAATTTTTCTTATATCCCATTTTATTAGAAAATTCTCTTATATCTTTCATCTGCTCTTCATAGGAAATATTTTTATTCTCACAATCTGAGAAAACTGGAAGGAGATGATTTTTATCTAAGTAGTTTTTACCACTCGACTCTTTCATCAACTCGCTAGACTTATAAGATTCTGCTATATATTCATCTAACCACATTTCATCAAGTCCAAGCTTTTTATTTAATTTTCGCAGGCTGAGTTTTTTACCATTTACGAAAGATTTAGCTTCTTCTGCATCTAAATCAATCTTCTTTATAGACTCTAACGCTAGATCCAAAGGAATCATATATTCTAAAATTGAGTCAGAAGACATACTCTTAATCTCATCTATACTTATAGATATTTCTTTTTTAAATGGACCGCTCTCCAGTCTATCTAAATAAGACATTGTAGCAGGATATCCTAAAGACTCGCCAATATCTCTGCAAAGGCTTCTTATGTACGTTCCTTTTGAACAGCTTACATCTATTTCAATCTCTTTCAAAAACCCATCTTCATATACAATATCTATAAGTGTTATTTCATCAAAGAATACTTTTCTCTTTTTTATGTCTACAGACTTACCTTCTCTAGCATATTGATAAAGCTTTTTCCCATCAACCTTTATAGCAGAATAAATTGGTGGAGTTTGTTCAAAATATCCTAAAAAACTATCTAAAATAGAGCTCACTTCTTCTTTACTGATTGCTCTATCGACAGGTTTAGACTCTATCACATTTCCCCAAATATCGTCAGTATCTGTAGATTTTCCAAAGAGAATCTTACATTTATACTTCTTTAAATCCCAATCGGTATAATCCATAATTCTCGCTGCACTTCCTATGCAGATGGCAAGAACACCTGTGGCCATAGGGTCTAAAGTTCCCGTATGACCTATTCTCTTAATTCCAAGTTTTCTTCTGAGAATAGCTACGCAATCGTGTGAAGTAAAATCTTTCTCCTTGTTTACAACAATTACTCCATTTATATTCTTATTCAAAATATACCTCTTGTTATCCCAGTCTTACAATCTATTAAATACTCTTAATAACTTCCTCAGAAACTCTTTTTAAAGCCTCCTCTATAGATGTATTAAGAGTAAAGCCCGCAGCCTTTTTATGACCGCCTCCGCCAAAGCTCTGAGCTATTTTTGCTACATCAGCATCTGATTTAGACCTTAAAGAACCCTTTATCTTATTATTTTCATGCTCTCTTAAAAGAATAGATACTTCTACACCATCTATAGATCTAAGTTTGCTTACAAGACCCTCACTATCATCCATATTAGCACCCGTTTCCTTTAGCATATCCTGTGAAACAAAAGATATGCAACATCTTCCATTATTGAAAATTTCAAGAGCACTTAATACCATCGCTTGAAGCTTTAAGGCTGCTAAAGATGATCTCTCATAAATTTCTATACTTACTTTATTAAAGTCAACACCAAGGTCATACAGCTCAGCAGCTATCAAATGACTTTCTTTATTTGTATTACTGTATTGAAAGTTTCCCGTATCTGTCGTAATAGCCGCAAAAATAGCCTCCCCTACATTTTTATCTAAAGGCATCTTTGTTGACTTTATAAGTTTGTAAAGTATTTCTCCTGTGGCACTAGCCGATGGTTCAATATAGTTATAATCACAGATATGCTTAGAAGTTAGGTGATGATCTAAGCACACAGTATATTTACCATTCCAAAATAATTCTTCTCTCTTTGGAAATCTATCAACGCTAGCACAATCTACACAAATAGATACGTAGCCGCCATTTTTTTCAGCTTCCTTAATAAAAGCTTCTCCTTCTTTACTATCGTATTGAAAGACTTTAACCCCTTTACCTAGAAACTTCAAGTTTTCAGCTAAATTATCCTCTAAAAGTATGACAGCTTCTTTATCTGCTAGTGTAAGAGAATGCCACAACGCTGCACAAGATCCAAATGAATCTGCATCAGCAGAAATATGAGAAAACAATATAAAGTATTTATTTTCTTTTAAAATCTGAGCAATTTCAAAAAAGCTATTATTCATATTCCTTCACCTTCTCTATTAGCTCGTCAATATGTCTTGCATATTCTAAAGTGGTGTCAAATTTAAAAACTAAGCTAGGTATATGTCTTAGCTTTACCCTTTTACTTATTTCCTTCTTTATTAGACCACTAGCTTTGTTCATAGCAATCAAAACGTTGTCTTTTTTCTCATTCAGAGCCTGAACATCTGCTTGATCTCCATAAGGTAGGTAGCTCAGAAATATAGTTGCTATGCTTCCATCTCCAGAAACGTCTACGGCTGTAACACTTATAACCCCTGTAGATAACCTAGGATCTTTAAGCTCATGAATAATCATTTCTCCCGTCAGCTTTCGTATTTCCTCTCCTAATCTGCCTGTCTTATATCCTTTTCCCATTATTACCTCTCTTTAAATAAGATAACTAAGGCGAGTTTTACCTCGCCTTTCTAAGTTCTTATTTTTAGCTTCTAGCGACTTCTTCCATCTGGAAGCATTCTACTATATCGCCTTCTTTAATATCATTATAGTTCTCTATACCTATACCACATTCATAGCCCTGAGCAACTTCTTTTGCGTCATCTTTAAATCTCTTTAGAGATGAAATCTTTCCTTCATGGATAACTATACCATCTCTAACGATTCTAACTTCAGCATTTCTAACAACTTTACCATCAGTTACATATGCTCCACCGATAGTACCTACGCCAGGAACTCTAAATGTTTCTCTTATAGATACCTGACCTAATACAACTTCCTTAAATTCAGGATCAAGCATACCCTTCATAGCATTTTCAACATCATCAATAATGTTATAAATTACTCTATATGTTCTTATCTGTACACTTTCTCTATCTGCGATACCCTGAACTACAGGAGTAGGTCTTACATTAAATCCAATTATTATCGCTCCTGCTGTACTTGCAAGACTAACATCTGACTCAGTTATTGCACCTACGCCAGAGTGAACGATTTTAACTCTTACTTCATCATTAGATAACTTTTCAAGAGATGTTACAACAGCGCCTACAGAGCCTCTTACATCACCTTTAACAATAAGGTTAAGGTCTTTAACTTCTCCTGACTGAATCTGGCTAAATAGTTCTTCAAGAGTTGAGCTTGAGTTTCTAGCAAGAACTTCTTCTCTTTGTTTCTGCTTTCTCTTTTCAGCTATTTCTCTAGCTATCTTATCGTCTCTAACAACGTGGAAATCGTCACCTGCAGCTGGAACTTCAGTTAGGCCTAAAACTTCAACTGCTGTTGCAGGACCTGCTTTTTTAATAGTAGTCCCCTTAAAGTCAGTCATAAGTCTTATTCTTCCTGATGTATTTCCTGCCACAAGGCTCTGCCCACTCTTTACAGACCCATTTGTTACAAGAAGAGTAGCTACAGGACCCTTAGACTTATCAAGCCTTGCTTCTATTACTGTACCTAAAGCCAATCTCTTAGGGTTTGCCTTAAGCTCAAGAACTTCAGCCTGTAACAAAATCATCTCTAGAAGATGCTCTATACCATCGCCTGTCTTAGCTGATACAGGAACAGATATAACATCTCCACCCCAATCTTCTACAAGAATTCCATGTTCTGTTAAGTCTTTCTTTACTACATCAGGGTTTGCACCTGGCTTATCCATCTTGTTTATAGCAACTATAATAGGTACACCTGCAGCTTTAGCATGGCTTATAGATTCAATAGTCTGAGGCTTTACTGAGTCATCAGCTGCTACTACTAAAACAGCAATATCTGTTATATTGGCACCTCTAGCTCTCATAGCTGTAAATGCTTCGTGACCCGGTGTATCCAAGAATACTATTTTTTGACCATTTAGTGTAACCTCTGAAGCCCCTATATGCTGTGTTATACCACCTGATTCTGATGCTGTTACATTTGTTGCTCTTATAGCATCCAAAAGAGATGTTTTACCATGGTCAACGTGTCCCATTACTGTAATAATAGGTGGTCTTCCTACTAAATCATCTTCCTTATCTTCAAAATCTTCGATACCTTCTTCGAAAACTTCTTCTTCAACCTTACCAATATGAACCTGAACACCTAGCTCTTCACTAAGAATCAAAGCCGTATCTTCATCCAAGTTAGCGTTGATATTTGTAACTATACCAAGCTTCATAAGAGCCATAATAATGTTTGATACGGAAATTCCTACCTGCTCACTATATCCAGCAACAGTTATAGGAACATTGATTACTTTTGCTCCTTCTGGAACTTCGATTATTTCCTCAACAACCTCAACTTCTTTAGGCTTATGTTTCTTTTTCTTAACCTTCTTCTCAAGAGATCTTTCACCATAAGCATTGTTGTCATTGCTTAGCTTACCCTTGTTCTTTCCATCCATAGATCTTCTTTCGTCTCTATTTCTGTCTTTATCTTTATCTTTCTTCTTAGACTTTCTCTTATCTCTGTTTGCTGAAACTTCAGAGCTACATTCTGAACTTCCCTTAAAAGCTCTGTCCTCTCTCTTATTTTCTCTAGATTCATGGTTTGCTCTAGATCT
>CAMCQA010000016.1 GCA_945876935.1 uncultured Clostridia bacterium | reverse complement strand
GCGCTGATGATACTTGGCGGGCGACTGCCTGGGAAAGTAGGACGTTGCCAGTTTTAGAGCAGCATAGCTGCTCTTTTTTTATTTTAATTTTTATAAATATAATATTTAGTGGTTGAGATATTACACTTGTGGTAAAATATATATATGTAGATAGATTAACAATAAACCGTGTTATACTTAAGATGAAAGAAGAGGAAACAATGAATAAAACATTAGAAATTAAGAAAAATATTTATTGGACAGGTATTCTAGATCCAAACCTAAGAGTATTTGATATTGTAATGGAAACAAAGTTTGGAACATCATATAACTCTTATATAGTTAAAGGCTCAGAAAAGGTAGCTTTATTTGAAACAGCTAAGGAAAAATTCATGGGAGATTACCTAGCTAAGTTAAAGTCTATTATTGATGTTCAGGATATTGATTATATCGTTGTAGACCATACTGAGCCAGATCACGCAGGTTCTGCTAGATATCTAATTGAAGAAAATCCGAGCATTAAAATCGTAGGTAGTGCAACTGCTATCAATTTCATGAAAGAAATTTTAAATATTGACTTTAATAGTATTATTGTTAAAGACGGAGATGAAATTTCTTTAGGTGATAGGACTATGAAGTTTATTGCTGCTCCAAATTTACATTGGCCAGACAGCATGTATACTTACATTCCTGAAGATAAACTTCTTATCTCTTGTGACTCTTTCGGTGCTCACTACAGCATAGATTCTATTCTATTCTCAACTGTAGTAAATCACGAAGATTACAGATCAGCACTAAGATATTACTATGAAAATATTATGGGACCGTTTAAGTCTTATGTAAGAAGTGCTATTGAAAAGATTAGAGGTTTAGATATCGATATGGTTGCACCAGGTCATGGTCCAGTACTTGATAAGGATCCATGGTCAATTATTGATATTTATGACAAGTGGTCAACAGAAGTTAACCCTAATGTTAGAAAGACAGTTGTTATTCCGTATGTTTCTGCTTACGGATACACAGAAAAATTAGCTGAAAAAGTTGAAGAAGGTATCAGAGCAGCAGGAGATATTGAAGTAAGAAAATATGACCTAGTTCTAAATGACATGAGCGTTGTAATTAACGATATGTACTGGGCAGATGGTATTCTTTTAGGAACTCCAACAATTCTTGGAGATGCTTTAAAGCCAATTTGGGATTTATCTACTTCTATTTTCCCAGGAACTCACGGAGGTAAGATTGCTTCTGCATTCGGTTCTTACGGATGGAGTGGAGAAGGTGTACCAAATATTCTTACTAGACTTCAGCAATTGAGAATGAAGATATATGGAGAAGGTTACAAGAGCAGATTTAATCCAAGTGAAGCAGACCTAGAAGGTGCTTATGAATTTGGTTTTGGATTTGGTAAGAGTGTTCTTGCTGGTAAAGTTGTAGATGTAGATGAACAGGCAGCTGTAGCTGTTGAAAGAGAATGGAAGTGTTTAATCTGTGGAGAAATCCTAAAGGGTACAGAAGCACCTTCAGCTTGTCCAGTGTGCGGAGTAGGTCCAGAGCAGTTTGTAGTTGTTGAATCTCAGGCTGTTGCTTTCACTTCTGATGATAAGATGAATATCGTTATTATCGGTGGTGGTATTGCAGCTCTAAGATCTGCAGAAGCTGTAAGAAACAGAAACGAAGCTTGCGACATCGAAATTATATCTAATGAAGATGTAATTTGCTACAATAGACCAATGCTAACTAAGGGTCTACTATCAGAGTTTGAAAACTTAAACTTCTATACTAAGCAGCAGTCTTGGTATGATGAAAAGAATATAAAAGTAACTCTAAATACAGAGGTTACTAAGATTGATAGAGAAGCTAAGACAGTTACTTTATCTGATGGAACAACAAGAAATTACGATAAGCTAGTATATGCTACTGGTGCTGAATGTAATGTTCCACCAATTCCAGGACATGATAAGGTTGGTGTTGAAGTAATCAGAAAGCTAAGTGATGCTAACAAGATTAGAGAAGAAATGAAGGATATTGAAGATATCGTAGTTATCGGTGGTGGTATCCTTGGTCTAGAAGCTGCTTGGGAGCTTATGAGAGCTAAAAAGAACGTTACAGTTATTGAAGTTTCTCAGTCAATTATGGGAAGACAGCTTGATCCAAAGAGCTCAGCTCTTCTAAAAGCTGCTGCAGAAAGCAAGGGCGCTACAATTTCAACAGGTGTAGGTATTGAAACTATAACTGGCGAAGGTAAGGTAGATGGCGTTAAGCTTGTTGATGGCACTGTATTTAAAGCAGATAGAGTTATTATCTCTGCAGGCGTTAGACCTAATACTGCATTAGCTCAGGAAGCTGGCCTAGAAGTAGATAGATTTGTAGTAGTAAACGAAAATATGCAGACTTCCGATGAAAATATTTATGCATGTGGAGACGTTGCTTCATTCAATGGCGTTAGCATAGGAATTTGGCCACAGGCAGAAGCTATGGCTAAGGTTGCTGGTGCAAATGTTGCTGGTGAAGAAGTTGTTTATACTCCTATCACTCCATCTTCTGCATTCAACGGATTTGGAACTTCAGTATTCTCAATCGGAGATGTAGGACACTTCGTAGAAGGTGGAAACTATAAGGATATTGAAATTGTAGAAGAAGCTAAGGGTTACTATAAGAAGTTATTCTTCTTAAATGGTAAGTTCTGCGGTGGTATTCTAATGGGTAATGTAAGCAAGGTAAGTGCTCTTATGAAGGCTTATGATAAGAAAGTAGAAACTAAGGATGAAATCATCCTATCACTACTGGCTCAATAGTATATCATTAAATAAATGTAAATTATAAATGGAAGCTGGTATCGGCTTCCATTTTATATTAGAAAAAGGTTGACTTATAGTAATATAAGTGATAGAATATTACGGTATTAAGTAGAAATTATCCGTTTCTCACCTTGCAGCAAGGCTAGTAAGGTCAATATCTTATGTATACTTTGCATATTGGGCGGATAATTTAATTATCCGCTTTTTTTATTGTATGAGGAGGTGTAGTATCATTAGTAAAGAAGCTTTAATAAATGAGGAAATCCGAGGTAAAGAGTTTAGAGTTATCGGAGATGAAGGCGATCAGTTAGGTATTTTAAGTCGTGAAGAGGCTTTAGAACTAGCTGAAGAGAAAAATCTTGATCTAGTATGTATTGCACCTAAAGCTAGTCCGCCAGTTTGTAAATTGATGGATTATGGTAAATACCGCTACGAGATGAAAAAGAGAGATAAGGAAGCTAAGAAAAAGCAAAAGAACAATCAGGTTAAAGAAATCAGATTGAGCACTTTCATAGAAGACCATGATATTCAGGTTAAAGGAAAGACTGCTATAAAGTTCTTGCAAGATGGAGATAAGGTAAAAGTAAGCCTTAGATTCAGAGGAAGAGAAATGGGCTATCAGGCTAAGGGTAAAGAAGTTATGGAACGCTTTGCAGAGTTCTGTAAAGAATACTCAGATGTTGAGAAAGCACCAAAATTCGAAGGCAGAAGCTTGACAATGATATTATCATCAAAAGCAGATAAAAACAAATAACAGGAGGAATTGAAGTTATGGCAAAGAATAAAATGAAGTCTCATAGAGGCGCAAGCAAAAGATTTAAGCTAACTGGCTCAGGCAAAGTTAAGAGAAATAAGGCATTTAAGGGTCACATTCTTACAAAGAAGACTGCAAAGAGAAAGAGAGGCCTAAGAAAGGCAACTACTTTAACAAAGGCAGATCTAAAGAGAATCAAGAGCGTATTGAGCAAGTAGTAGGAGGTATATAGTAACATGGCAAGAGTAAAAAAGGGTGTAAACGCACATAAGAGACATAAAAAAGTATTAAAATTAGCTAAAGGTTTCTATGGACAGAAAAGTAAAGTTTATAGAGCAGCTAAGCCAGCTGTAATGAGATCTTTAAGATCTTCTTATATCGGAAGAAAAGAAAAGAAGAGAGATTACAGAAGATTATGGATTGCTAGAATCAATGCTGCTGCAAGAATGAACAATATTTCATACAGCAAGCTAATGAATGGTTTAAAGAAGTCAGGTATCGAAATCAATAGAAAGATGCTTTCTGAAATGGCAATTTACGATGCTGCAGGTTTTACAAAGCTTTGTGAAAAGGCAAAAGAAACTCTAGCGAAATAAATTTATAAAGAATATTAAAGAAGCTGTGAATACAGCTTCTTTTTTTGTATAAATTTAGATTTTACTTTACCTGTTAGGTTGAAATTATCGAGATTTTTATGGTATAATATTTTATAACAAAATTTTATGACTAGATATAATTATAGGAGAAAAAAATGAAGAAGCAAATTTTGAAAATTGCATCTTTAGCTCTTTCGATGGTTCTAGTATTGGTAGGTATGGTGACATATTCTCTTGCTAATACTGTTCAGGTTTCTGATGAAGCTACTTTGAGAGCAGCTATTGAAAATGGAGATAGCAATATTGTTTTATCAAATGATATTACTATTTCAGCCCCTATAGAGATAAAAACAGGTAGTAAGACTATCAGTATAAATGGGGGTGGAAATACTCTTTTATCTTCCGCGGGCGTAGATAATATGTTTGTAATAAATGGAGGAGATAAAAATATAACCTTTGACAATATTACGCTCGATGGTAAAAATAACGGAAGATTGTTTGATATTTCTGCTTCTACAGTAAGCATTAACAACTCTACTGTAAAGAATGGAACTACTCAAAACTTTAATCCTGTTATAGAAGCTGATGGATTTAATCATCAGAGATATCAAGGTGGAGCTGTTTATGCAGATGGTGCAACATTAAATATCTCTAATACAACATTTGTAGATAATCATACAAAAAATGGTACTCCTGCCCAGCTAACAGTTAATGGAGCGGGAGGAGATGCTATTTCTCCTCATGGAGGAGCTATTTATATAGGTTCACAAACTAAATTAAATATTTTAGGTGGAAGCTTTACAAACAACTACAGCGGAGATGGTGCGCCTCATGGAGAAGGTGGAGCTATCAAGGCTGAAGGTGGATCACATATAAATATAAATGTTACTGGTACTTCAAGAACTGTTTTTGATGGTAACCACAATCATCATACAGACTCAAGCGTAGGTGGACTACAGGGTGGAGCAATAGAAGTTACTCGTAGTACCGTAGATATTAATAACACAGACTTTATAGTTAAGGGTGGATTTGATACTGGTGGAGCTATAAAATTTGAAACTGCTGGTTCAGATTCTAAACATAATATCGTTAAAAACTCAACTTTTAAGTTGATAGGTGGTAGCTTACCACAGACGCCTGTTGCATCAACTTATTTTGGAACTTCTGGTGGAGCTATAGTTTCACAGGACTCTTTTTTAACTGTTGATAACTCTGACTTTACAATGGAAAATAATCCAAATGTTACTTTTGCAGGAGGACATATTGACATTGTAGGTGGAGGTGAATTTAACCTATTAAACTCAAGACTAAAGGGTAATGCTCCTGACTGGATGTCTTGGAATGAAGTTTGGAAGTACAAGTCAGCTAAGTATGGCGGAGCTATTGCTTTTGAGAATGGTGCTTCTGCAAAGGCCTTAATAAGAGATACTGAAATTAAAAATTACATGGTTGACCATACAGGCGGAACTATTGCTGTAGGTCACAGAAATGGAAATGAATACGGAAATACTACTGTTGATTTAAAAATAGAAGGTACAACTATTCATAATGGTCAGGCTTATACATACGATAACAATTCAGCTGGTGCTGGAATTTATATATCTCCAGGAAGTAAAGTTGTAGTAACTAAGTCAGAGAAGGCCCCATCAACAATCTCACAGATGATAGCTAACTACGGTGCTGCTATTTACAATAAGGGTGAAGTTACTATTGATGGCGGAACAAAGATTATAAATAACAGAGCAGAGCAGATGGCTGGAGGATTATTCAATGATGGATATGCCAATATTAATGATGCTAATTTCTCTGGAAACTGGAAGCAAAACAAATGGGGACCTACAGAGATTCATACAATAGGAGATGATCCTAGAGAGAAATCTGGAGAAAATGTTTATGCTAAGAAAGATGTTATTGTAGGATCTGCTGCAAAATTTGATGGTAAGGATATTCGTGTTATAGATAAGCAGTCATCAGTTGTTTTAAGCGGACCTAGAGAATCTGTAATAAATGTTTCTATCAGTGAAAAAGCTAAGACAGGCGATAATACGATTTGGGAGAAGGATTTCTTTGAAACTCCGCATAGATATGTTGGATATTTAGTTGGTAGAGGTTTAGTTGACGGAGATTTAACAGCAGCATATAAGCCAGCTGGAACAAAAGCTTATGTTCCAACAGCTGAAGATGCAAAGAAATTCCACTTCGTATCTAGAACTACTGATGCACTTGAAATAGCAGATGTTAATGATCATACAATAACAGCAAAATGGGATTATGTATTTAATCCGGAAAATATGACTGTTGTTCTAGGTCAGAGAGCTAAAATGGTATACCATACAAATGAGCCTACAGCGACTATAGATGGTGGTCAAGCTGATACAGAGCCTAATGGTCAGAAGCTTGATCAATTATATACAGTTTATGGTGTAGATGGAAATACACTTTTAGTGTCAATAAATGATGTAAAGGCTACTGATTTAAATATGACGGATAAAACTCCTTCTCTTTCTGATTATAATTTCAAAGGTTGGGGAACGTCTGAAGATAAAGAAAAGCCGAAGTACGATGTAGATAAGTCTTATCATGAATATGATTTTGAAAATAATAACTTTGCTCACTCTTGGGGCGTAAATGGCGAAGTTACAAATATTCTAAGCTCTAATACAAAAAATACTCTTCATACATATGCTGTATACGACAAGCTTATGGTTGTAAAAGCTAAAAAATCTTGGAATGCTGTTAATAAAGCAGATGTAATCTTGCAGCTTGTTAGAACAGATAAAAATAATCAAGTAATAGAAGAAAAGACAGTAACTCCAAATGATACTGATTGGATAGCTTTTAAAGGAGTATCAAAAATTGAAGATGGAGTTGATATAACGTCCAAATATGCAGTAATTGAAAAAGACGCTGTAGATGGAAAAATTACTATAAATGATAAGAAATACGCAGTTGATATAGTGGATGCTACTCTTGCAGTTAAAGCTGAAGGGAAGGCAGAAGAAAATACTAGATACTTTACTGTTAAGAACTCTGAATTGTTTAATATTCCTGTTAGCAAGACATGGGATGCAGGTGATAAGTATGTAACTGTTCCTACTACTCCTGATACTGTTCAGGTTGCTCTATATAAGGGAGATGAACAAATTGGAGATCCTATATCTTTAGAAAAAGCTAAAAATTATTCTGGCTCTTTTGTAGACGTACCTTTGACTGATGTTAGAGGTAATGATATTTCAGCTGATTACACTGTTAAAGAAGTTGGCGAAGCCAATGGAAAGGTTACTATAGGTAATAACAAATATAGCGTTACTGTTACAGGTAATGCTACTGATGGATTTGTAGTAGCAAATGCTTACTTGCCCCCACAGATGCCTTTAACACCTTCAAAGACTAAGCTTACAGTTATAAAAGAGTGGTCAGATCAGGCTAAAAAAGCTGAAAATGTTACTGTAGAACTATTCAAGAATGGAGTTGCTACAGGAAATAGAGCTGTACTTAACGAAACAAATAAATGGACACATGACTTTACAAATTTACCAGTTGTAGATAATGCTAAGTCTAAAGAAAAGAATATTTATACTGTAAAAGAGTTAGATGAAAAGAATAAATACTTTGCAAATAATGAAAATATTACTTTAGGTGAAAATACTTATACAGTAATGATGAAAGAGACAGCTCCGGCTGTTATAACCATTACAAATAAGTTCCTACCTCCATTTATTCCTATAACACCAGCCAAAACAAGTGTTAGTGTAGAGAAAAAATGGACAGACGAGAAGAATAAGGCATCAAGTGTAGAGGTTGTTCTAGTGAAAGATGGTGTGGAAACTGATAAAGTTGCTACTCTAAATGAAGAGAACGGCTGGAAATATACATTTGATAACTTAGATGTTGTTAACAATCTAACTGATACTGAAGGGGTTGCCTACACTGTTAAGGAAGTTGGGGAACAGAATGGACGAATAGATCTTGAAGGCAAGAACTACACAGTTACTGTAACAGGAGATGCTATCAAGGGATTTGTAATTGAAAATAAATATAATCCACCAAGCATTCCAATACTTCCTGCAATGATGAACATCATGGTAGAAAAGAAGTGGTCAGATGATAAACATAAGGCTGATTCTGTGGAAGTAGAATTATTAAAGAACGGTGTTCCTACTGGAAATATTCTGATGCTAACATCTGCAGAAGGATATAAGGGTACATTTAAAGATTTACCAGTGGTTGAGAACTTAACAGATAAAACAGCTATCGCTTATACTGTAAGAGAAGTTGGAGAAGAAGAAGGTTCAGTGACAATAGATGGAAATAAATTCACAGTTTCAATAAGTGGAAATGACAAAGATGGTTTTGTTATAACTAATACTTATGTTGAGCCACCTGCTCCTTCTGAAGATCCTCAGAAGCCACAAACAGAAAAACCAAATAATTCTTCTAAGAAGATGAAAGCACCTAAAACAGGTGATGAAACAAATGTTACATTGATACTAGGTATTGCTTTTATAGCTCTTGTACTGGTATTAGCATCTGTTCTATTAGGAAGAAAAAAGAATAGTAAAAAATAGTAGGTAATATGAAAAGCAGAGCTTATGCTCTGCTTTTTTGTTTAGGGTACGCTTAGGGTCACGCTTTTTAGGCAAAATAGGCAGAAATAGGCTCATATATTTAAATTATAAGCATAAAATATATAAATTTATAAAAAAGAAAAACCGTTAAAATTATTGAAATTTCAACGGTTTAATGATTGGTGAGATACAAAGGATTCGAACCTTTAACCAACTGATTCGAAGTCAGCTACTCTATCCATTGAGCTAGTATCCCTAGTTTACAAGAACAGTATAAAGGTGATAGAGGAAAAAATCAATAATTTTTGCAGAAATATAACATCTTACAGTTTTTCATTATTATTTGCGTAAAACATATCATAATTTGAGAAATTGTTGAAAGAACTAACAAGCAAATATATACTTTAGAAGAAAATTAAATATAACCTTCATCTGAGAGGAAAATAAAATGCGATTTCTAAAAACATATTCAAAATATGCATTGATTGGAATAATAATTGTGGCAGCTATATTGATAGTAATTATACTTTTTTGGTGTATTGGACATGAAAGAGGGGATAGTACTTTTTTAATAGATGACGATAAAACACATATACGAAGAGCATATTCAGAAAGTTTGAATAGTGCTATTAGAGACATAGAAGCTAACATTGAAGCTGTTGATTTTGTAGATACTGCGTCTTTTAAGCTTTCCGCTGCGAAAACATCAGTTATGCAACATAATAACAAAGGGAAAGAGTTAAAGCATATAACTGTTAATGATAATTCTAATCAATCTAAGGCTTTGAACAAATCTGAAGAAACTAAAGAATATAAAGAATCCAAAGAAACTATCTATAAGAGGCACTGGGTTGTAGATAAAGAAGCATGGAAAGAAGAAAAGATAGTTCCTGTTACAAAATATAGACCTACTTGGTGGCATAAAAATAGCATAGGTAAATAAGCAAATTTTATAGTAAGGATAAGGCTTATAAAAAATATATGGATGAAGCAGGTAGCTGGGGAACAGGTGAAGATGAAGCCTATTTAACATATGAAACGATGGTTATAGAGCATGAAGAAGTTGGTCATTGGGAGTGATTAATAATCTCCAATTTATATATATGAAAAAATAGCAAGTTATAGTGCTTGCTATTTTTTTACCAGAAAATTAAAAACCAAGATAAAAAAGGGGATGTGAGAAATGAAGAGAGAAGAGGTATTTTATGCTAATAAAAAAGAGAATAATTACAGATATTCTGATATTAATATTTGTATTAACAGGATTAATGTATATGGAGATAGAAGATGTAAAAGCTCAAGAAGAAAATATTAAGGGAGAGGCCTTTGTAACTTTTGCTGAAAAATATACAGAAAGCGAAGCAAAGAATCAAAAACTGCCATCAACTACAAGATTTACTGTTACTATGTCTGATGGTAAATCTTATACAGGTTGGTGTATGGATCATGGCAGAGTTACTCCTATGGATGGTAAGTATGAATTTACGGGAATTTTAAACGATGAGGGATCCTACGATATTACGATTAATAGTAATTATAAGGCTATGAGTATACTGGAGATACACGAAATTGATAAGAATAATATAAAGCCAGGTGCAATGCCTCCTTTTACAGCTCAAAGAGTAGGTTTATTTAAATGGAAGCCAGTTTCAAAAGGAAAAGCTAAGATTGTTAAATCTGCAGAGCAAGATTCTCATCTAACAAATTTATGTAAAGAAAATTATTCATTAGAAGGTGCGAAATATGAGATATATAAAGATGAAGCTTTAAAGAATAGTGTAGGAATCTTTATTACGGATGCTAATGGATTTTCAAATGAGATAGAGCTAGAGGTAGGCGATTACTTTATAAAGGAAATTGAAGCACCGAAAGGGTATTATTTAGATCAAAGAATTCATAGAATAACAGTTAATGAAAATAGCACAACAACTTTTAGTGTTTCAGATAAACCACATTTTGACCCATTATCTCTTATACTAGAGAAAAAATCAAAAGATGATAGATACGGAAAGCACTTACTTAAGGGCGCGGAATATACTGTAAAGTACTATAAAAATGATAGGTTGAATGAAGGAAATTTTAGAACAGAAAAAGCTTTTAGAGAATGGAGATTTATAACGAGAGAAATGCCAAATGGTAAGATCGGCTTTGTCATGGATGATTCTTACAAAATAGATGGAGATGAGCTATTTAAGGATAGTTCAGGTATTCCAGTAGGCTTAATCGGAACTTATGTTGTAGAAGAAATCAAAGCTCCAAAAGGTTTTTTAAAGGCAGATGGAATTATATCTCTACAAAATGTTACATATAATCATAAGACGAGCCAGATCAATCTACTTAAGGATGTAGTTGATATTGAGGTGCCTCAAACTATATCTTTGATATTAAATAAAGTAGATGAACAAACTAGTAGTAATAAAGCACAAGGTTATGGTAGCCTTCAAGGTGCAAAATATGATGTTTTACTTTGGGATGTGCTAGAAAATTCTTTTAAAAATATAACTACTCTTGTAACAGATGAAAAGGGCTACGCCATATATGAAAATGGACTTCCCGGTCTTTATAAGGTTGTTGAGAAAGAACCTTCAAAGGGATATATAATTGATAAGAAGATTCATGAAATAAAAGCCGGAATAAATGATCTTGTCAGTGGTACTTTCAGATATGTTATTAGTAGCAAAGAAAGAGTAACACAAATTGAATTCTCCAAGAAAACTTTCGATAAGGATGGAAGAAAGGTTGGTTTGTTAGGAGCAAAAATCCAGCTTATCGATGACAATGGTAAAATTATAGAAGAGTTTATTACAACAGGATCAAATAAGATTATAAAAGGGCTTGAAGTAGGAAGACAATATACATTTAAAGAAATTGAAGCTCCTGAAGGATACTTTAAATCTAAAGATGTATCATTTAATGTAGGGTCAACTGGGAATATCCAGAAAATAGAAATGATAGATTATCCTAAAGGAAAAGTTTTTATCAATAAGAAAATTATTAAGGATAATGAGGCAGAGATAAGCCTTTTGGATGAAAGAAATTTTAAAGATATAGTCTTTGGTCTATTTTCTAAAGAAGATATCGTTATAGATGGAAAAATCTTATATAAGGCAGGTGAGTTGATTTATAAAGATGCATTAGATAAGGATGGAAACTTTCACTATGATGGACTTAGGGCAGGAAAATATTTTGTAAAGGAGATATCTGTACCTCGATATTTAAATAAGGATGGTAGTGTTTATGAGTTTTATATAGATTATGAGACTAATTTTAATATAGAAGAAAAAATTAATATTAATAATGAAGGGACAAAAGTAGATATCTTAAAAGTAGATATATCGGGAGAAAGTGAACTTCCGGGAGCCTATATAGAGATAAGAGAAAAAAATGGTAAGCTTGTTCATAGTTTTGTATCAAAAAATGTTGCTACAAGAATAGAGGGATTAGAGAGAGGAAAAACATATATATTGAAGGAGAAAATAGCACCTAAGGGATATGTTTTATCAAATAGAGAAGTTGAGTTCTATGTGAGAGAAGATGGAAGTATATCTAAAGTCTATATGCCTAATAAATTTGTAGAGATTAAGAAATTAGATGATGATGGAAAGATGCTTTCTGGTGCTAGGATGCAAATTTTAGATAAATATGGTAATGTAGTTGATGAATTTATTTCAAGCAATGTAGCATATAAAGCATCAAATTTAATAGAAGGAGAAAAATATATTTTAAGAGAGATTGAGTCTCCAAAAGGATATGAAAAATCTGAAGATATTGAATTTGTTGTATCAGATGATGAAAATCAAGTTATACAAATGGTAGATAAAAAAGTTAAACATGTAGTGAAGACTGGCGATAGTAGATACGGATATGATATTTTAATAAGCTTATTTTTTATGACTTTCATACATATTATTATCATGAGAGGTAAAAATAGAAAGCAATAGACTATATATAGGATAGCACCAAGGCTTATTGTTGTCTTGGTGCTTTTTTATTTCTATTAAAAAGAACAAATGTTTACATGAAATTACTAAAATGATATAATAAAAAAATAAATTTGGGGTATAAGTGATATATTGTTATATAGTTAACATAAGAAATGTTTTCTTGTGTTTATTGGTAATTTTGAGGAAGACATGGATAAGTTTAAATTGGTATCTGAATATAAGCCTACAGGTGATCAGCCACAAGCGATTGATAAGCTTGTTGAAGGATTTAATAATGGAATAAAGCAGCAGACACTTTTAGGTGTTACTGGATCAGGTAAGACCTTTACTATGGCTAATATTATAGAGAGAATCAATAAGCCTACTTTGGTAATAGCTCATAATAAGACACTTGCAGCTCAACTGCATGGTGAATTCAAAGAGTTTTTTCCGGATAATGCTGTGGAGTATTTCGTTTCTTATTATGATTATTATCAGCCTGAAGCTTATGTTGCATCGACAGATACATATATAGAGAAGGACTCTGATATCAATGCGGAGATTGAGAAGCTTCGTCACTCTGCCACAGCTGCATTGTCAGAGAGAAAAGATGTTATTATAGTAGCATCTGTTTCTTGCATTTATGGACTTGGTTCACCTGAGGACTATGAGAATCAAGTTCTATCTTTGCGTGTGGGAAATGTGATTAGTAGAGAAGAAATATTAAGGAGACTTGTAGATATACAGTATACGAGAAACGATATAGCTTTTGATAGAGGTAACTTCAGAGTTAGAGGAGACATTATTGATATATTTCCTGCAGGGTCAGAGGATGCAATAAGAGTAGAGTTGTTTGGCGACGAGATTGAGAGTATAAAAGAAATTAACTCTGTAACTGGCGAAAATATATCTAAGAGAAAACACGTATCTATATATCCGGCTACTCATTATGTTACAAATAAAGAAAATATAGAGAGAGCAATTACATCCATAGGAGAGGAGCTAAAAGAGAGGCTTGATTACTTTAAAGAAAATAATTTGCTTCTAGAGGCACAAAGAATTGATCAGAGAACAAGATATGATATGGAAATGCTAAGGGAGATTGGTACGTGCAAAGGTATAGAAAATTATGCGCGACATATAAACAACCTTAAGCCAGGAGAAAGACCATACACTTTAATAGATTACTTTCCCGATGATTTTCTAGTTATTATCGATGAGAGTCATGTTATGATGCCGCAGCTAAGGGCTATGTATGCAGGTGATAGGTCGAGAAAAACATCTCTTGTGGACTACGGTTTTAGACTACCATCCGCTCTAGATAATAGACCTCTTCAGTTAAAGGAGTTTGAAGATATAAAGGATAAAATACTGTATGTAAGTGCAACCCCATCAGTATATGAGTTAAGTAACTCAAAGGAGGCCTATGCTGAGCAAATTATAAGACCTACTGGATTACTTGACCCTGAAATAACCGTTGTTGGAAGAAATAACCAAATGGACCATTTAATTGCAGAGATAAATAAAGAAGTAGTTAACAATAATAAGGTTCTTGCAACAACGTTAACCAAGAAAATGTCAGAGGAATTAACTAAGTATTTACAGCTATCAGGCATAAAAGTTAGATACTTACATAGTGAAATAGACACTTTAGAGAGGCTAGAGATAATAAGAGATCTTAGAAGAGGAGAGTTCGATGTTCTAGTTGGAATAAATCTTTTAAGAGAAGGTCTGGATATTCCAGAAGTAAGTTTAGTTGCTATTTTAGATGCGGATAAAAGTGGATTTTTAAGAAATGAAACTTCTCTAATACAGACTATAGGACGAGCAGCAAGAAATTCTGAAGGAAGAGTTATTATGTATGCAGACGAAATAACTCCTGCTATGGAGAGTGCTATAAATGAAACTAAGAGAAGAAGGGATATACAAAAGAAATATAATGATGATAATGGTATAGTTCCTAAGACTATTATCAAGTCGGTGAGAGATGTTATTGAAGCGACTACAGCTATCGAGGAAGAAGAAAAAAGACCTATTGAAATGACTAAGAAGGAACTTAGAGATTATGTGAAAAAGCTAGAAAAGGAAATGAAAGAAGCCGCTATTAATCTCGAGTTTGAAAAAGCAGCTTTGCTTAGAGATAGAGTTTTTGAATATAAAGCAAGGATGTAGAACGATGCTTGATATATAATTGTGCTGAGAAGTATTTGCATAAGAAAGGAGTCGTGTTTGTAAAACACATAAGAAATATGCAGAAAGATTTAATAATTAAAGGTGCTAATGAAAATAATTTAAAAAATATAGATCTCACTATACCAAGAGATAAGTTTGTTGTTTTGACAGGTTTATCTGGATCAGGTAAGAGTTCTCTAGCCTTTGACACTATATATGCCGAAGGACAAAGGAGGTATGTAGAGAGTTTGTCAGCATATGCAAGACAATTTCTAGGGCAGATGGAAAAACCAGATGTAGAATATATTGAGGGATTATCCCCAGCTATCTCCATAGATCAGAAGACTACAAGTAAAAACCCTAGATCCACAGTGGGAACGATAACGGAGATTCATGACTACTTGAGACTTTTATATGCTAGAATTGGACATCCTCATTGTCCCGAGTGTGGCCTTGAAATATCTTCTCAGACTATAGATCAGATAGTTGATGATATTAAAAGCTTTGGAAATGGCAGTAAGGTTACTATTCTAGCGCCTGTAGTTAGAGGAAGAAAAGGAACCTATGAGAAGGTCTTTGAACGTATAAGAAAAGAAGGTTTTATAAGAGTCAGAGTCGATGGGGAGATGTATCTTTTAGATGAAGATGAGATAAAGCTTGAAAAAAATATAAAGCACAATATAGAGATTGTTGTAGACAGAATTATTTTGAATGAAGAAGTTGACAGCAGACTTAGTGAAGCTTGTGACCTTGCTATTACCCATGGAGATGGCTTAGTTATAGCTATTATTCAAAATGATGAGAGTGTTGAAAAAATGTACAGTACATCTTTTTCTTGTCCTGACCATGGAGTTACTTTAGAGGAAATGGAACCTAGAACATTCTCTTTCAATAGTCCTTTTGGTGCATGCCCATCGTGTAACGGTCTTGGACATATGCAAAAAATAAGTCCTGATCTTCTTGTAGAAGATGATAGTTTAAGTCTTTATGAGGGAGTTTTTGGTAAAGGGTTTGCATCGATGGAGGAAGGCAGGTTTTATAGGCAGATGATAGATGCGATGATGAAACCCTATGGAGTTGATATAAATACTCCATATAGAGATCTTCCTAAGAAACTAAAGCAGGAAATTTTATATGGTACTGGAAATAAGGATGTAGAGTTTGAGTATGTGAGCAGAACTACAGGTATGCATTCTTTTAGAAGTCATCCATTTGAAGGAGTAATTCCAAATCTAGAGAGAAGATATATGGAAACTGACTCTGAAGCAATGAAGGATAGAATAAAGAAATTTATGGTCGAAACAACTTGTCCTTCTTGTAATGGAGATAGACTTAAACCGGCTGTTTTAGGAGTTAAGGTTGGTGATTTAAACATAGCTGAACTATCTAGGTTATCTATTTTAGAGGCTAGAAATTTTGTTGACTCTCTAGATTTAACGTCTAAAGAGGAAGCCATAGCTTATCAGATTATAAAAGAGATAAAGAGTAGGCTTAGCTTTTTGATAGATGTAGGACTTGATTATCTAACTTTATCTAGATCATCAGCTACTTTATCTGGAGGGGAGAGCCAGAGAATAAGACTTGCTACTCAGATAGGATCAAGTTTAGTTGGAGTTTTATACATACTAGATGAGCCTAGCATAGGTCTCCACCAAAAAGATAATGATAAACTGCTATCAGCTTTAAGGGAACTAACAGATATTGGAAATACTCTAATTGTTGTAGAGCATGATGAAGATACTATGTATGCAGCAGATCATATTGTAGATATTGGGCCTAGAGCAGGAGTTCATGGTGGTGAAGTAGTTGCAGAAGGAAATGTAGAAGAAATAAAGAGAAACAAAAAATCTGTTACAGGACAGTATTTATCAGGTGCTAAAGTTATAGAAGTTCCTAAAGAAAGAAGAAAAGGAAATGGCAGCTTCCTGACTCTTAAGGGAGCTTCTGAAAATAATCTGAAAAATATAGATATTAAGATTCCTTTGGGGACGTTGACTTGTATTACAGGAGTATCTGGATCTGGAAAGTCTACACTAATAAATGAAATTCTTTACAAAGAGTTAGCTCATAAACTTAATGGAACTAGAGAGCGTGGTGGAAGGCACAAATCAATTGAAGGTATAGATTCTTTGGAGAAAGTTATAGAAGTTAACCAAGAGCCTATAGGAAGAACCCCTAGATCAAATCCTGCAACATATACAGGTATATTTACAAATATACGAGAGTTATTTGCACAGTCGCCAGAAGCTAAAATTAGAGGCTATGATAAAGGCAGATTTAGTTTTAATGTTAAAGGTGGAAGGTGCGAAGCTTGCAGTGGAGATGGAATTATAAAAATTGAGATGCACTTCCTTCCAGATGTATATGTTCAGTGTGAAGTTTGTAAAGGTAAGAGATACAATAGAGAGACTTTAGAAGTTAAATATAAGGATAAGAACATATATGAAGTTCTAGATATGACAGTTTCTGAAGCAGTCAAATTCTTTGAAAATATACCTTCGATATACAGGCAGCTCATTACACTGGAAGATGTAGGTCTTGGGTATATTAAATTAGGTCAGCCTTCTACTCAGCTTTCTGGTGGTGAGGCTCAGAGAGTTAAACTAGCTAGTGAGCTTTCTAAGAGAAATACTGGAAAGAATATTTATATTCTAGATGAGCCTACTACAGGGCTTCATTTCGCTGATGTTGACAATTTGACAAAAGTTATAGACAGACTAGTTGATACAGGTAATACAGTAGTTGTAATAGAGCATAATTTAGATGTTATAAAAAGAGCAGACTATATTATAGATCTTGGACCTTACGGTGGTGACAGAGGTGGCAATATAGTTGCGAAGGGAACACCAGAAGAAGTAGCTGATACTGAAGGCTCATATACTGGAGAGTACTTGAGACGATATTTATCCAAATAGTTTCGTGTAGTAATAAAAGTTTTGTCTTTTATATGTGCAAGCTTCTCTATTGCCATGTACTATAATATATAAAACCTTGAATTTTTAAGGTTTTTTATATATACTATATTGGTTAATAGCTATGTTAAATAGGAGAAAAAATTATGAATAACAAAAATTTGACCATGTTAACTGACTTTTATGAGTTTACTATGGCAAACGGATATTTCAAATCTAACATGAAGGATGATATTGGATATTTTGATATGTTTTTTAGAAAGATACCTGAAGATGGTGGGTTTGCTATCCTAGCAGGTATTAATGACGTTATTGATTACTTGTGTGACCTTAACTTTACAGATAAAGATATAGAATTTCTTAGAAGCAAGAAAATTTTTGATGAAGAGTTTTTAGCTTATCTAAAGAATTTTGAGTTTCAGTGTGATGTTTGGGCAGTTCCAGAAGGCACGGCAGTATTTCCGGGGGAACCTTTGATAACAGTTAGAGGACCATTGATTCAAGCTCAGTTTGTCGAAACTATGATTCTTCTTTTAGTTAATCATCAGTCTTTGATTGCTACTAAGGCTAACAGAATGGTTAGAGCAGCACAGGGAAGACATGTTGTTGAATTTGGAAGTAGAAGAGCACAAGGAGCTTCTGCAGCTATAAGTGGAGCTAAGGCTGCATATGTTGGGGGCTGTCTAGGAACAGCTTGTACGCTAGTTGATAGAGATTATGGTATTCCTAGCCTAGGAACGATGGCACATAGCTGGGTTCAGAGTTTTGATAGCGAGTACGAGGCTTTTAAGGCATATGCTCAAATATATCCAGATAACTGTACTCTTTTAATAGACACATATAATGTTTTAAAATCTGGGCTTCCAAATGCTATTAGAGTTTTTAAGGAAGAAAAGCCAAAGAAAATGTGTGTTAGAATCGATAGTGGAGATATTTCTTATTTAACTAAAAATGTAAGAAAAATTTTAGATGAGCAAGGATTGGAAGATTGTCAGATCATGGTATCAAATTCTCTTGATGAATATCTTATAAGGGATGTTCTTTTGGAGGGCGCTTGTATAGACTCTTTTGGAGTGGGTGAAAGATTGATAACAGCCAAAGCACAGCCAGTTTTTGGAGGAGTTTACAAATTAGTTGCCATAGAGAAACAGGGCAGAATAATACCTAAAATAAAAGTTTCTGAAAATGTAGAGAAAATTACTAATCCAGGATTTAAAAACCTTTATAGACTTTATGATAAGGACACTAACAGAGCTATTGCCGATGTTGTTACATTAGATAATGAAAAGATAAAAGATATAGATGGACATGATGAAGGTTATGAAATCTTTGATCCACAAAATATATGGAAGAGGAAGACTGTAAGTAATTTCGTAGCTAAGAACCTTAGAGTTAAGCTTTTTGATAAGGGGAAATTAGTGTATGAGAAACCTAGTCTTGAGGATATAAAGAAGAGAGTAAATGATCAGGTTTCGGCATTATGGGATGAAATGCTGAGATTTGAAAATCCACAGACTTATTATGTGGATTTAAGCCATGATCTTTGGGAACTTAAGAAAAATATGATTGAAGAAGCTGCTAGCCTAAAGTAATTATTGAGAGAATTGAAGTATGAGTGAGAAAAGAATAAGAATGTTGGGAATGAGCGCATCGTTTATGTCTATAATGATGTATGTTTCCTACTTTCCACAAATAATAAATAATTTGAATGGTATGAAGGGTGATTTTATTCAGCCTGCAGTAGCTACATTAAATAGCTTTTTATGGTTATGTTATGGATTTTTCAAAGAGAGCAGAGACTGGCCTTTAGTGCTTGCTAATATACCAGGAATAATATTTGGTATATTGACTGTGGTTACTGCTTTGATTTAAGCAAGCTATTTTAGAGGTGATTTAATTTGCTAGGGTATATCGTTTCCAATAAGCCGGAATTAAAAGTTCGAGAAGCTGAATTATATAAGGCTTATTACTGTGGAGTTTGTAAGTCTATAGGTAAGAACCATGGTCAACTTCCGCGTATGATTTTAAGTTATGATGCCGCATTTTTAGCATTGTTATTGGATAGTATAGATGTTGAGTCTGAAAACTTAAGCAGAGAAGTTTGCATTGCTAATCCATTTAAGAAAAAGGCTATAGCGATGAGCAAATCTATAGATTATGCGGCTGATGTCATGCTGATTCTTGGATGGTTTAAGATATTAGATGATATAAGGGATGATGATAAGATTAATAGTAAAATATTAAGAGGTGTTTACAAAAGCAAATTTCGTAAATTAAATGAAGCTCATCCTAAATTAGTTGATAGCATAGAGCTTAATATCGATAGGCTAAATTATCTGGAAGAATCTAGATCATCTAATTTAGATGAAGTTGCTGACTGTTTTGCAAATATAATGAAAGATATTTTTTCTCTAGGATACATGTTTGTATATGATGGAAAAGAAAATTTACATTTTTCTAAACAGATGAGAATATCAGATGTTGTAGGAGAAATAGGATATCATCTTGGCAGGTGGGTATATATTATAGACGCTATTGATGACATTGATGAAAATCTTTCTAAGAAGACATATAACCCTATATTGGAACGATTTCAATATGATGGGACAGAGGATGTATCAAACTTTAAAGATGGCATAAAAAAATATATGGAACAAGTTTTAATTATGTCTCTCGATAGAGTTGGGCAAGCTATAGATTTGTTACCAGTAAAAAAGAATAAAGGTATTCTTGAGAACATAATCTTCGTAGGTCTTCTTAAAAAGACTGAGGAAGTTCTTTCTATAAATACAAAAGAGGAGGAATAATTAATGAGAGATCCTTATGAGGTACTAGGTTTAAATAGAGGCGCTAGTCAAGATGAAATAAAGCAAAGATATAGAGAACTTGCAAAAAAATATCATCCTGACAAGTATCAAAATAATCCCCTTGCTGATTTAGCTGAGGAAAAACTTAGAGAAATAAATGAAGCTTATGATACGTTAACTAAAGGCTTTAATTCTCAAAATTCGCAAGGTAGCAGTGGCTATGGTAATGCAGGTTACAATAGTTCAGCCTTTGCTAATATAAGAATGGCACTTGATAGAAATGATCTTAGAGAAGCAGAATCCCTTTTAAATTCTATAGGTGAACGCTCTGCAGAGTGGTATTTTTTAATGGGCATGTTATTTTATAAAAAAGGTTGGTTCGATCAAGCTATTACAAATATTCAGACTGCTGTTAGTATGGATCCTAATAATATGGAGTACAGAAATGTTTTAAACCAGTTAGTTGGAATGGGTGGCTTTAAGTCAAGAGCAGGACAAGCAGGCTATGGAAGCGGAGACAGTGATTGTTGTAGAATGATGATGTGTTACTGCTGTATAGACTCAATGTGTGACTGCATATAGAGGATGAAATGAATAATAATGAAAATATTAAAGGCATAGCTTTAATGGCTACATTTTTAGCTTTAGGAGTTAGCCTTATTTTCTTAGGAAATATGTTTCCTTTTATATCGATATTTAAAAATGGAGGGGTGTCAGCCCTGTTTATAAGCATTGCTATATATGAGACTAATAGAAAATCAGCATTAGCCTTATATATTGCAACTCTCATATTAATAGGAATTCTGATTCCTGTTAAGTTTTATATTATAACTTATGCTCTTATGGGAGGATATAACTTTTTAAAAGATTACTTAGATAGCATATCAAATAAATATGTTAAATACCTTTCAAAGATAGCTACTTTTTTTATTGGTGGAGCCATAATTATATTATCAGCAAAACTTTTCTTTATAGATATAATTACATTTAAAGCCTATACAACGATAATTCTTTTTATAGGAGCAATTTTTGTGGGTATGCTGTACGATATAATAATAGTTCAAGTGGCAGAATGGTATAAGAGAGCAATAAAAAGAGATACAAGTGCGACAGCTAATACTAGAAAGGATATAGATATAAAGTTATCTGGTGAAGAAAATGGCGATGAGAAAAGATAAAGTAATAGAAGTCTTAGATATTTTAGATGCACATTATCCAGAGGCAAAAGCTGAACTGGATTTTAGAAATCCTTTTGAGCTTTTAATAGCTGTTGTTTTATCAGCACAGACCACAGATGTGGGCGTTAATAAGGTAACTCCTGCTTTATTTGAATCGTACCCTGATGCACATGCGCTTGCTAAGGCTGATGAAGCTCATGTAACAGATCTTCTAAAGAGGATAGGTATGTATAAGACAAAGGCTAAGAATATAGTTAAGCTATCCAAGATTTTAGTCGAGAAGTATGGTGGAGAAGTTCCAGAAAATGATGAGCTTCTTATAGAGTTACCTGGAGTAGGAAGAAAAACAGCTAATGTTGTTATGTCAGTGGCTTTTGGTCATGAGAGAATAGCTGTAGATACTCATGTGTTTAGAGTTTCAAATAGAATAGG
>CAMCQA010000015.1 GCA_945876935.1 uncultured Clostridia bacterium | reverse complement strand
CTCCCAGTCTTTTGCAAGACTTCCTGAAGAATTTGTATAGATCCAAGAACCATCACTATTTTGTGACCAGCCTTCCTTAACAGGAACTAGTGCACCTGAGTTATCAAAGAAGTAACTTGTTCCATCGATTTCAACTTTCCCCGTTGCCATTTTGTTATTGGAGTAGAAATAGTACCATACTCCTCCTATCTTCTCCCAGCCTTTTGCAAGACTTCCTGAAGAGTGGGTATAGATCCAAGAACCATCACTATTTTGTGACCAGCCTGCCTTAACAGGAACTAATGCACCTGAATTATCAAAGAAGTACTTTGTTCCATCAACATCAACTTCTCCTGTTGCCATCTTATTATTGGAATAGAAATAATACCATACATCATTTATTTTTTCCCAGCCAGTTGATAGGGCTCCAGATGATGCAGCATAATACCAATCGCCATTTGCATCTGATGCCCAACCAGTTGCCATAGCTCCTGTATTTGTAAAGAAATAGTTTACTCCATCTATAGCCTTTTTACCAGTAACCATTCTGCACTCAGTGTCAAAATAGTACCATTGGCCTCTTACCTGTTGCCAACCTTTTACTAATTCACCTGTTAAACCAGAATAATACCAAGTTCCATCTTTATCAAGAGACCAATCGATAGCCATTGCATCATTATCTGCAGGGTTAAAGAAATAGTTTTTTCCTGCTATATTATGCTTTCCACTCAGTCTTCCATTATCTTTGTCAATATAGTATTTTCTACCATAGACATCCTGTAAGCCTATTAGCTTTTTACCTTCACTGTATAAAAATATTTTTCCATTTTCATTTTTCCAATCAACAGGGATTCTATTTTTTTCATAATATATATTTGCTAATCTTTCTATTCTTCCAAGATCATATGTACCGGGGCAGCTGGTTGCTACAACAGCTCTATGCGGAACTAGAGGAAGTTTACCATATCTTAACCATAAATTTCCTACTAAAGCACCTATTGTTTCATAATCTCCATCTGTTGCCTCTGGTCTACATTCTATACCTATAGATCTCTGATTAACATCATAAACTCCAGCATGCCATGCAGTTGATGCTTCAGGTACTAAATTATAAACCTTGTTACTTTCAACTACATAGTGAGCAGATACTTTAGAGTGAGAAACACATAACCAATTAGCAACGTTATATATTCTTTGTCCATTCTGTCCCCAGTAATGTATTACAATTCTATCTATTTGTTTGTTGTCTCTACTACTTGTATTAAGACTCTTTTTTGTTGTATCCATTGTATATATAAAGTTTCCAGCCTTATCATAAACACTAACGACTTTACCTAATGGATTTACTGTAGCATCATAGTATGCATAAGTATCTTCAGAAGTAAAAACTCCAATGCAAACAAACATACATAATAAAGCTACTATTAAACTTGCTTTTCTTACAATTTTTAAATTTTTCATATAACTATTTACCTAAAATCTCCCTCCAAATAAATTATATATTTATTTAATGAGTTTCCATAGCACCAGAGTAGCTAAAATAATATATGTCGCCATTTATCTCTTGTCTGCCTGTTACCATTTTATGTTCTGAGTCAAAATAGTACCAAGCTCCTGACTTTATCCATCCTTTTACTAGAGCACCTGAACCACTAGCATAATACCAAGTACCATCTTTATCTTGTGCCCAATTAGTTGCCATTGCTCCCGAACTAGCAAAGAAATAAGAAATGCCATCAATGTCTTGTCTTCCAGTAACCATCTTATAAGATGAATCCATGTAATACCATGAGCCTCCTGAATTCACCCATCCTGATATTATCTCACCTGAAGAAGCAGCGTATGACCAATCTCCGTCATTGTCTTTAAACCAACCAGTTATCATTGCTCCTGAGCTTGCAAAATAGTAAGGCTTTCCATCAATCTTTTGTGCGCCTGTTACCATTTTATGTTCTGAGTCAAAATAATACCATATTCCTGATATGTTTGACCAACCCTTGCTTAAAGCGCCTGAAGATTCTACATAATACCACATATCATCTTCCCCTTTAAACCATCCAGTTGTCATGGCACCTGAACTTGCAAAGAAGTACGTGACACCGTCTATATTGTGTTTTCCAGTCACCATTTTATATTCTGAATCCAAGTAATACCAAGAACTTCCTGATTTTAACCATCCTTTTTGTAAAACTCCAGACGGATTTGCATAATACCAAGTACCTTCGCTATCTTCAGACCAGCTTGTTGCCATAGCACCTAGCTTGCTAAAGAAATATGGTGTACCATCTATTTTCTGTAGACCTGTAACCATCTTGTTATCAGATGTAAAGTAGTACCAAACTCCACTTATATTTTTCCAACCTTTAGCAAAATTACCATTTTCTACATAGTACCACGAACCATCTATAAGGTGCCAATCTTTAAATATAGTACCTTCCTTGTCCATTGTATATTTCATCCCGTCTATAATTACATTATATACATCTGAACCGTTGTTAACTGGTATATAGTAGCCTTTTTCATTGAAAGTATGAACTTTTCCATCTACTGTAGTTGGACTATTAACCATCATCCCATCTTCATTAAAGTAGTAAATATGTTTATCAACTTCTTTCCAACCTTTATGCATACTTCCATTCTCATTAAAGTAGTACCAGTTTCCTCGATGCTCAAACCATCCGGTAACCATGTATCCTGACTCATCGAAACCATAGATTTTGTTATCTACTCTAACTATACTATTTTTAACATATTGATTCTCTGTAAGCTTAAGCCACCATCCTTTTTCATCATGCATCCACTGAGAAATCGGAACATCATGTATATTAGATTGATATCTACCATCTATATAATAATTGTATGTTAATCCACTGGTTACATTACTTACACCGATGAACGGGGTTTCCAAATTCATTTCAGGAATATTTGTTGTTAAGTTTTCGTCAAACGAAACTACCAAAGCATCTATGATACCTTTGTAATGGCCCTCCGCATACAATCTGGATCCCTTCTTAGTTTGATTTAAAAGAGTGCTGTAAGTATTGTGCATAATATCATTAGGATCGTGATCCTTATTTGCCGAAGTATATCTATTTGGAACGATCATAATTGAAGGGTCCAAAGTAGTAATAAATTTGTGAGAGTTAGAGCCATAATAACAGTGATGACATAGAACCATTATATCAACTTTGCCTATTTTATCGCTCTCTCTATCTTCTGCACCATTGAAATTGTTCATATCTCCGCCAACAAAAGCT
Organism: uncultured Clostridia bacterium; assembly: GCA_945876935.1. GTDB lineage: Bacteria > Bacillota > Clostridia > Peptostreptococcales > Anaerovoracaceae > Gallibacter. The sequence continues at coordinate 18,927 of CAMCQA010000015.1, read as the reverse complement.
GATTTTTTAGTAGTTTTGTCAGTAATTTTAACTCCCAAACTAAAATCATTTGCATCCTCTACAGGAATATGTCTGTAACCTTGATCAACATTGTAAAGATTTATAACTGTATCTCCAAATTCAAAGTTATATCCTTCATCAAAAGATAGGTGTATCTGCGTTCCAACCTCATTAGCTGCATCAAGCATATTATTATATACATAAAGGTTATCCCACAGTCTCATAGGATTCTTTATATATTCGTCCTTATACTCCGGAGTATATAGATGCTTAGGATGAAACTCTCTTATTACCTCATCAGCGGAACCTATGTGATCTGAATGGGGATGTGTACCTATATAAAATTCTAAATTGTCTTTTGTAACGCCTATCTTTTTCATATAAGCAATTACTTCTTCCTCTCTTCCATTTCCTAAGGTTACGCCGTCTCTATATTGATCAGGATAATCATTATCCTCTCCTGAGTCTATTACACCAAACTTACCATTTGACTCTATTAAAACCGAGTTTCCACTAGTTTTAACGGAAATTACATGAATCTTTGTCTTTGCAGATGATGTTTTATATTCTTTTATTTCATCCTTTTGTTCCGTTGCAAAAATGCTGAAATCAAACAAGCTAAATATTATAAAAACAAACATCAGCGTATAAATAAAATTAGATAAAATTTTTCTGCTTTTTCTTATATGATTTTCATTCATATAGATATTCATTACTGAATCCACCCTCCACTATTTGAAAATTGATAGTTAATATTGTCTATTAAAACATTTCCTGTAACCATCTTATTGTATGCGTCAAAGTAGTACCAAGTACCAGATATTTTTTGCCATCCTGTTGCTAAAGCTCCTGAACTTGTAGCATAATACCAAGTTCCATCATTATCTTGCACCCAGCTTGTTGCCATAGCCCCTGAACTTGCAAAGAAATATTTTACTCCGTCTATAACAAGACTTCCTACTGCCATCTTATTATCTGAGTTAAAGTAGTACCAAACACTTCCAACCTTTTGCCATCCTGTTGCTAAAGCTCCTGAACTTGTAGCATAGTACCAAACTCCATCATTATCTTGCACCCAGCTTGTTGCCATAGCCCCTGAACTTGCAAAGAAATATTTTACTCCGTCTATAACAAGACTTCCTACTGCCATCTTATTATCTGAATTAAAGTAGTACCAAACACTTCCAATCTTCTGCCATCCTGTTGCTAAGGCTCCGGATGAATATGCATAATACCAAGTTCCTTCATTATCTTGTGCCCAGCTTGTTGCCATTGCTCCTGAACTTGCAAAGAAGTATTCTCTACCCTGTATATCTTGCTTTCCTGTTACCATTCTATTAGAAGAGTCAAAATAGTACCACACATCATTAATATTCATCCAACCAGATGCTAGTTCACCAGATGAGCTTACATAAAACCACTTTTCTTCTTTATCTTTTGCCCAACCTGTTACCATCACACCTGAACCATCGAAGAAGTATGCCTTTCCATCGATGACTTCTCTTCCTGTAACCATTTTATTATCTGAATCAAAATAGTACCAAGAGCTACCAAGCCTCTGCCATCCTTTTAAAAGCTCTCCCTTTGAATCAGCGTAATACCAAGAACCATCTTTATCTTCTGCCCAGCCCGTTACCATCACACCTGAACCATCGAAGAAATATGCCTTTTCATTCAGATTAAGCTTTCCGATAACCATTCTGTTATCAGCATCAAAGAAATACCATTTTTCTCCTGATCTATGCCAAAATTTAGCTAAATGTCCAGTATCATCAGCATAGTACCATGATCCGTCTACATCCTGAACCCATCCTGTTGACAAAGCACCTTCTTTATCAAACAGAAAAGCTTCTCCTCCTACATAATGCTTTCCAGTTGCCATCACGCCTTTTTCATCTAGATAGTATTCTTTTCCGTTATATTTAACCCATCTGTTACTAAGCTGTTTCCCATTCTGATAACAATACCATTTACCGTTCTCCTCTTTCCACTCATACTTATATTCAACATTTAAACTTTTGTATACAGGAATGAAGAATGTTAATGGCTCAGATAAAATATTCTTATATGCTCTGTAGTTTACTCTACCTTCACTATTTGCGCCCATAACATTTGTCATATACTGATGAGTCCCAACTTTTCCCTCACCATTCATAACATTAAATTTTCTAAGATAAGGTGTGTATTGATTGTTGCTCAGATAGTTCCTACTATACCATTTAGCACCTTCGACAATAGATTTAACTCTTGAGTTCCAACCCTGTTTCTTAGCATACGAAAGACCTTTGAGAACAGCATCGTGTCCATCATAAGCACCTATATTGAAGAAGTTAAAGATATTTTCATATCCTTCAACTGTTCCTGAGATAGAGTTGCTTTTACCATCTCTTCCCTGCTCCAATAACATCATAGATGCAAGAACATATGGACTTGCTCCTGATTCTTTAGCTGCATACATAATAACATCTGAATATCTATCAAAGCCATCCTCTGGAAACTTACTATCCATAAAGCTTCCTTTTATTATAGATTCGACACCATTCTTTGTGTATAAATCAGAATCGTACTTACTACTTATAAACTGAAATATAGATTCCTCATTAAAAAAGTTTCTTGGATCCATAAAGTACTCGATAGCACTTGTGGAAGCAGCTACCCATCCTCTATCGTATTGTCCTTCATTATTGATAGGATTTGCCTTCCATTCATCTTTTGTGCTCTGAGGAACAACATTAATTTTTTTATTTCCTATATATACGTCTTCTTTTTCTATAACTGTTTGAAAATCAAGGCCTGTATGATCAGCTTTAAACACCCAGTTTGGAAATTTTTCGTGTAAAACTCTTAAACCTTCCTTGTAAGTCTTATCAAAGCCTTGTGCTGTTAGATACTTTTCAAATTCAACATCCACATTAGATCCACTAGCTAATGCCTTATCGAAACTAATATAGAATGTAACTGATATAGCCATAATAAAAAACAAAATTAAACTCACTTTATTTTTCATATCATTCTCCTAATAAATACAATTAAACTTATCAAATTAGTATATCATAATTTCCTATATTTTAACACCTATTTCACATATAACATTCAACCTCTTCATAAAAATTATGTAAACAAATAAAACCTCCAATTGGAGGTTCTAAAATAAAGTACACGTAAAATATTAAGTTATTTTTTTATAGCAGTTCAAGCATTTCCTCTGGATTTTTTGCTGCTTTAACTTTATCAGAAGCATTTACAATAATACCTTCTTCGTCTATTAAATAGGTTGTTCTTACTATACCCATATAGGTCTTTCCATAATTTTTCTTTTCTTTCCATACATCGTAAGCCTGTATTGCTTCAAGATCTGGATCGGATAGAATCGTAAATGGTAGATTAAACTTTTCTTCAAACTTCTTGTGAGAAGCCACAGAGTCTTTACTAATACCAATTACAACTGCATTTTTTTCTTCAATTTGAGGATACAGCTCTCCAAAACCGGCAGCCTGTTTGCTGCACCCTGGAGTATTGTCTTTAGGATAAAAATATAATATTACCTTTTTACCTTTGTAATCGCTCAATTTATGAGAATCTCCATTCTGATCTAAAAGAGAAAAATCTGGAGCCTTCATTCCTACTTCTAACATATCATTCTCCTTCCACGTTAATATTTAATTTATATATACCCGTTCAGCTATTTTAATAACAATTGTATGCTACCTTTAATAAAATACAAGACAAGTGTATAATTAAAATAAGGAGGAAATATGAAAACTTTAAATTCAAAAAATAAATTTCTTATTACAAAAGACTATTCCAGTCTCTTTATATGTTTTATTTTTTCTCTATGTGGCGGGTTTATGGATACATTTTCATATATTAAACTTGGAAATATATTTGCAAATGCACAGACTGGGAACTTGATTTTTATGGGAATAAATCTATATCAAGGTTTCTTTATAGAAGCATTACACTATTTTCTTCCAATAGTAGCATTTGCATTAGGTGTATTCATGTCAACTATAATAGAACATCTATCAACTTTAATAGATATGAAGTCTTTATTAAAAACTTTGCCTATTTTGTTAGAAATTGGAGTTTTCTTAGTAATACCTGCTCTTTCTATAAAATACAGTTATCTGGCTAATATGCTAATTTCTTTTGTATGTGGTTTGCAACTAGAGACTTTTAAGAATTTTAATAGTAAGACTGTCAATACTACTATGTGCGTTGGTAATCTAAGAATAGTTTCAAAAAATCTTTCCCTTTATCTTTTTAAAAAGGACCTTCTTTATTTGAAAAATTTCATATTGTATGTTCTTGTAATTTTTGCTTTTATTTCAGGAGCAATACTTGGGAACTTTTTCATATATAAGTTTGATTTAAATGCAATATATATATGCTGCCTACTTCTTCTAATACCTCTTTTTTACTATTGGAAAGAAAACAAAACAAATTGATTATAAGCAGTTTTATACATACAAAAAAGAGCTACATATGTAGCTCTTTTTTATTACAGTTATAGTTATTTAAATAGCTCTTTGACACTATCTATAAAGCTTGTCTTCTTGCTATAACAATCATTTCCAAGCTCATCTGCCATCTTCTTAATGGCTTTCTTTTCTTTGCTAGAAAGTTTTGTAGGAACTTCAAGAATTACTTTAACGTACAAGTCACCCTTGCCTCTGTGTCTCGGACTGACTAAACCTTTACCTCTCAATCTAAAGACGGTGTTAGGTTGAGTTCCAGCAGGTATCTTATATTTTAATTTTTCATCTAAAGCTGGTACGACTATTTCGTCACCTAAAGCTGCTTGTTCAAAAGTTATAGGAATTTCAATCTGTATATCCTGACCAGCTCTCTTGTATAGCTTGTGAGGTCTAACTCTTATTACTATATAAAGATCTCCAGCAGGACCACCATTTTCCCCAGCTTCACCTTGACCTCTGAGAGTTACTATAGAGTCATTGTCAACTCCTGCAGGAATTGATACTGAAAGTTTAACAGTTTTTCTGTTCTTTCCTCTTCCATTACACTCAGGACACGGGGTCTCTATGATGCTTCCTTTTCCATTACATTCGGGGCAAACTGCTGAACTTTGAAATGTTCCAAAAGGCGTTCTGCTCGTTGTAATTACTTCACCGCTTCCATTACATCTTTGACAAGTTTTCTTAGAGATCCCTTCTTTAGCCCCTGTTCCATTACATGTCTCGCACTTAATGTCCTTAGTCACTTCAATTTCTTTTTTAGTACCAAAAGCAGCTTCTTCAAAGTCTATGGTTACACTTTTTTGAATATCTCCGCCTCTCATTGGAGCGTTTGGATCTCTTCTAGAGAAACCACGTCCGCCGAAGCCTCCACCTCCAAACATGTTAAAGATATCTTCAAAGCCTCCAAAACCACTGAATCCTTCAAAGCCTCCACCGCCAAAACCAGCATTTGGATCTACTCCTGCATGACCAAATCTATCATACTTCGACTTTTTATCAGGATCGCTAAGCACGCTATAAGCTTCATTAATCTCTTTAAATTTCTCTTCAGCTTCCTTATTGTCTGGATTTCTATCAGGGTGGTATTTCATGGCAAGCTTTCTAAATGACCTTTTTATCTCATCATCACTTGCGCCTTTACTTAGACCTAAGACCTCATAATAATCTCTTTTATCTGCCATTACTTAGCCTCATCTTCATCAACTACTTCGTAGTCAGCATCTACAACATTGTCATCTTTTGGCTGACTCTGCTGTTCAGCTTCTGGCTGCTGTTCAGCCTGAGCCTGCTGGTATAACTTAGAAGACATTGTGTGGAACTGCTCTGTTAGCCCTTCTATTGCCTTCTTAATATCTTCAACGCTGCCATTTTCTAATTTGCTTGATAATTCATCTTTAGCTTCTGTAATTGTCTTAACTTCATCTTCAGATAACTTACCTTCTAGCTCCTTAAGATTCTTTTCTGTTTCATAGATAAGTGTTTCTGCCTGGTTTTTAACTTCAACTTCTTCTTTTCTCTTCTTATCTTCCTCAGCATACTGCTCAGCTTCTTTAACCTTAGCATTTATTTCATCCTCAGAAAGGTTTGTTGAAGAAGTTATTGTAATGCTCTGTTCCTTACCAGTACCTAGGTCTTTAGCACTTACGTTAACTATGCCGTTAGCATCTATGTCAAACTTAACTTCAATCTGTGGAACTCCTCTTGGAGCAGCAGGAATACCTGTAAGCTGGAATCTTCCAAGAGTAATATTACCTGAAGCCATTTCTCTTTCACCCTGCATTACGTGAATGTCTACTGCAGACTGATTGTCAGCCGCTGTTGAGAAAATCTGGCTCTTTGTTGCCGGAATAGTTGTATTTCTTTCAATTAGCTTCGTAGCTACACCACCTAGTGTTTCTATTGATAAAGATAAAGGTGTTACATCTAAAAGAAGAACATCGTTTACTTCACCTGTTAAAACACCACCCTGAATTGCAGCACCTACAGCTACACTTTCATCTGGGTTGATTCCCTTAAATGGCTCTTTTCCTGTAATTTTCTTTACTGCTTCCTGAACAGCTGGAATTCTAGTTGAGCCACCAACTAATATTACTTTTTCAATATCTGTGTTGCTCACTCCGGCATCTGCCATAGCCTTCTTAACAGGTTCTATAGTAGCATCTACAAGACCTGAAGTTAATTGATCAAACTTAGCTCTTGTTATATCCATATTTAAATGTAATGGACCTGCTTCACTTACTGTGATAAATGGAAGAGATACGCTTGTTGTCTGAGCACTTGAAAGCTCTTTCTTAGCTTTTTCTGCAGCTTCCTTAAGTCTCTGCATAGCCATAGTATCTTTTCTTAAATCAATACCGTTTTCCTTTGCAAATGAATCTGCCATAAAGTTTAAAACAGCTTCGTCAAAATCATCTCCACCTAGCTTATTATTACCTGCAGTAGCTAATACTTCAAATACACCGTCACCTAGTTCTAAAACAGATACGTCAAATGTACCACCACCTAAGTCATATACTAGAATCTTGTGATGACCATCTTCCTTATCTAGACCATAAGATAGAGCAGCAGCTGTCGGTTCATTGATAATTCTCTTAACATCTAGACCTGCAATCTTTCCTGCGTCCTTTGTTGCCTGCTTCTGGCTATCTGTAAAGTATGCAGGCACAGTTATAACTGCTTCTGTTACTTTTTCTCCAAGATAACTTTCTGCATCTGATTTTAATTTAGCTAAAATCATAGCTGAAATATCCTGTGGAGTGTAGTCCTTGCCATCAATACTAACCTTATAATCTTCACCCATATGTCTCTTAATAGATGAAATTGTTCTATCTGGATTAGTAACAGCCTGTCTCTTTGCTGTCTCACCAACTAATCTTTCGCCATTTTTAGCAAAACCAACAACAGACGGAGTTGTTCTATTTCCTTCTGCATTTGTTATTACTGTAGGTTCTCCACCTTCTAATACTGATACACATGAATTTGTTGTACCTAAGTCAATTCCTATTACCTTTGCCATTTCAATTTCTCCTTTTTCTATTTCTTTTTTGTTTTTATTAACTATAATTATTTTTGCGTCTACTTGCTAACTTTTACCATAGACGGTCTTATAACTTTCCCATTCAGAGTATATCCTTTTTGGAAGATTTGAATAATATGGTTTTCTTCAACTCCTTCTGCTTCTTCAACCATAACAGCATTATGAAGCTTAGGATCAAACTCTTTTCCTTCAGTCTCAATTTCCTCAAGACCTTCTGCTTCTAAAACACTTTTCAGCTGGTTTAAAATCATTTCCATACCTGATTTAAAAGCTTCATCCTTAGTTTCTCCTTCAAGAGCTCTATGAAAATTATCTAGAACATCTAAAAGTTTTGTTATTACTTTTTCATTAGCCAAGCTGTAAATTTCGCTCTTTTGCTTTTCAACTCTGTTTTTAAAGTTTTGAAAATCAGCCATAAGCCTAATGTATCTGTCGCTTTCTTCCCTAGACTTTTCTTCTTCTATTTCTTCTTCAGTTAACTCTTTTTTCTCTTCATCTTGCGAAGATTCATTTTCATTATCTTTTTCATTCTCAGAAGATTCTTGGGAATCTTTGCCTAAAGTTTCATTATCGACTTCTTTATTTTTTTCTTCAGTCGATACTTCTTCATTTTTTTCTTTTTCAATCTTCTCCATCTGTCTCTCCTTCAATTTTATAAAGATTACTTATATTATTTGTCAAATACTCTATAACAGATGTAATCTCTTCATACTTCATTCTAGTTGGTCCAATTACACCAAGCTGTCCAACATATTTATCTCCTACCTTATAAGTTGCAGTAATCAAACTATAATCTTTAAGATCATCTACTTGATTTTCCTCACCTATAGTTATAATAGTTCCTGTGCCTCTGTCTGACATAGTCTTTATAAGTTCATTCTTATTGTTCACAAGTTCCATGAATGCTCTAGCTTTAGAAATATCACTGTACTCTGGTATTGAAAATATATTTGTTATTCCATCCATATATATATCTACATTTAACATTTCTTCTATTGTCTTCATAAAGTTTGGAACTAGTTTATGAGCAAAATGACTCATTGCATCCATATCGTTTTCTAAGTCACTTATAATATCTATCTTAAGGGCCTGAGTAAGAGTGTGACCTCTGTAGGTATATGTCATCGTCTTTGCCAATATTCCTAACATCTCCTCATTATACCCACTATCAATCTTAAGTGTTGTATTAGAAATCTTTCCAGACTCAGATACTATCATAAGAACTACTCTATCTTCATCTAAAGGAAGAAGGTTAATCATTTTAATGATATCTTCATTTGTCTGAGGAGATATTGCAAATGCAGTTAAATTTGTAATATTTGATAGTAGCTTTGTAGCATGTTCTATAGTCTTTTCTAATGCTTCAAAATTATCAAATAGTGTTCGTGAAATAACTTCTTTGTGACTATCTGATAACTCTGATTTTTTCATCATATCATCTACATATAAACGATAAGCTTTTTCAGAAGGTACCCTTCCTGCCGAAGTATGTGGATGAGTTAAAAGACCCATATCTTCAAGATCTGCCATTTCATTTCTTATTGTAGCAGGACTTATACCAAGATTGTATTTCTTTGATAACGATCTTGATCCCACAGGCTCTGCTGTTGATACAAAGTCAGAAATAATAGCTTGAAGTATCCTAAGTTTTCTTTCACTTAACTCCATATTTACCTCCTTTCATAATATTAGCACTCACTTCAAAAGAGTGCTAACTACATCTCTATTATACACCTATTTAGTAGTAAGTCAACATAAAAGCAAAAATTTTTTTAAATTTCTCATATACACTCAAAATATCTCTTTTCTTTGTAATTTCAACATATTCATTTTTCTTTATATGTTGTTAACAACATATAAATGATAAAAAAATTGGTAATAAATCATATTTTTTAATAAATTACTATTGCAATGTAAAATATTTTATTGTATATTTATCAATATAAGTTATTGTTTGTAAAAGAAAAGGTAAAGAGATGTTTAATTTTAACTTTGATAACACAACTTCAAAGAAAGCTTCTCTAGCAGCAACTAAATTTGCTGCTGTTTTGAAATGCAAAAAAATAAAACAGACAAAACCTATTACTTTAGCTTTTACAGACGATGGTAGTTTATTTTAAGACTTTGTTATAAACATAATTGTATCATTTCGCCACTTCTGTAAAAGAAGTGGCTTTTTTATGTTTAAGACGTATTTTGAAAGGAGATTTTATTTATGGAAGCAATTAATGTAGGATTTTGGTCGATTTTGCCACCAATTATAGCGATAGGGTTGGCACTTATAACTAAGGAAGTTATTTCTTCACTTTTAATAGGTATCTTCGTAGGTACATTTACCTACTCTTTTGCAGCTGGTACAGGATTTATGGGAGCCTTAGATGCTACTTTAAATCTTATGGGACAAAAGATTGGAGATAACGCAGCAATGATTCTATTCTTATCACTACTTGGGGTGCTAGTAGTTTTAGCTACAGCTTCAGGTGGATCTCAGGCCTATGGTATATGGGCAGCAACAAAGATTAAGAATAAGAAAATGGCTCAACTAGCTACAAGTCTTTTAGGTTTTATCATATTTGTAGACGATTACTTCAACTGTCTAACAGTTGGAACAGTAATGAGACCTGTTACAGACAAGTACAGAATATCTAGAGCAAAGCTAGCTTACTTAATAGATTCAACAGCTGCTCCAGTTTGTATAATAGCACCAATTTCATCTTGGGCTGCTGCAGTAGGATCTACTCTAGCTGCTGCAAAGATTTTCAAGAGCGATATACTTGCTTTTGTTTCTACTATACCTTTTAACCTATATGCACTTTTAACTATACTTATGGTTATAATCCTAGCTACAACAAATATAAGCTATGGTCCAATGAGAAAGTTAGAAGAATATGCAACTCTACAAGGAGAATTAGGTGCTTTAAATCCTAGCGAAGACCTAGAAGAAAGTAACGGAAAAGTTGTAGACCTTCTTGTTCCAATCATTTCTCTAATAGGATTATCAATACTTGCAATGCTTTACACTGGAGGATTATTCTCTGGAGAAGCGGCAAATATAGTTGAAGCTTTCGGAAACAGCGATGCATCAAAGGCTCTTGTTTTAGGTGTATTTGGAGCTATAATAGTAACATTTGTTTTATACATACCTAGAAAGATACTTTCATTCTCTGATTTTATGGGAAGTGTTACAGAGGGTATCAAGATGATGGTTCCTGCTATAAGTATTTTGGTATTAGCATGGACAATATCTGGAGTTTGTAGAGATTTGCTATCTACTGGAGAATATATAGGAAACATTGTTGCTACAAGCAGTTTCCCTGTTGTACTTCTTCCCCTAATAGTATTTATAGTTGCAGCCTTCCTATCATTTTCAATGGGAACTGCATGGGGAACATTCGGTATCCTTATACCTATAGTAATAATAATATGTGAGCCTTTAGTTAGTACTACTCCAGCTATTATGGTAGTAACTTTAGCAGCAACACTTGGCGGTTCTGTATTTGGAGATCACTGTTCTCCTATATCAGATACTACAATCCTATCTTCTACAGGAGCTGATTGTGATCATATCCAGCACGTATCTACTCAGATACCATACGCTTTAACAGTAGCTCTAGCATCAGCTATAGGATACGGTGTTTCAGCTATTACAAACTTCAATGTATTTACAACACTGGGTTCTGGGGCATTAAGCTTGATAGTACTACTTTATACATTCAATAAAATTTCCAAGAAACGTAACGCATAATTAAATTTAAATAAGAAATGATACAAAAAAATCCACTAGATTTCTCTAGTGGATTTTTAATTGCTTATACTCTTACTATTTAAGTAGATTTACTATAGTTTTATAAACTAATTCTGGTGCTACTTCAAATGAGTATTTCTTTTCTATACGCTCTGTAAACTTATGAGCATCCTTACCAAATGCACCGATGTCTAAAACAGGTAAATCTAGTTCTTGCATTTCTTCTATAGGCAAGTTATAAGTCTTTCCATAACCCGGCATATTTGATTTAAATGCTGCTATGATAGCTGGATCTTTTGGAGCAGCTCCATAACTTAAATCTGAAATGTATGGGAAGAATTTCTTATAAACTATCTTGTAATCTGATTCAGTAGTATTAACAGCTTCCTCTACTGCAGATAAAAGATTCTTATCCTTATCACTCTTACCTTCTATAAAGATATGTGGGTAATAAGGAGGAGATAGATAAGTAATAAGTACAGGATTCTTATCTGACCAATTGTTGTGAACAAGCTCAACAATCTTAGTCGCTCTATCTCTTGAATCAATAGACTTATCAGCCATTAACTCTTCTATCAAATTGTTAATCTTTTCATCTAATTCTTCGCCTACTTCAGCCTTAACTACTTTGTAAAGCTCATCGTAAGTCATAACTCTTGTCTTAAATGGAAGAGGCTGATATGGTCTCTTCGCCATTTCACAGAATGTCTTATATCTGTCATTCAATGTTTCTAAAACGTTATCAAAACATTCTTTACCTGCTGCTACCATCTTTTCTAGTACCTGGTCAGGTGTGCTATTATGTGTAGCATAGTTGAAGAACAATGTAGCTGTCTTAGCTATCTGTACTGAATATTCAGTCTTAAGGTCTCTCTGTTTCAAGGTGATTGGTGGAAGTGTAACTTCACCATCTGCTATATCACAGAACTCTGGATTTAAGTTAATCTTTCTAGTAAGTTCTGCTGCTAGCTGGTTAGGGTCTAGACCTTTGAAAGATTCACCAACGTGAGTTTCCTTACCTACTACATAGAATGTAGGCATTAGCTTTCCTACTGTACCTACATAAACATACTTGTTTTCATCTCCTTCATACTCTGAAGTCATGTAGTCTGTATCTAGAAGAGCTAAGTAATCAAAACCTTCTTCTTTCTTCATTTTCACTAGTTCAGGAAGGCTGTTTAGCATACCGCCTGAATTACCTTCTTCATCAGTTACAGCAATATAAATTAGGTTACCTTCAAACTCTTCTATTTTCTTTGAAATATCTTCCATGATTGCCATGATGATAGCATCACCAGTTTTCATGTCGAATAATCCTCTACCAAATAGATAGGCCCCTGATTCAAGATCTCTCTTAACTTCTTCTGGAAGTTCAAGCTCTTTAAATTTTTCTGTAAGAATGTATGGTTGACCAGCAAATTCTTTAAGATCGCCATAATCAGAAATACCAACTGTATCGATATGACCTATAAGTACGACAGTCTTATCACTAGGAGCCTTTTCTCCTTTAAGAACAGCCATAACACTCATTCTATTTAGTGGTTCATCATCCTTAAAAGGAATATATTTTAGAAGATGAGGATTCTTCTTCCAGTAATCCATTTCAGAGAATATACCATGTACTTTCTCAGCTATTTTTACTTCTCCTGGTGTGTCTAAAACACTAAGTTGAGATGTTAAATCTATTGCAATCTCTTCAATTCTTTTTGAAATTTCTGGATTCATTTTATAACCTCCATTTTTAAATAGTAAATAAATTTGTGAATTCCAGTAATAATACTGGAATTCACATGAATAACTAAGCTCATATTATTATCGCTACTAGCTATTAGCTTTCTTTGCTTTCTTTTCTTCCATGTCTGCTAAATAATATTTTCCAGGTGTATTGAAGAATTCATTCATCATCTTCTTAACTTCACCTGCTAAAATTACTATAGCTATTACGTTAGGTATAATTACTAGAGCTAAGAAGAAGTCTGTTAGAGAGTAAAGAACACTTAAGTCTCCAAATAGACCTGCTCCTGCTAGTACTGCTGCAACATAGATATATTTCCATACTTTAGCAAACTTTTCACCGAATAAGAATTCTGCCTGTTTTTCTCCGTAGAATACCAAAACGATTATTGTAGATAAAACAAATAGGATTACACAAATTGTAACTAGGATACTACCAGCTATACCAAATACTGATTCAAAAGCTAGAGAAGGAACAGCTCCTATTCCTACGCCATCCTTACCAACTATCTTAGCATCTGTCCACATTCCTGAAGAAAGTACGCAGATTGCAGTGATTGAACAAACTAGTAAAGTATCAACTGTTACTTCAAATACGCCCCATAGACCCTGTCTTACTGGGTGGTCAACTGTTGCTGTAGCGTGTGCTATAGGAGCAGTACCCATACCTGCTTCATTTGAGTAAACACCACGAGCTGCACCCCATCTTAGAGCCATAGCAACTGTTGCTCCTGCAAAGCCGCCAGTTGCAGCTGTGCCATTGAATGCTCCTTCAAATATACTTACGAATACTTGAGGAACTGCTTTAATATTAACAAAGATTACTACGAATGCACCGATTAAGTACACGCCTGCCATAACTGGAACAAGCTTATCTGTAACTTTTGTTAGAGTCTTAAATCCGCCTATAGCTACTAATAGAACTACTAGGAAAATACCAGCAGCTGAAGCCCAAGAAGGAACGTCTAAGTTCTTTAGGTTATCAATAGCTGATGCTGACTGAGTAGCGATTGATGGAATAATTTCTATCATTAGCCAGAATGCAAACCATAGACCAAATAGTCTACCAAGCCATCCTAGACCCTTTTCAGTTAAACCTTTTTGACAATAATAGAAAGGTCCACCGATGTATTCACCTTTAGAGTTTTGCTCTCTATAATGAACACCTAAAACGATTTCAACAAATTTTGTACCAGCACCTAATATTGCAAGTACCCACATCCAGAATACTGCACCAGGTCCACCTAGAGCAATTGCTACTGGAACACCTACGATATTTGATGCACCGATACTTGATGCTAGTGCAGCTACTGCTGCTGAGAATGGTGATACTTCATCTGGATTCTCAGGCTTCTTAAACATTTTGCCGAAAGTTTGAGAACAGATGTAAGGGAATTTTCTAATTTGTAGAAAACCTATTCTTAGAGATAGGTAAACCCCACCACCACCGATTAAGATTAGGATTGGAACTCCCCAAAACCAGTTTGCGAATTCCACGAAAACATTTATAATTCCTTGCATAATAAAACCTCCTATATGAGCTGAGTTATATTATATGCCTTCATTATACCCCCATTGTCTCCCCCTGTCTACTCTAAATATTACAAAACTTTAATATAATCTTCTTACTTTTATAATTGTGAAATTATATTCTAACAAAAGGGATTGTATTTATTTGGATACAGAATTTAAGGTTTACATATTAACTGCTTTTTTTAATTTAATTTTAAATTAAAAATACCAGCTAAATTTTGATATTTAACTGGTATGATTGTTATTTTAGCTTTCAATCCACACTCTAGATCTATCTACAGCTTTTTTCCAATTTTTGATACGCTCTTCTCTATCAGCATCATTCATAGTTGATTTAAATGTTCTTTCTATAGAAAAATTCTCTATTATATCAATTTCATCTTTCCAGTATCCTGTAGCAAGCCCTGCCAAGTATGCAGCTCCAAGAGAAGTAGATTCGACAGAAAATGACCTTTTTATCTCTCCATTTATTATATCTGCTTGAAATTGCATTAAGAAATTGTTAGTGGCTGCTCCACCATCTACTTTCAAAGAGTTTATTTCTGTATTAAAATCGTATGACATAGAATCTATCAAATCTTTTGTCTGATAAGCCAAGGATTCCAAGGTAGCTCTAACAATATGGTTCTTATTTGTTGTTCTCGTTATACCATGTATGCTTCCTCTGGCATATTGGTCCCAATATGGTGCACCAAGCCCTACAAAAGCTGGAACAACGTAAACTCCGTTCGTATCGGATACCTTTTGTGCCATTTTTTCTGTTTCTTCAGCATTATCTATTATATTTAGTTCATCTCTAAGCCACTGTATAGCTGCACCTGAAATAAATACGGATCCTTCCAGAGCATAGTATACCTTATCATTAATCCCCCAGGCAATTGTTGATATCAGACCATTTTTACTATGAACTAAATGCTCTCCTGTGTTCATCAGCATGAATCCACCTGTTCCATAAGTCATCTTACAGTCTCTTTCTTTAAAACAAGTAAGCCCAAATAAAGAAGCTTGTTGATCTCCAGCTGCACCTGCAATCTTAATTTCTCCGCTAAATAAATCTCTAGTTGTATATCCATATATTTCTGAAGATGATTTAGGTTCTGGCAACATACACCTAGGAATATTAAAAAATTCTAAAATTTCATCATCCCAATCCAGATTCTCTATATTGAACATCATTGTTCTAGAAGCATTGCTATAATCAGTAATATGAACTTTTCCGCCTGTCATCTTCCAAATTAACCAAGTTTCTATAGTTCCAAATAACAGTTCTCCATTTTCAGCTCTCTTTCTAGCCCCCGGCACATTTTCTAATATCCATCTCAACTTGCTAGCTGAGAAATAAGCATCTACATAAAGTCCTGTTTTACTTTTTATCTTTTCTGTCATATCAATATTGGCTTTTATTTCATCGCAGTACTCAGCAGTTCTTCTACACTGCCAAACTATAGCATTATAAATTGGCTGGCCTGTTTTTTTGTCCCAAACAACCGTTGTTTCCCTCTGATTGGTTATTCCTATAGCCTCTATATTTTCATAGGTACAATTTACCTTGTACATAGCTTCTTGGGCGAGACCTATCTGAATTGACCAAATCTCCATAGGATCATGCTCCACCCAGTCGTTTTGAGGGTATATCTGTTTTATTTCCTTTTGAGCAGTACTTATAATTTGTCCTTGCCTATTATATAAAATACATCTAGAGCTTGTAGTTCCTTGATCAAATGCCATTACATACTTTCTCATAAATCCTCCTCCAAATTCATAAAATAACACATAATACTACTAGAATTAACCATATATTCTTTTCTTATAAAATACGAATTTTTACTTAAATCGAACTCTGTTGCACCTGGAAACTCTTTTTCTATTACTCTTATCTCATCTTTGTACACTTCTTTAAAGTCACAATTAAATACTTCTTTAAATTTACTTAGATCTACACCCTCTGATTTCCTCAAAGAAGTGAAAGTAAATATTGACATTTCTTCTTCCTTAGATAAGACACCAACTGATTTTTTTATTTCATCAAAAGATTTTTTTGCATAAAGCTCATATTCTCTAAAATCATTGGGAGCTTGAAACCTATATCCTTTGAAATAACTGGAAGCCCCTAGTCCTAAGCCAATATACTCTCCATATTTCCAATAATTATCATTATGGTAACATTTGTATCCTTTTTTACTAAAATTTGATACTTCGTACTGTTCATATCCATTACTATTGAGAATATGTTGAATAGTATCGTATTTTTTTCTAAGTATAAAGTTATCAGATATATCTATTTTACCATTCTTATAGTCATCATAAAATTTAGTTCCTTCTTCTATTTCTAAGCTATATATAGATATATGTTCTGGCTTTAACCATAGTGCCTTACTTATAGAATATTTTAAACTTTCATCTGTCTGATGAGGTATATCGAACATGAGATCGAGGCTAATATTATCAAATCCAGCTTTTCTAGAGATAGAAAAAGCATTCTCAATATGATTTTTCTTATGTAATCTACCTAGTGATACAAGTTCAGCGTTTACAAAGGACTGAGCTCCTATGCTTATTCTGTTAATTCCTATACTTATATAAGCTTTTGCTTTTTCTTCCGTCAAAGAATTAGGGTTTGCTTCAATTGTTATCTCACAGTTTTTATCTACGTCGTAGTTTTCCTTAATAATATTGATAATTGATGTTATATATCGTGCAGAAACAGAAGTAGGTGTTCCTCCGCCTATAAATATACTTTTTATAGTATATTTTGCTGCATACTTTGACATTTTTTCAATTTCACAAAATAAAGATTGAAAGTACCTCTCCACTGTATCTTCATATTCTTTCATTTCTGATATCTTAACATCATCTATATTTTCTAAAGAAAAAGAAAGAAAGTCGCAATAAAAGCACTTTCTTTCACAGAACGGTATATGAATATATATACTTATATTTTTATTCTCAAAATTTTTATTTTCCATAACTTAAGATTACTAGAGCTCCAAAAATAGCAGGAATATAGGTTATTAAAAAATATGCTGTAGCTCTTCTCCATTCCCCATTGTTAAACATGCTGGCAAACTCATAATTAAAAGTTGAAAACGTTGTGAATCCTCCAAGGCCTCCTACACCAAAAAAGTAGTAAATATTACTGTGTACACCTACTCGTAAGAAAATTGCCATTATCCAGGTTCCTATTATGTTGATTACCAAAGTCCAATACGGAAGATAAACTCCTTTGTAGTTTTTTTTGCAGTAATTCGTTATCAGAAGTCTTATTAGAGCTCCATAACCACCGCCAATACCTACCATTACTATTTCGGCTATCATAGCTCTTCACCTCCAAATTTTTCAAATATCAGATCTGTAACCTTTATACCTAGTATAGCTCCAAAGAAGCCTCCTACAGCTCCTACAAACCAATATACCATAGCAGTTGCTACATCACCTGACTGAGCTATTTTTACAACCTCAATTGAAAAAGTTGCAAAAGATGTGAACGCTCCTACAAAACCTGTTCCGAGACCTACAACAATTCTGTGGTTATGTTGCCACATTTTTCCTAAAAAATTATATATCATTGCAAGTAGAAGACAACCTATACTATTTATTGTAAATGTTCCTATAGGTATAGAGTCCATATTATTTAAAATACTGCTTAAATAGTATCTGGTCATAGCCCCTATAGATCCCCATATGGCTACATGAGCATAGATTACTAAAAGCTTTTCTCTATTGTTCATTCTTCTACCTTAAATAAATCCTTTAAAAATAACGTACTTTATTGCTATTTATTTTCATCGTACTTTAAAACGGCTGTGAAAGCTTCTTGAGGAACTTCTACCTTACCAAACTGCCTCATACGTTTCTTTCCTTCTTTTTGCTTTTCTAAAAGCTTTTTCTTTCTGGAAATATCACCACCATAACACTTTGCTATTACGTCTTTTCTGTATGCTCTAACTGTGGATCTTGCTATTACCTTATTTCCTATAGTAGCTTGTATAGGTATTTCAAACTGATGCATAGGTATAACCTCTTTAAGTTTTTCTGCAACAAATTTACCTCTATAATAAGCTTTTGATTCATGAACTATCATAGAAAATGCATCAACCATTTCTTTATTTAACAAAATATCCATTTTAACAAGTTTAGATGGTTCATATCTTAAAAACTCATAGTCTAAAGAGCCATATCCTCTAGTTTTAGATTTAAGAGCGTCGAAAAAGTCATATATAACTTCATTTAAAGGCATTTCATAGTGAAGCTGCACTCTATCCTCTGTTATGTACTCCATATGTATCAATTTCCCTCTTCTCTCCTGACACATTTCCATAATATTTCCAACATATTCTTTTGGAATCATTATATCTGCCTTAACAATAGGCTCTTCAAGATGTTTAATAAATGTAGGGTCA
>CAMCQA010000014.1 GCA_945876935.1 uncultured Clostridia bacterium | reverse complement strand
TTAAAGTTTACTATGCTTTTATTTCTCTTGGCTTCCTCATTGTGAAGATGTCCATAAAAAACTTGCTTAACACCATATTTTTCAAACATTTCTGTAAAACCGGAAGGTTGGCGCTTTTCATTAGTTGGAGGATAATGTAACACTCCTATGATTTTCTCAAATCCTGCCTCCTTAGCCTTACTTAATGATGTTTCTAAACGTAGAAGTTCTCTTTTATAAAGCTTATCGTCATTTTCTTCAAATTGATCGCTTCCCGGACACACCCAGCCCCTGGTTCCACATATAGCAATATCGCCTACATGAAAAAAATCATTTTGGATAAAAGTAATATTATCAAATAGCTTATTTAACTTACTTATGCTTCCCCACCATAGGTCATGATTACCCTTAAAAATAACCTTTTGACCATTTAAGTTAGATAGCCACTGCAAATCAGCCATAGCTTCTGATAGCTTTAATCCCCACGATATGTCTCCGGCAAGAATGACAACATCATTCTTCTTTATTTTGCCTTGCCAATTATCATAAAGTCTTTGACTATGTTTCTCCCAGACTCCACCATAAATATCCATTGGTTTATCTACATTCAAATCCATAGATAAGTGGACATCTCCTATAATGTAAACATTTGTATCTGTATCAATTGTCGGATACATACTCTCTATCCTTTTCTATTAAAATTATAATATGTCTTGTCTATTCAGCTTCATTAATGACATCTATTAACATAGGATCATCATAATCTTCAGGCTGACCTATGTCTCTTAAAGCTTTATTTATCTGTCTTGTTCTTACTCCAACAAGCTTATCTAATTCTGAGTTTGCCTGATTTATTCTCTCCTGAGTCTTTACTATAATCTCTTCAAACTTTTCAAATTCCACCTTTGTATCAGCTAAAACTTTCCAAACCTTACTGCTTTGCTTCTGAATAGCAAGAGTTTTAAAGCCCATGTGTAAGCTATTTAACATAGCTGCCATTGTAGAAGGCCCTGCAATATTAATCTTATACACTCTCTGAAGCTCTTCCATTAAATCAAGCTGAACAACTTCTGCATAAAGACCCTCAAAAGGAAGAAACATCACTGCAAAATCTGTTGTATATGGAGGGTTAATATATTTTTTAGATATATCCGAAGCTGCTTTTTTTATTGCTATAGCAAGCTCTTTTCTCTTCTGTAAAACAAGCTCTCTATCTCCAGTTTCATAAGCATCTAAGAGATTTCTATATGTATCACCCGGAAATTTAGCATCTATAGGAAGATATATAAAATCTTCATTTCTTCCTGGCATTTTAACAGCAAATTCAACTCTTTCACTAGCCTTTGGTTTAGTAGGTACATTTTCTTCGTATTGAGTAGGCGAAAGAATCTCGCTAAGTATAGCACCTAGCTGAACTTCTCCCAAAATACCTCTAGTTTTAACATTAGATAAAACTCTCTTTAAGTCACCTACTCCTGTAGCTAGGTTTTGCATTTCACCAAGACCTTTATATACTTGCTCAAGTCTATCAGATACGAGCTTAAATGATTGACTTATACGATTTTCAAGAGTCTTTTGAAGCTTTTCATCTACAGTTTCCTGGATTTTTTCAAGTTGTTTATTATTTTCTTTAACGATGTTGTCCATCTTTTCTCCAACACCATCTAAAGTTCTCTGCAGTTTAGCATCAACGATTACCTGAATTTCATTAAGCTTCTTATCATTTTCTGCTATACTCTTATCCAATTTTCTAGTCATATCACTAAGTCTCTCCTCCTGGAGTTTAGCAGAGCTCTGCTGACTGTCAGATAGTAGCTTTGACATATTGCTTATATTGTTACCGATACCTTGAGACATTTCCATTCTCAAAGCTTGAATATTCTCACCATTCTCTTTTTTTATCGATTTTACTGAGTTCATATTTACAAACATCATAGCTATCAAGATAATCATGAGAATTACTATTACTATACCTATTATAAGTTCCATTATTATTCCTTTCTATATATAAATCAATTTTCCTCTTTAATTGAAATTAAGTCCATGACAACTTCCTTAGCTATGGTTAGCCCTGCCACAGACGGAACAAAACTCAAGCTGCCTGGAGGGCTCACCCTCACTTTAGGTTCTTCAGTTGAAAATACGCACTTCACCTTTTTAATACCCTTATCTTTAATAGCTTTTCTAATTGTCTTTGCTAGCGGGCATACATGTGTTTTACTTATATCTGATACAACAATTTTTTGAGGATCAACCTTATTTCCCATTCCCATTGATGATATAATTCCTCTATTATGTTCTTTTGCAGATTCTATAATTTTTAGCTTTCCTTTTACATGGTCTATAGCATCTACTATATAATCGTAATTATCAAAATTAATAACCTCATCTGAATCATCTGAAACAAACTTGTCAAACTTTTCAATTATTATATTGGGGTTTATATCTCTCAACCTCTCTTCCATAACATCAACTTTTTTTCGTCCTACAGTTGAGTGCAAAGCTATAACTTGCCTATTTATATTAGTTATATCAATTTTATCAAAATCTATAATTGCAATATGTCCAACTCCTGCTCTAGCCAAAGCCTCTGCTGCAAAACCACCTACACCGCCTATACCAAAAATAGCAACTTTTGATTTTTTTAAAATTTCAATACTTCTACTACCTAAAACTCTTTCTGTTCTGCTATAAATACTATCCATTTTTACCTCTAAGATATTTCCTGCAAAACCTTTATTATCACAGACTGATTATAGCCTAGATAATTTAGCTTTCTCATAACTTTATCTCTTTGTCTTTTATCAGCTTCTAAGCTTCCTAAGATACTGTCTCTAACCTTTCTCGCATTCATTAACATAATGCTATCTAAAGAAATGTCTTCCTCTTCTTCAAAAGCATACATTCCATCCTCAATATCAAAGCTAGATACTCCTCTATCTCTAAGCTCCATTTCTATTCTAAACTTGCCTCTCTTCTTCTCTAAAGCATATCTGGTATAATCCTTAACATATTGTAAATCGTTGATAAATTTCGCAGCTTTAAGCTTTGAAACAACATCATTTATTTCATCTAAAGAAACACCCTTATCATTCAAATATACTCTCACTTCTTTCTCTGTTCTAGGCTTATAGCTTATATATCTAATTCCCATATCTAAACTATTCATATATCTTCTCCAAATTTACAGGCTCTATATACTCTGGAATAACACCATGCGATGCTATTGTAAATAAAAACTCTTCTCCAAACTTAAAACTTTCTATTCTGTATCTACCGCCACATAGCTTATTGTTGATATCAACCTCTAAAGATGATATATTATCCCAAATGCTCTCGTTAAACAGCTTTGTAATTGCCTCTTTAGCTGTCCATATCTTAAAGAATCCAATTGTTTTTTCTTTATTAACGATATTCTTTTCCTTATCAGAAAAATATCTTTCAGATATTTTATGACATGATAAGTAGCTTCTTGAGAAAAGATTCTCTATATCTATACCTACAGGAGCTTCATCTACTGCACAGATCCAAATATTCTCAGAATGACTTATAGAAAAACAAAGGTTATTTTTAGTACTTACATATGGTTTTCCTTTATCAGATACGCTTATATCTTCAATAGTAATCTTGCTTTTCTCTTGTCCCTTATTCATACTTATAAAGTCATTTAAAGATTTGAGAAGAAGGTCTCTATTTTCTCTTTCTCCTTTAGCCATACTCTTATTAAATTTATCAAAAAAATAGACCTTCATAATTACCTCAACAATGAACAAATGTTTCTTTTACATTATATCATAAAGAGTACAGTTTTTCATCTTAAGAGTAAAAAAACACCTCCTAAGATGTTCTCCTAGAAGGTGTAAATTTTAATATTATTTTCTCTGTAAAGACTAATACTGAATCTTTTCTTCAATCTCTTTTAAAAGTCTTGCTTCAAAGTCTTCATAAGACATTTCTTCTAATTCTCCAAGGATATTATGTCTCAAAGATAGAGTATTATTTTCTGCTTCTCTCTCGCCTATAACGCCAATGTAAGTAACTCTTTCATTTCTTGCTTCTCTAAGTTTATATCCTATTTTTTCGTTTCTAACATCCACTTCAACTCTTATACCAAGCTTCTGAAGCTTATCAGCTACCTGGTATGCATAATCTGAAAACTTCTCAGCAACAGTAAGAAGCTTAACCTGAGTTGGTGCAAGCCATAGTGGGAATTTTCCTGCGTAATGCTCTATTAAAATTCCAATAAATCTTTCAATAGATCCAAAGATTACTCTGTGAATCATAGCAGGCTTATGCTTTTCACCATCAGCACCTACATAGCTAATATCAAATCTTTCAGGAAGCATATGGTCTAGCTGAATTGTTCCACATTGCCATGTTCTTCCAATAGAGTCTTCTAGGTGGAAGTCAAGCTTTGGGCCGTAGAATGCTCCATCACCTTCATTAACAACGTACTCAAGCCCCTTTTCATCCATAGCTTCTCTTAGTGCTTCAGTTGCAAGATCCCAAAGTTCAAGACTTCCTATATGCTTTTCTGGCATTGTAGAAAGCTCGATATGATATTTAAATCCAAACAAAGTATAAACGTAGTCTATAAACTCTATTACACCTTTAATCTCATCTTTAATCTGCTCCGGAAGCATAAAGATATGAGCATCATCCTGAGTAAATGTTCTTACTCTAAACAGACCGTGAAGAGCTCCTGAAAGCTCATGTCTATGAACCTGACCTAGCTCTCCCATTCTAATTGGAAGGTCTCTATAACTGTGAAGTTTTCTATCGTAAGTTAAAACAGCACCTGGACAGTTCATAGGTTTTATAGCGTAGTTTTCTTCATCAATTGTTGTGAAGTACATATTGTCTTTATAGTTATCCCAGTGACCAGAAGTATGCCAAAGTTCTTCATTTAGAATAATAGGTGTTTTAATTTCTTCATATCCTCTTTTCTGATGTTCTGCTCTCCAAAACTTTTCAAGCTCATTTCTTACAACCATACCCTTAGGCATGAAGAATGGAAATCCATGACCTTCTTCATAAATAGCAAAAAGATCCATTTCTTTACCTATTTTTCTGTGGTCTCTTTTCTTAGCTTCTTCCATCTTTGTAATGTATGCATCAAGCTCTTCCTGAGATGGGAAACTTGTTCCATATATTCTCTGAAGCATCTTATTATTTGAGTCACCTCTCCAGTAAGCCCCTGCAACGCTTGTAAGCTTAATCGCTTTAACTTGACTTGTTTTTTCAAGGTGTGGACCTGCACATAAGTCTACGAAATCACCCTGCTTATAAAATGAAATTATTTCATCTTCTGGAAGATTTTCAATAAGCTCTACCTTATAATCTTCGTTTCTTTCCTTCATAAAAGCAATAGCTTCTTCTCTTGGCAGTTCAAATCTTTCAAGAGGAAGACCCGCTTTCATAATTTTTTTCATTTCTTTTTCTATCTGCTTAAGGTCAGCTTCTGTAATCTTATAGTCTAAATCTATATCATAATAAAAACCATTATCGATAGCTGGCCCTATTGCTAGCTTTGCATCTTTCCAAATATTTTTTATTGCCTGTGCCATGATGTGAGAAGATGTATGTCTATAAGCCTCTCTTACATCTGGATTATTAAAATCTAATTTTTCCTTTGCCATATTATTCCTCCATTCCTAATTCTATCAATTTATCTATTAGCTCCTCATAAGAGAAACCCATGTTTTCCCATAGTTTTGGGTACATACTATGCCTAGTAAATCCTGGCATAGTGTTTATTTCATTAAATATGATTTTGCCATCATCGCTATAGAAAAAGTCAACTCTGCTAAGCCCCCTACAGTCTAATACTTTATATATCTCAATAGCCTGTCTAGAAAACTCATTTAAGATGTCTTTATCAATATCGTCGACAATTCTTGTCATATCTCTATCTGAAAAATATTTGCTATCGTAGTCATACATCTGATGATCTGTTAAAATCTCACCTGGTACAGTAGCATACGCCTGACCGTTTCCTAAAACAGCAACTTCTATTTCTCTACCTACAATTGCCTCTTCGATAACGATTTTATTGTCTAGAGTAAAAGCAACTTTCATTTTCTCAAAGAGCTCATCTGTGTTTGTTACTTTGCTAATTCCTATTGAAGATCCTCCATTAGCCGGCTTTACAAACCTTGGAAACTCACCATTAAAGTAGTTTTCAATATCGCCTAAAACACCTAAAGGATCTCTTATAAAATCATCACTTTTTAGAATATAGTACCTAGCTTGATAAATATCAGTATTGCCACTTATTACCATCTTCGTCATGGCTTTATCCATACATATTCCTGAAGACATGGTCCTTGACCCCAGATATTTTATACCAAGAATTTCCATCATTCCCTGAATTGTTCCATCTTCACCGTTCTTGCCATGAAGTATCGGAAAACAACAATCAATTTCTATATCGATAATATTTTTATCATCTACTATAGCTATACCCTTTTTTTCGTTTAATTTGACAATAATTTGTCTATTTTTTTCATTATTTTCCCAGCTTCCATCAGATATCTCTTCTGAAGAAGCTTCTGTATATACCCATTCGCCTGTCTCTTTTATACCTATTGTATAAATTTGATACTTTTCTTTATCTATATGATCTATGACAGAAGAAGCGGATAAGCAGGATACTCTATGTTCTGAAGACTGTCCACCAAAGAGAATAAGTATATTTTTCAATTTATCTTTCGATTCTATTACATTATTCCAATTCATATTGGCTACTCCATTTCCTTTTTGAAGGCTCTGACCCTTTCAGGTATATCTTCTGCACCAAAAACTGATGAACCAGCAACTATTATATCAGCTCCTGCACTTATTATCTCATTTAAGTTGTTGAGCCCTATTCCACCATCCACTTCTATTTTAAATGAATAGCCTTTTTCTTCTCTGATTTTGTTCAACCTTGATATTTTATCCGTTGAGGTTTCTATATAACTCTGTCCACCAAATCCTGGGTTTACTGACATAATTAAAACTAAATCTAAATATGGTAAAATTTCTTCTAAAGTATTAAGACTTGTAGAAGGGTTTAATGAAACACCTGCAGAAACACCATGGCTCTTTATAAGCTGAATCGTTCGGTGAAGATGCTTACAAGCCTCTTGGTGAACCGTTATATACTTAGTATTTTCTGTAACAAATTCTGGAATGTATTTATCTGCATCCTCTATCATTAAATGAACGTCAAAAGGAAGCTTCGTTTTTCCTAAAAGACTTTTCATTACTGTCGGTCCATAACTTATATTTGGCACATAGTGTCCGTCCATTACATCTACATGTATAAGATCGGCGCCTGCATCTTCAATTGTTTTTACTTCCTCTCCCAGCCTAGAAAAATCTGCTGCAAGAATGGATGGTGCTAACTCTTTCATCCTTTTCCCTCTCTTCAAAATAGTTATTCTTCTATCAGTATCTTCTTTTTTCCTTTTCCTCGATATCATTTAAATTATATAAATAAGACTCATACCTACTGCTTTTAATTAGACCTCTTGACAAGGCGTCCTTTACTGCACATTCCGGCTCATTTCTATGAAGACAGTTTTGGTATTTACAACCTTCACCGAAATGATGAATCTCATCATAGTAATCTCTAAGTTCATGCTTATCTATATCCATAATATCAAAGGATGAAAAACCTGGAGTATCATAAATTACTGTATCCTTATCAATGTGAAATATCTCAACATGTCTAGTAGTATGTCTTCCTCTCTTCGTCTTTTCACTAAGTATTCCAGTCTCCAAATCATCTCTATTTGACAAAATACTTATTATTGTAGACTTACCGACTCCTGATGGCCCAGCCAGTGCAACACTGCCACCTTTTATAATAGACCTTAATTCATCAAATCCTGTTTTATTTTTACTGCTAACAACAGCTATTGGACATACATGTTCATATATATCTTTAAGCATATCAATTGTCTTTTCAGTTCCCTTGTCTGCTTTATTTATACACAAAACAGGCTTAGCTTCAGATTGAAGTGCCATTACTATAAATTTATCTATTATATTAGGATTAGCTTTTGGTACTGTAGCTGATGCTACTATGACCATCGTATCAACATTGGCTACAGGAGGTCTTATAAAAGAGTTTCTTCTATCTATAACCTCATTTATAACTCCATCTTCATCCGCTAATTCTTCATACTTAACATAGTCTCCAACATATATTGAAATATCTTTATTTTTAAGTATTCCTCTCCCTCTACATGAAATTACTCTGCCATCTGAAGACTCAACATAGTAAAATCCAGAGAGAGCTTTTATTATTCTACCTCTACTCAAACTTAAAATTTAACCTCTTTACGCAATACATCGACTCCATCGAATTTAACCACAACAGTTCCTTTGCCACTTCCTTCTAAGTTAACCTGCTCTTTTCCTGATTTGCTATATGTTTTATTTGCAACCACATGTCTATTTTTACCTAGATCATCTGATATAAAAATATCTAAAACGAATTGTTCTGATTTTGCTTCGTTCATAGGAAGGTATATACTAGTTGTTCCAAGCTTTGCATTAACTTTAATATCTACAGTATCTCCTTTTTTGAGCTTTGTACCGCTATTATATGATTGCCAGATGATTTCCTCACTATCGTATGAGTCGCTTGCCCCTGTAGTTACCTTTCCTAACTTAAGACCGGCGTTATCAAGAGCCTTCTCTGCAGCTTCTTTGCTCATACCTAAAAGATTAGGAACTTCAACTTTATTTGCTCCACTTCCATCACTTATAAATAAATCTATATCTGTTTTACCATCTGCATTGCTACCACCTTTTGGCGTTTGTTCTACAACAGTTCCTTTAGGCTCATCACTTTCTTTTTCTTTAACTTCTCCCACAGAAAAGCCATATTGTTCAATCATCTTTCTCGCATCTTCTTCACTTTTTCCAACTACATTCGGTACAATGCCTTTGACATTACCTTTAGATACGATAAGTTTTACAACTTTTCCTTTTCTTACCTTCGTTCCTTTTTCCGGATCCTGACTTATTATCAAATCTTTTTTGAATTCATCAGAACTTTCATATTTATCTACCTCAACTTCTATATTTAAGTCTTTCGCCTTATCTTCTGCCTCTTCCACAGTCATTCCCTTAAAATCAGGAACGGAAATATCTTTTCCCGCAAAGAAGAAGAAATATATACTTGCTAATAATATGACTAAAATAGCTGCTCCCGAAAAAAGAATAACTTTCTTTTTCTTACTTCCACCTTTAGATGCGGACTCTTCTTTTTTAGACTTCCTTCTGCTAGCTCTTCCTGATGCGGATTCAATATAATCCATATCTTTTTCGCTCGCTATAAGTGCTGAACCTCCAACGACTCTACTTATTGTATCTACTTCTTCAAGTTCTTCAACAATTTCTTCAAAATTTTGATATCTGTCCTTAGGATTCTTCTCTGTAGCTTTCAAAACTACAGACTCTAACTTAGGCGGTATATTTTGATTGTAGATAGAAGGAAGACCTATATCTTCATTTATCTGCATCAAGGCTATAGTTACAGGGTTATCTCCATCAAAAGGAACTTTTCCCGTTAGCATTTCAAAGAGCATAATACCAAAGGAATATATATCCGATCTCTCATCAACCTTTTCTCCCTTTGCCATTTCTGGAGAAAAATAATGCACAGACCCCATAATATTCTCTTTAGTACTATCAACAATAGTCGTGTCACTAACAGCTCTCGCTATACCAAAGTCTGTTATTTTAACATCTCCATTTTCTGCAATCAAAACGTTATGTGGCTTCACATCTCTGTGAACGATTCCATTCTTGTGAGCAAAGTCCAACGCATGTGCAATCTGCTGCCCAATCCTTATTACTTCGTTATAATCCATTGGAGAATCTTCATCTATGAGACTGCTTAAGGTCTGTCCTACAACAAGCTCCATTACTATATAGTTAATGTTTCCTTCCTGCCCTACATCGTATATAGCTACAATATTAGGGTGAGAAAGGCTTGCAGCAGCGTGAGCTTCTCTACGGAAATTATCTACAAATTTTCTATCTCTTGTAAATTCTGGTTTAAGAATTTTTACAGCAACAAATCTCTTTAGAAGACGACATTTAGCTTTATAAACAACTGCCATTCCCCCATCGCCTATTCTCTCAACGAGCTCGTATCTGCCCGCGATAACATTCTTTTCACTCATTACTGAAATCCCCTTTCAATTTTGATGCAAATAACCGTTATATTATCGTGTCCACCTTCAGAGTTTGCCTTATCTACTAAAGCTTCAGCTAAAGAGGACATTTCCTTATTTTCTTCTATAATTTTACAAATATCCTTGTGCTCAACTTCTCCATGAAGACCATCTGAGCAAAGTATAATAATATCGTTACAACATAGACTCTCACAATAGTAGTCAGCTTCTACTGGAAAACCAACTCCAAGAGCTTTAGTTATCTTATGACGTTCTCTATGATTTTGAGCCTCTTCTCTACTTATAGTTCCTGCTCTCATAAGATCTTCTACATAGCTGTGATCTTTTGTTATCTGTTTTAACTTTCCATTTCTATATATATAAGCTCTGCTATCACCTGCATTAGCAAAGTAGCCTAGTTTATCATCTATATGACATAGCACGATAGTTGTAGCCATACCGCTTACATCTTCATCTCTCATCCCTCTATGAATTATTTCTATGTTAGCAGCTTCAACACAACCTTCCAAATAACTGATAACATCTTTTCCACTGTGATTTTCTATGGGATTTTTCTTAACTATCTCAGCAATCTTCGAAACAGCTATTCCACTAGCTGTCTGACCACCATTATAGCCACCAAGACCATCTGCTACCATAAAAAATTTTTCTGCTGGCATAATAAAGTATGAATCCTCGTTATTTTCTCTTTTGAGTCCTTTGTGGCTGTTGAAACCAACCCTTATCATAACTCACCTTCTCTCTTTATCTTAGCTATATAAAAGCCATCTATATCCTCTTTATCAGGCATGAAAAGTATTTCATCTTCTAAAACAAATCCTTTTTCATCATCTAAAAACTTTTTCACCACCTGATGGTTTTCTTCACTGTTTATTGTGCATGTACTGTATATCAAAGCTCCATTTTTATCTAAATACTTACTGGCATTCTTAAGTATTTGCAATTGCTTATCAGGAAGCTTCTTTATATCTTCCTCTGCTTTCTTGTATTTTATCTCAGGTTTCTTTGATATTACTCCAAATCCAGAACAAGGAACATCACAGATTACCTTATTAAACTTTCCTTCCAATGAATAATCTAATTCTTCTGCATTCCAAAGCTGGGTAGTAACATTCTCCAGTCCTAGTCTTTTCTTTTCTAAATCCATAATATTAAGTTTGTTTTCATAAATATCTCTGGATAATATACTGCCACTATTATTCATTCTTTCAGCGGCAGCAAAGCTTTTGCCTCCAGGAGCACAACACATATCTAATATGTATTCTCCCTCCTTGGGATCTAAAATATCTATCAACTTTTGTGAAGCCTTATCTTGAATGGAAAATAACCCTTTTTTATAAGCATCGCTCTCCATAAGAAAACTGCCCTTTACTTTTAATGCTGTCTCTGAGTTACATACATTCTCTACTTCAAAGCCTTCTTCACATAAAATTGCCTCTAACTCATTCTTATTTGTTTTTATAAGGTTCGTTCTTATAAATATACTCGGCTTTCTATTTAATGCCTTAAGAATATCTTCAACCCTCTCTTCACCAAAATCTCTTATAATCCAACGAACAATATATTGTTCAAAAGAGTATATTATTGATAAGTATCTAATAGGATCTTTACTTTTTATATCTTTAAGTTTTTTGTCTATTGATTCTACATTGTCATCATAAGCTCTAAGCGCTGCATTTATAAGGTTAGTCCTGCTTTTAATCACTTTTTTTGACAGCTCTACCGCTTCATTTACAGCTCCATACGCTTCTATTCCATCCATAAAAATCATTTGATATAAAGCCATTTTAATTATGATTCTTGCAGGTCTTTGAATATCCTTCAATCTTCCCTTCACTAAAGTTCCTGCAACAAACTCAAGGTACATTTTTTGCTCTAATGTTCCATAAACAAGCTCTCTAATGAAAGCGGCTTTTATATTTTTCTTTTCTGCTAAAGCATTATTTATAGCTATATTTGAATACATATTTTTCGATTCTATTTGAAAAAGTATATCATAAGCTAGTTTTCTATTTAAATCCATTTAGAATTCCATTTCCATATTAAACCTTATTATAAAATGTTTTGCAATATAGCCTATTTAATTTCTATCTCTTATTGCTAAAACCCTTAACAGTTGAACTAAAGATACAGATAGGGCTGCAACATATGTCATGGCTGCTCCTGATAGAACTGACTTTACAGCTGGCTTTTCATCTTCAAATATAATTCCACTGTCGCTTAATTCTTCCAAAGCTCTCCTGCTAGCATTTAGCTCAACTGGTAGAGTAATTAAATGAAATAACGTTATTGTTGCAAAAAGAATTATACCTATATCTATAAGCAAATTAGCTTGAGTAATGTAAGCTGTTCTTGTTAGTAAAATGCCTATAACGATCATCATCCATGACGTCTTACTAGCAAACTGCGCTGGACCCGCTATAGCATCTCTAAATTTGAAAAAACTATAACCTCTATTTTTTTGTATCGCATGCCCTACTTCATGAGCAGCAATAGCAATAGCTGAAATGCTATTACTTGAAAAAACACCTTCCGATAGACTTATTATTTCAGTGCTGTGATTGTAGTGATCCGTTAGAATACCGCGTCCCGGAACTACATTTATATATGTTATACCGTTTTTACTTAAAAGTCTCTTAGCAACTTGCTCACCAGTCAAGCCTGTTTTTCCTCTCACTAAAGAAAACCTTTCATAACTAGACTTAACTTTTCTGCTAGCATACATACTGAAAATAATACTAGCCATTAAAAGCAAGCTATATATATTTATAAACCCATAAAAACCATATCTATACATAAGTACACCTCCTTCAATTTAACCTAGGACCGTGCCTTTCTCTAATTTGTTACCTTTTATAAAGTCTGCAACTGACATTCTTCTTTTGTTTGGAACTTGTATAGTCTTAAGAACCAGAATACCTTTTCCTGTTGCAACCTCAATCCCATTATTATCGAAAGAAACGATAGTACCTGGACGTTCTTTATTTACAGATTCATCACCTACTTCTGCTTCCCAAATTTTAAAAAGTTCTCCATCTTTATATGTATATGCACCGGGCCACATAAACAGACCTCTTATTTCGTTGTCAAGTTCCTCTGCTGACTTAGAAAAATCTAAAAGACCCTCCTGTTTTGAGAGCATATGCGCATAAGTAGCTTCATCATCATTTTGTTTCACTCTCTCAGATTTTCCACTCAGAATGTCTTCTAAGTTTTCTATAAGAAGCTCAGCTCCCATATGAGCTATTTCCATAAATAATTCGCTACAATTTTTTCTATCTACAGAAGTATATGACTTAGCTATCATATCGCCCGTATCCAGTCCTTCTTCCATGTACATCAAAGTAACGCCAGAAATTTCATCACCAGCCATTACAGATCTTTGAACTGGTGCTGCTCCTCTCCATCTCGGAAGAATAGATCCATGTATATTTACACACCCCATAGGAGCCATTTCTAAAACTTCCTTCGGCAAAATTTTGCCATAGGCTGCCACCACAATTAAATCTGGTGAGAAACTAGACAATTCTCTTAAAAACTCTTCATTATTCTTTATTTTATCTGGCTGTAAAACTGGAATATCATGTCTAGTGGCAACTTCTTTAACAGGCGTTGCTTTAAGTTTTTTTCCTCTATCTTTATTGGAATCAGGCTGTGATACAGCGCATACCACTTCATGCTGCGAATCTATTAATTTTTCTAAAGCTGGTACTGCAAAATCTGCAGTACCCATATAAGCTATTTTCATACTCGTCTACTCCAAGCTCTCTTTATTTATATTAAAATTTCTATTCTTCATCTAAGCTCTGCAAATTGGTAGCTTTATCAGAGTATAAAACTCCTTCTAGATGATCCATCTCATGACAAACTACAACAGCTTCAAACTCAACGAACTCTCTAACTATCTCCTTGCCATCCCTATCCATATATTTAACTTTAACTCTCTCCGGTCTTTCTACCTCACCTACTTTATTAGGTACGCTAAGGCAGCCTTCCATAGAAACTTGTTTTCCATCCTTTTCAAGAAAAACAGGATTAATCATTTCTATGAACGTATCTTCATCTGGTGCCACAAGGCAAATTCTCTTGCTTACTCCAACTTGTGGCGCAGCTATTCCAACACCTTGCTCCGCTTCCATAGTATCTTTCATATCATCTAGGAGAGTAAGTATTCTAGGCGTTATTTCTTTTACTTCTCTCGCTTTCTTTCTAAGGATATCTTCTCCTTCTACAAAAATATTTCTAAGTGCCATATTAATTCCTCCACACTTTCTTAGGATTTAAATCTGCAGAAAAATGAACAGTGTATTTACTGCTTCCTCTGTTTTCTTCAAAACTACCTAAGGTTTCTTTCAATAGCTTCATATCATTTAAATTAAGTTTTAAAAGGATATGAAACTTCACATTCATTTCTTCTTTACTCTTTATAAATTGTTTTCCTAATATTTTATCATCACCCAAAGAATCTCTTATGGATTTTAATAAATTATAATATTCTTTTTCTGTTGCTTTCTCATTCTTACCCCACAGAGTAAGTTGAATCATATTACCAAAGGGATAATATCCGAAACTTTCACGAAATTTCTTTTCTTGTAAATAGAACCCTTCTACATCTTCATTTAAGGCATATTCTATAGTGTAAAAATCATCTTCATAAGTCTGTAATATTACTCTTCCCTCCTTAGTTCCTCTACCGGCTCTACCAATTGAGTGAACAATAAGCTGAAAAGTTTTTTCTCCACCTCTGAAATCAAAAGTGTTTATAGAAGAGTCTAAGGCTACAACACCAACAGTGGTTATATTTGCAAAATCTATCCCTCTGGATAAAAGCTGCGTACTTACTAATATATCTATTTCTCCTGCGTTAAGTTTATCTAGAGTCTCAGAAATTTCTTTTATATTAGATGAGTCTCTCCAGTCTACACTTGATATATTTGCTGATGGAAAGAACTTTTTAGTTTCTTCCACTAACCCAAACAAATCGATACCAAAATTCTTTACAAGATGGCTACCACACTTGCTGCAACTTTTTATCATAGGAGCCTTTTTACCACAGTAATTGCACTTTAAAAAGTTACCTTCTTTAAAATATTGCATAGGAATATTACAGCTTGAGCATTTTTCTACATGACCGCAACTTCTGCAAGATACAAAGCTTCTTCCGCCTCCACCGAGAATGATAAGGCTCTGTTCACCATTTTCTAAACTAGATAATATAGAGTCATATAAACTTCTGCTGAAAACAGTCTTATTGCCAGCTCTCAGTTCTTTTCTCATATCAACAAGCTCAACAATAGACTTTCCTTTAAAGTACTTTTCAGTAAGAGTCACTTCTCTAAGTTTTCCTTCTTCAAGAAGCTTCAAACTTCTCATAGATGGCGTAGCACTTCCTAAAACTAGAACAGCCTCATTAATTGTTGATAATTCCAAAGCAACATCTACAGCATTATATTTTGGAGACCTATCCGATTTATAAGACTCAGAATGCTCCTCATCTACAATGATTATTCCTAGATTGTCAATAGGTGCAAACATAGCCATACGGCTACCTATGATAACTTCTGCCTGACCCGACTTTATTTTGTCCCATTCTTCATGAAGCTCTCTATTTTTTAGTGAACTATGTATGATTGCAAGTTTATCATCCAAATGAGAAAATCTCATTTTAAACTTCTCTATAAGTTGCTTTGTTAAAAATATCTCTGGAACTACCACCAAAGCTCTTTTCCCTCTTGAAAGTGCACTCTTACAAGCTTCTATATAAATCTCGCTTTTACCAGATGCTGTTACACCTTTTAATAAAAACTTCTTATCTTCTTCATCATGAGATTTTTTAATAATCTCGGCGACTTTAGATTGTTCTTCATTGAGCAGTATACTTTCTGTGTCAAAATCTTTATAGTGATTGATAGTTCTCTCCAGCTTCTTATTTTCTACTCTAGCAGGTCTTCTACCTGAAGGTTGAAACAAGTCTAAACAATCTAGCAATCTTGTAAAGTATGTTTCTGCCATCCAACAGGCAAGCTTAATAGAAGATTGAGTAAAGTAGTTTTTTTCTTCTACCAAATCTATAGTTTTAATTTGATTTTCATCTATCTCACTTAAACTCTTTTCATCTATATGCTCCATAACACAGATAACATAAGCTTCTACTAGTTTATTTGATTTGCCAAATGGAACTCTGACTCTATCTCCAACAGAAATGTCATCTATATCCGTACTATATAAAAATGGCCTATCTACTCCTTTTGAGCGATTTTTAACAATTACATTAACATATTTCATAAAATCTTATTAAAGCAGGAATATATCCTTTTCCCTACACTCATTTATCATATCTTCTGGCCAAACGGATACTTGTACCTCTCCAATATGAGCTTTTCTTAGGAAATACATACAAAGTCTACTTTGACCAATACCTCCTCCAATTGTATATGGAAGTTCTTTACTTAGTATAGCTTTATGAAAATCTAAGCTAGCTCTATCCATTTTGCCTGAAAGTTCTAACTGTTTTTTCATTGAATCTTCATCTACTCTTATTCCCATGGAAGAAATTTCATAGGCATCTTCTAAAATATCATTCCAAAGAATTATATCTCCATTTAAGTCCCAATCATCATAGTCAGGTGCTCTACCTCCATGAGTTTCTCCAGACTTCATCTTTCCGCCTATTTTAGATACAAATACAGCTCTCTTCTCCCTTGTTATTTCTTTTTCTCTCTCCTCCGGTGTAAGATCAGGATATCTATCTTCAAGCTCCTGAGAAGTGATATAAAAAATCTCATTTGGAAGATCAGTTCTTAGCTCTGGATAATGTCTATTAACAAAATCACCTAAATTTTTTAAAGCTATATAGATTCTATCAACTGTATCTTTGAGATACTCTTCCGTCCTGTCTTCTTTTTTTATTACTTTTTCCCAGTCCCATTGATCCACATATATTGAGTGAGTGTTATCAAGCTCCTCATCTCTTCTGATAGCGTTCATATCTGTGTATATTCCATGACCTGCTCTTATTCCATATTTTCCAAGAGCCATTCTCTTCCACTTGGCAAGAGATTGAACGATCTGAGCATCTGCTTCATCCATATCTTTAACAGTGAAGTCAACAGTTCTTTCAACGCCATTCAAATTATCATTTAATCCACTTTGAGGTGTTACAAACAAAGGTGCTGATACTCTTCTTAAGCTCAAACCATAAGCCAACTCTTGTTGGAAGAAGTCCTTTATTTTTTTAATAGCTCTCTGACTCTCCATATAATCAATTACGGGAGTATAATCTTTTGGTATAAATAATTTTGACATTTCAATCTCCTCTGTTCTAAATTTATGGATTTTCTCTCTTATATCAATCCATTTTAATCATTTTATTATACCACAAATTCTTCGTAAAATCCTTGAAAATATCAATATATCTCTAATAAAAATGTCACCTAAACAACTTATTTTTTACAAATAAAAAATCTTCTTGAGAAAATATAAAACTATCTCAAGAAGAAATATTAATAAATTATTTAAACCATTTTGAAAACTCACATCCACAATAATTCTGACGATATATATTCATTTCTTTAGACAGATCAATACTCCTCTTATAACCATCTTGTTTTTTAAAGTTACCATCGTAATACTCTATTTTATATTCATCAGCAATTTTATTTCCTATGGAAGAAATAACTCTGTAGTTTTTATGAGGGCTCACAGTTAGAGTGGTTGCAAATATATCAAAGCCCTCGGATTTGGCAATTTTAGCTGTTTCTTCTAGCCTCAACTTAAAACAGAGACTGCATCTACCTTGCCCTTCTTTCGCATCCTCATATCCTTTAACCGCTTCGAAAAATCTTTTGGGTTCATATTCCTCATCTAACAACTTTATACCATCTAAATGTTTTAATACTTGCTTCTGAGCTTCCTTTCTAATCTTATACTCATCTTCATCTGTAATATTAGGATTAAAAAACAAAACAGTAACATCATATTCTTTTGATAGTCTCTCTATAACAGATGTGCTGCACGGTCCACAACAGGAGTGAAGAAGAAGTCTTCTCTTACTATCGCCTTTTGCTTCCATCCTATCTATATTCTCTTTCATAAAATCTCCTTCTCTTGCCTTATATTACTAATATTTTAACACAAAGTAGCTTTTTTATCTAAAGTGACAATGATATACTAAAGAATATGAAAGTTGAGGTGTTAAATTGAGCTTAATATATACAATAAATGACTTTTTAAAAAATAAATTCGGAGAAAAAGTTGTAAAGCTTTCACTCGATGGCGGATTTACATGTCCAAATCGTGACGGAACAAAAGCTTATGGTGGCTGCACATTCTGCTCATCTAGCGGCTCCGGCGAAATGACAAGCAAAGTTATAGATATGGACGAACAAGTGAAGCTCCTTCAAAACAAATGGCCTAAAGCACAAAAATATCTAGCATATTTTCAAAGTTACACAAACACTTACGGAGAGATAGAAAAGCTAAAAACTCTTTTCTACAAGGCTCTGGCTTATCCTAATGTAGTAGGTATCGCTATAGCTACAAGACCAGATTGTCTAAGTGAAGAAGTGTTAGATTTATTATCTGAAATAAATAAAAATCATTTTCTTTGGATAGAGCTTGGACTTCAAACTATACATGAAAAAACAGCTATAGATATCAATAGAGCCTATCCTCTATCCGAATATGATAAAGCTGTATTAGAACTAAAAAAGAGAAATATAAATTTTGTAACTCACTTGATTTTAGGTCTTCCAAACGAAGATAAAAATGACATGATAGCTTCATTAGATTATGTATGTAAAGATAAACCTTTCGGATTAAAACTCCATATGCTCAACATTGTTAAAGGCAGTGCTATGGAAAAAACTCACACCAATTATAGTTTTTTTAATTCTATAGAGGATTACTCTAGCTTTGTTGCAGATTTGATAGAAAGAATACCAAAAGATATTACAATACACAGGTTGAATGGAGATGCTCCTAGAAATATTTTAATTTCTCCTGATTGGAGCTACAAAAAAAGAACGATACTTAATCAGATACATAATAACCTTAGAGAAAGAAATTCATATCAAGGGAAATCGTTAGAATAAATAAAATTACAATACCCTATCAATTTCATTGACACATAAAAAGAATAAGTATAAAATAGATTGTATACAATAATACAATCTATTTTTATTTAGGAGGCACTATGGGAAAAAGTTTAGCTTATAAAATTTTAGAAAACCATCTACTGGAAGGTACATTATATGCTGGAGAAGAAATAACTATAAAAATGGATCAAACTCTTACTCAAGATAGCACCGGAACAATGGTATACCTTCAGCTAGAAGCTATGGAAGTAGAGAAAATCAAAACAGAAATATCTGTTGCATATATAGATCACAATACTTTACAAACAGGTTTTGAAAATGCTGATGATCACGAATTTATCAAAAGTGTAGCACAAAGACATGGCGTTTTATTCTCAAAGCCAGGAAACGGAATATGTCATCAACTGCATCTTGAAAACTACGGAAAACCAGGAAAAACTCTTTTAGGTTCAGATAGCCACACTCCTACTTGCGGAGGGCTTGGAATGATTGCTATAGGTGCTGGCGGACTTGATGTGGCTGTAGCGATGGCTATGGGCACATATACTCTTACAGTTCCTAAAGTTGTGCAAGTAAAATTAAATGGTAGCTTAAAGCCTTGGTCTTCTGCTAAGGATGTAATCCTTAAAGTATTGCAAATCCTAACTGTTAAAGGTGGAGTTGGTAAAATCATAGAATATACAGGAGATGGCGTAAAGTCTCTTTCTGTAACTGACAGAGCAACTATAACAAATATGGGGGCTGAGCTTGGTGCTACAACATCGATTTTCCCAAGTGATGAAAATACTTTAAGCTATCTAACATCTCAAGGGCGCAGCGAAGACTTCTCTCCTCTATCAGCAGATATCGATGCTCACTACGACGAAACAATAGAAATTGACTTATCTGAACTTAAGCCTCATGCAGCAAAGCCTCATAGCCCAGATAACGTTGATTCTATTGAAAATATTGGCGAAATTAAAATAGATCAAGTAGCAATAGGAAGCTGTACAAACTCTTCTTACTCAGACCTTATGAAAGTAGCTCAGATTCTTAAAGGAAAGCAGGTTCACCCTGATGTATCTCTAGTTATTTCACCGGGTTCTAGTAAAATCTTAAAGAAGTTAGCAGAAAATGGTGCTCTAGCAGACCTTATCGGAGCAGGTGCAAGAATTATAGAAAATGCATGTGGTCCTTGTATAGGAATGGGACAATCTCCTAGATCTGGAGCCGTATCCTTGAGAACTTTCAATAGAAACTTTAAAGGACGTTCTGGAACAAACGATGCTATGGTATATCTTGTAAGTCCTGAAACAGCGGCAATATCTGCAATATTTGGGGTATTAAAAGACGGAAGCACTACAGGAGAAGATTTAAAGCAAATTGAAGAAGTCAATTTTGAGAAAAACGATAACTTTATAGTTTATCCCCCTTCTCTACAAAAGTCTGAAATTCCAGTTGTAATGGGTCCAAATATCAAACCATTTCCTAGAAATACAACTTTGCAGGGTGATTTGACTACTAAAGTTTGCCTACATGCTGGTGACAATATAACTACTGATGATATTATGCCGTCTGACTCCAGATTGCTACCTTATCGTTCAAATGTTCCACATCTAGCAAACTACTGCTTTGAAAAAATCGATAAAGATTTTGCTTCCAGATGTAAAGAAGCTGTATCATGCAGTATCGTTGGTGGCGAAAACTATGGGCAAGGCTCTTCTAGAGAGCATGCAGCTTTAGCTCCACTTCACTTAGGTG
The DNA here is from genome assembly GCA_945876935.1 of uncultured Clostridia bacterium. Taxonomy (GTDB): domain Bacteria; phylum Bacillota; class Clostridia; order Peptostreptococcales; family Anaerovoracaceae; genus Gallibacter. The sequence goes on along the minus strand of CAMCQA010000014.1, from coordinate 1,910 downwards.
TAAAATTTGTCTTAGCAAAATCCTTTGCTAGAATCCATCGTTCAAATCTTATAAATAGCGGTATCCTTCCACTAGTATTTAATGACTCTGCAGATTATAGCAAAATCGATTTGGGCGATGAACTTACTATCAAAGATGCTGCAAAACAAATAAATTTAGAAAAAATAACTGTTCTAAATATTACAAAAAACCAGGAGTACATATTCGATAATACGTTTTCTGAAATAGAAAAGCAGCTTATTTTAGCAGGTGGAAAAATAAATCTAATAAAATCAAATTAATTTGAAAGAGGTTCAATTATGGAAAAAAATCTTAACCATATAAAGTCACTCATAGAAAATCAAATTGCTAGAGTAAAAAAACTTGAAGAAGGTTCCCAGTTTACCGATTATAGTAAACTTGATAAAATAGTTATAGGTGCTATCGATGGCGATGGAATAGGTCCGATAATAATGGATTCCACTTTGAAAGTTCTAAATGTACTTTTAAAAGATGATCTAAACACTGGGAAAATAGTTATAAACCGCATAGAAGGTCTAACTATCGAAAATAGAATAGAGAAGATGGAAACTGTTCCAAAAGATGTTCTCCATGAAATAAAATCTTGCAACATTTTGCTTAAAGGACCAACTACCACTCCAGGTAAAAATGATAATCTTCCTAATATAGAAAGTGCTAATGTAACTTTGAGAAGAGAGTTAGATTTATTTGCTAACGTAAGACCTGTACAAGTTCCTGATAAGAATATTGACTGGATTTTCTTCAGAGAGAATACAGAGGGTGAATATGCCTTAGGAAGTCAGGGCATAGATATTGGTGAAGGAATCTCAATGGATTTTAAGGTAACTACAGATGTAGGAACTAGAAGAATAGCAAAGGCAGCCTTCGAGTATGCTAAAAACAACGGAAATCTTAAAGTGTCTATAATAACAAAAGCCAATATAATGAAAAAAACTGATGGAAGATTTCTAGAAGTATGTAAGGAAGTAAGCAGTGATTACCCTGAGGTTCCTGTAGATGATTGGTATGTTGATATATGCGCTGCAAACCTTATCAATGAAAATATAAATAAGGATTTTAAAGTGTTCTTGCTTCCTAACCTGTATGGCGATATTATCACTGACGAAGCAGCACAAATGCAAGGCGGCGTTGGAACAGCAGGAAGTGCCAACATAGGTGGTAATTATGCTATGTTTGAAGCAATACATGGAAGTGCTCCTAGAATGGTTCAAGATAATATAGCTGAATATGCAAGTCCAGAAAGTTTACTGAAGGCATCAGAAATGCTACTTAGACATATAGGATATATAAATAAAGCAGATGAATTATCATCTGCATGTGAAAAAGCCTCTACAACAATGAAGATGACGGGAAATAAAAATGGTAATACAGCAGCAGAATACGCAGCTTGTGTTATAGAAAATTTAAGTATCTAATATAGGTAGAAAGGTTTAAAAAAATGGCAATTTCAGATAGTTTATTCAAAACTATGAAAGATGAAATACTTAGCGGTAAACTTAAGAGAGGTGCAAAGTTAACAGAGAAACTGATATGCACAGAGCATGGTGTTAGTAGAACACCTGTTAGGCAAGCTCTTCAAAAACTGGAAATGGAAGGCCTTGCTAAAAGCATTCCTAATAGAGGCTTCTTTGTAATTGGACTTTCATCAAAAGATTATGAGGACCTATTTACCCTAAGAAGAATATATGAAGCTCAAGCGCTTACTTGGGCAATAGAGCGTGCAACAAAAGAAGAAAGAGAACAAATAGAAGAATTATTTGAGTTTATGGAGTTCTACACCATGAAAAAGGATGTAGCTAAGATGCTCACAATAAACATGAATTTTCATAAATCTATATACCAAGCTTCACACAACAAAATGCTTGAAAATTTGCTTTCTTCCTATCAAG
>CAMCQA010000013.1 GCA_945876935.1 uncultured Clostridia bacterium | reverse complement strand
CATAGATATTGGATAAGTTATAACACCTTTCATATCTTCCATTTGTAGTATTTCGTCCATAACGCTATTCATCTTAGATGAATAAATTACTGCAGAAACCTTCGCTCTCTTTAAAAGATTTGCGATTTCAATACTTTTAAGCTCTCTATCAATAGGAACAATTGTACCTACTCCGTTTATAACAGCAAAGTATGCAATAGCCCAGTAATAACTATTTTCGCCAATTACTGCAACCTTTTTTCCGGATAAACCAAGATTCATAAGACTTGTTCCAAGAGCCTTTATATCTTCTCCCATCTTCTCATAGCTTATAGGAATAAACTTTTTAGCAATTTTATCTTTTACTTTAAATGCCGGTCTATCCTTATATAATTCTACACTGGTATCAATAAGCTCTCGCAAATCTTTCACTTGTCTGACAGGATACAAACTGTCTTTGTATTTAGCTTTATTCATATCAGCCTCTCTTTCTACATTCTTGGCGTCATAGCCTAGCCTATTTACATATTAAAACTAGTTATCTATATATTTAAATACTAGTTCTTATCATAAAAGCAGCCTTTTATGGAAGTATCGAACTTACAAATCCCTTTGAAATCACAATAGGTGCAGCTACTCATATTACCCATCTTCTTAGGAAGAGCATCTATTTTACCATCAGCTATATCTTCAGATATATTTGTGATAATCATCTTCATCTCATCCATAAGATTATTGAAGTTTTCTTCTTCTAAAGATCGCTCTTTACTGTATATAGCAAACTTTTTATCAACAGAATCTTCTATATCTTTATGCCAAAAACCATCAAGTTTATATGATTCTTTTTTGTTATCATTTGACATATTATCCTTTACAGAGAAAATAAAGCTTCCTCCTGGTCTTAACTCTTCCGATGCAACTCTCATCTGGACACTAGCTAAAAGATATATAAACAGCTGTAATTTTATGCCCTTTTTGCTCTCTGATAAATTAAAAGTATCATTCCCAGATTTATAGTCTATAACTCTGCTTATTTTACCAGGCAAAATATCTAATCTATCAATTTGTCCTTCTAGCGACATAGCTAAAGCATCGTCTGATGATTTTATAGAAATTTGCGGAATCTTCTTACCTCTTCCAAAGGATGCTTCAAAGAGCATATCTTCAACCTCTTTAGAACTTATCTGCTCATATATAGCCTTAATGGAATCACAACAAACTTTGAAAATTCGCTCCTTACGATATTCTCTATCTCCCTCTCCTAGCAGCAGACCTTCCCTATAATCCTCATATATTTCATCAAGTATTCTAATCACTTTCAAGTCTATATCTTCTTCTGTTAAATTGCTTTTCCAACCTGCCATATTATTAGCAGACATTTGCTCAGAGAATTGTCTTATACAGTCATGATATATGCTTCCAAGATCAGAGCCTTCTAAGTTATAATCTTTTATTATTCGAGGCCTTAAACCATATGTCATAAAATGAGCAAATGGACATTTGCCAAACTTTTCTAATCTGGATGGACTCAGTTTTAACATTTCTCTATCTCTAAGATAAAGAGCTCTAATTATATCTATATCAACATCATTAAAACCATACTCTTTTCCTATGTCATCTATAGCTTTCATCAAAGTAGGATTCTTTATAATATTTTTTAATTCCATTACCCATGGAGAAACTGGTCTATTTTCTGAGAAGGCTTTTTCTTCTTCTCTCAGGATTAAACTTTCTACCATGTGTTTTCCACCTATTAGGCTGCATATATCTTCACTAGATATAGGATCAATATCTTCAATATCCACAAAGATATCTTGAATCCTACTTACTATTTCTGACTTCTCTAAAGGCTCTCCGCTACCATCAGTGCTCGAATAGCTAATATATATTTTATCTGTTGTTGATGCTAGATTTCTATAAATATCTAAATTACTTTGGGATGAGGCAGTCTCTATACTTCTACCTACAAATATACCGGCCTTTTCAAGAGCCTTCACATCCTCAGTATTAATCAGAGATGAGTTTACTTGCCCCTTTGGAATCAATCCTTCATTAGCTCCTAAAATCAAAGTAGCTTTAGTTATGCCCTTCTTGATTCTACTGCTGTCCCCAACTATTAGTGCATCTGTGTTAGGCGGAATAATACCAACCTGTATAGATGAAATGCCAGATAAAAGAATTTCTAAAGTTTTTTCTAAGTCAATCTGACAGTTTCCTAAAAGCTCAATCATCTGAATCATTAAATCAACTAGCTTTTCCCAGAGTTGCTTCACTTCTAGAGCATCTTCCATCTCTGTGTCTTCGCTATCAGAAAAGGCTTTTATTCTCTCTTTTATATCTCCGTCATTTAATAGAAATTCATAAATATATCTCAGTCTGTCTTTAACAGTATCAGTATTTTCCAATTTATCTAGAAGCTTTTTTACTGGCTCTAACAAAGATATTCTTATATCGTTAAATGCTTTAAGACTATCTTCTCCATACTCGTTGATGCCTTTATCATAAGTGCTTAACCATGATTTGTGATTTAAAGAAAACGTCTTGCTATATAGTTCAAATTCTTCTATTGTTTCTTCACTTTCTCGGTCAGCCCATTTCAAATAGTCGATAGTGCTGTTTCCTTTAAACCCTCTTTGCAAAACATTAATCAAAGCTTTCACATACATAAATACAGGGTTGCCAGCTAGAGTTTTCTTTTCATCTATAAATAGAGGGATATCAAAGTCTGAGAAGACTTCTTTATACATGTAAGCCTCTTCCTCTATGCCATTTGAAATTATACCTATATCCCTAAGTCTCATACCTTCATCTCTAAGAAGATGCTGAACGAAGCTGGCGGCTGCTACAGCTTGATTGTAAGGGTTTGCACACTTTACAACCTTTACGCTTGGCGATCTAAACTTCACATTATATCTTCTTAAAGTATAAGATTCAGAAATATTGTTGTTATTGTGTTTTCTATCTATCCAGTTGTAAATATTTCTTCTTTTCTCAATTTTATATATGTACTTTGCTCGTCTGCTATTCCAGGTCAAGTTATATAAGGCTTCGTCTATTTTATTGATACTTTCATCCCTGTCTAGCTTATATTCATCAGGAATTTCAACAATATCACTGTCCGATATTGAATTTATTCCTGAAGATAAAGCACTTTTTAACCTATCAAAACTCACTTTATTACATAGAAAAAGCTCATCCTCATAAGGTGTATTTTCATAGGTCAATATGATATTTAGACTTCTTACTTTGTTATTTAATAATCTAATAGTTTCAAGTCTCTTTTCATCAAAGGCATCAAAGCCATATATCCAAATATCTTTATTTTCCAAAAAGCTGGACTCTAAAATACAGCTGTTGTAAAGATCTACAAAGCTCTGAGAATCTACAAAGTTTCCTTCCATAGCCTCATTGAAAGCCTCATATATTATCAAAATATCTCTAAGCTTCTTACTTAAAACAGACTCTTTTGGTATCTCTGATAAAAAAGCTTCAAAATCCTGAGGTGAAAGGTTGCTCTGCTTCAAATCTCTAATGACATCTTGCATCAAATCCCCAAAATCTCTTTTAAGTGCCATATCACCTAAAATAGAAAGCTCATCTTTCTTTTCAATAGCTATCTTTGTAAGAAGCATATTCTTTCCTTCAGATGTGATCTTTACAGCTTTTTTACCAGACTTTTTAAGAATTTGCTCTCCAAACCTTGAAAAGCCGATAATATCTGCACCCAAAACAGCATCTCTGCCCATGTATTTAAATGATTCTCTCTCTACATGAAAGCTGAACTGCTCTGGTGCAATAATTATTGAATTTTCAGATAGATTATCAAATAGAAACTTTGTGTAATCTACATCTTCTCTTCTATAAAAAATCTTAGCCATAAAAATCCTCTCAGAAAACCTATCCCGCTATCAAAATAGCCTTTAGCCCTTCTACATCATCTATGATAAAGTCCGGTTTATATATGTTATCAAGTTCATTCAAATCAACTTCACTCCATGCTACAAGACCACTTTTAACACCTGCAGCTTTTGATGCCATCAGATCGAACAAAGTATCTCCTATCATAATAGCTTCAGAAGGCTTAACATCTAACAACTCCAAAGCTTTTTCTATAGGCTTCGGACTAGGTTTGTGTTCATCTACTGCATCTGCAGTTATTATTACAGAAAACATTTCCTTTATTCCGTTCTCATCTAAGCCTTGTGAAGTAGAGTTTGAACCTCTTGACGTTACAACACCTAATTTTATTCCCTCAGATTCTATAAATTTCAAAAGCTTTAAAACATTAGGAAAAAGAGTGAATTCTTTCTCCATATGCTCTCTCTGATATCTTCTATACACATCTAAAGCTTCATCTATATCCATCTCCGGAAATCTCTTTTCTAAAGAAGTTACAAGAGGCTCCCCAAAACTATCTTCCAGCTCCTCCTCTGTAATATCTATACCTTTAATTTCCTTATAAATATATTTCCAAGAGTTAACAATCACACTCTTAGTATCAGCCATGGTTCCATCAAAGTCCCACAGTATCGCTTTTATCATTTCTTTTCCTTCACTTTCATAGTAAGACCAACTTTTCCTCTTCCATGATCAATATTTATTATCTGCACTTTAACGTTGTCACCTACGCTAACGATATCCATAGGGTGCTTTATAAATTTATTGCTCATTTCTGAAATATGAACAAGACCGTCATTTTTTATTCCTATATCAACAAATACGCCGAAATCAACCACATTTCTTATTGTTCCATCAAGAATCATACCTATTTCTAAATCCTCAATAGCTGTTACGTCTTTTCTAAAAACAACATCTGGTGCCTCTTCTATATGGTCTTTTCCCTTCTTTCTAATCTCACCGATAATATCTCTCAAAGTAAAAGTACCGATATCCATCTGCTTTGCCATATTATCAATAGCATCTTCCAGAGCTTTTGCTTTATTTTCTTTCTTAGGAGCTAATTTTTTAAGATCTGCAAGGCTCTTAGTTGTTTTTCCTAAGCGCTCTTGATTTTTAACTCCAAACTTCTCAATAATTTTATCAGTAAGCTCTTCTCCTCCAAGCTCTTTAAGCTTTTTTATATCAATATCTAAAGTGGCTAAAATATCTTTAGCCGCACTATAACTTTCAGGGTGAACAGAAGTTGCATCGAGAGGGTTATTTCCTTCTTCTATTCTCAAAAATCCTGCACACTGTTCAAAGGCTTTAGGTCCTAATTTAGGAACCTTCTTTAGCTGACTTCTATCTGAGAAGCTGCCATTTTCTTCTCTATATGCAACTATATTCTTAGCGATTGAGCTGTTGACTCCAGAAATATGAACTAGCAATGATGGAGATGCAGTATTAAGGTTAACACCCACCGTATTTACTGCTCTTTCTACAACATCATCTAAAGCTTCCTCTAAATTTTTCTGGTTTATATCGTGCTGATACTGACCAACTCCAATACTCTTTGTCGGAATCTTTACAAGCTCTGCCAGAGGGTCTTGCAACCTTCTTCCTAAAGACATCGCTCCTCTAGTAGCCACATCTAAATCTGGATATTCTTCTGAAGCAAGTTTAGAGGCTGAGTAAACAGATGCTCCGGCTTCATTTACAATAGTATATTTAACATCTTTATTTGCTTTTTTCAAATAGTTGGCAACTACTTCCTCTGTCTCTCTACTTGCAGTACCATTTCCTATAACTATAGTGTTTATATTAAATTTTTCAATCAGCTTATCTAAAACCTTTTCTGTACCTGCAATATCCTCTTTTGGCTTTGTAGGATAAACTGTCGTATAAGCCAGAAGTTTTCCAGTCTCATTTATGACTGCCACCTTAACACCTGTTCTGTAGCCAGGGTCCATAGCTATTATTCGAGCATTCTTAACTCCAGGGCTCATAAGAAGCTTCTCTGTATTTTTAGCAAATACTTTTACAGCCTCCTCTTCTGCTCTATCTGTTAGTTTATTTCTTATTTCTCTTTCTACTGTTGGAAAGATAAGTCTTTTGTAGCTATCTCTAAGAGCTGTTAATATTTCTTCATATCCTTCTTTATTCTCATCCTTATTTATAATGGACAAAATAGTGTCTTCAGCATATTGAGGCTCTATCACAAGCTTAACTTTTAAAGCTTTTTCTTTTTCACCTCTATTTATTGCTAAAACTCTATGGTTTGGGATAGTCTTAATAGCCTCATCGTACTCATAGTACATGTCGTAAGCAGTTTTTTCTTCTTTATTGACACCTTCAGTTACAAGCTTAGCTTTATCCCAAAATAACTCTCTCATAGATTCTGAAATTTTAGCATCATCAGATAAAATTTCGGCAATTATATCTCTAGCTCCAGCCAAAGCGTCTTCTTCTGTCAAAACTTCTTTTTCTTCGTTGATAAAGGCTTTAGCAGCATCAATGACAGATGTATTCAAACTAGCATTATATATATCTAAAGCTAAAGGTTCTAATCCTTTTTCCTTTGCCTTAGTGGCTCTAGTCTGTTTCTTTTGCTTAAATGGCTTATATAGGTCTTCTACTTTTTGAAGAGTCTCTGCATTTAAAATCTCTGTTTTTAATTCATCAGTTAATTTTTCCTGCTCATCTATAAGCCTAATGACCTCTTCTTTTCTCTCTTCAAGATTTCGTAAATAGGTTAATCGCTGAAATAACTCTCTTAACACTTCATCATCTAGACCGCCTGTAGCCTCTTTTCTATACCTTGCTATAAACGGTATGGTATTTCCTTCATCTATCAACCCTAATGTAGCCTCTACTTGACCTTTTCTTATATTAAACTCTGATGCTAATCTCTCTATTATAGTCATTCCTAATCCCTTTGCTTTAACTTTTCATTTATAAAAAATTCAATATCTCCATCTAAGACTTTCTCTACATTCCCAACCTCTCCGCCTGTTCTATGGTCCTTAACCATAGTGTAAGGGTGAAAAACATATGATCTTATCTGACTTCCCCATGTTATCTGAGAGTAGTCACCTTGAAGATTTTTTATATTATCCTTATGTTCTTGCTCTTTAAGCTCAACAAGCTTCGAAACCAGCATTTTCATTGCCATCTCTCTATTTTGATGCTGAGATCTCTCATTTTGGCATGATACAACAATATTAGTTGGCATGTGGGTAATTCTCACAGCAGAATCTGTTGTATTAACATGCTGACCTCCTGCCCCACTAGATCTGAACGTATCAATTCTTAAATCTTCCTGATCTATTTCAACTTCTGTATCTAGTTCTATCTCAGGCATAACATCTACAGAAGAAAAGGATGTATGCCTTCTTCCAGATGAATCAAAAGGTGATATTCTTACAACTCTATGGACACCCTTTTCATTTTTCAAATACCCATAAGCGTTAATACCCTCAACATAAATTGTAGCTGATTTGATACCTGCCTCAGTATCATCATTTAGAGAAAGAAGCTTTGTTTTGTAGCCTTTTTTCTCGCTGTATCTCTGATACATTCTAAGTAGCATCTGCGCCCAATCCTGTGCATCTGTTCCACCTGAGCCTGCCTGAATAGATAAAATAGCATTGTTGCTATCATAATCTCCATTTAACAAAGTATCTAGCTTCATATTCTCAAGATTTTCTTCAAAAAGCGATACACTTCCCTCTAATTCATCAAGCAGGGCTTCGTCTTCCACCTCTTCTAAAAGCTCTATTGAAATAATAATTTCATCCAGGCTTTCTTCAAGCTTTCTATATTCAGCTACCTTATCCTCCAAAAACTTCTTTTGTTTTAAGATATCTTGAGCCTTTTTTGTATCTTCCCAAAAGTTCTCACTGAAAGTTTCTCTATTCAGCTCCTCTATTTTTAAATCTAGGCTAGCTGGGTCAAAGAGACTCTCCAAGTTCTTTTATACCTTTATGAAAGTTAGATAATTTCGACTTTATTTCATCAAACAGCATATAGTCTCTCCTTATTTGTCTTTACCGTGGCAATGCTTATATTTCCTTCCGCTTCCGCATGGGCAAGGATCGTTTCGTCCAACCTTTTCTTCTTCATTTACAAAAGGTTTCTGCTTTTCCTGTGGCTGATTTGTATATATTTCTTCATCTTCATAACCACCGCCAAGCATTTCACGTTCGACTTCAGATACATCTTCTTTCTTTTCCTGCATTTCTACAGCCACTTCTTTTCTTTCTGCATTAGTTTCAACAGTAACATTGTAACAATATCTAACAGTGTCTTCCTTGATAGATGAAATCATTTCCTCGAACATATCAAAACCTTCTCTTGCGTAAGCTGCAGCAGGATCCTGTTGCCCTATGCCTCTAAGACCTATTCCGCTCTTTAGTTGATCCATAGCATCGATATGATCCATCCATTTTCCATCGACAACTCTTAGAAGAATAACTCTTTCAAGCTCTCTCATTCTATCGCTTCCAATAAGGGCTTCTCTTTCCTTATAAATTTCGTTAAACTTAGTCTTTATAAGCTCTACAAGGGAGTCATAACTCAGGTCAAGCATATCATCTTGTGAAAATTGAGGCATAGAAAACTCATTGGAAATAGTCTTTAGATTTCTTTCCATATGTTCTAGATCCCATTCTTCTGCAAATTTACTGTCTACAGTGAAAGGCATAACTATGTTTTCTATAAGCTCAGCCGTCATATTTGAAATATATTCTTCAAGGTTCTCTCCAAATAGAACCCTCTTTCTTTCTCCATATATGATTTCTCTCTGTTTATTCATAACATTGTCATACTGAAGAACGTATTTTCTTATGCCAAAGTTCTTTCCTTCAACTTTCTTCTGAGCATTTTCTATAGATCTTGTAATCATTTTTGACTCGATTGCTTCATCCTCTTCAATGCCCATCTTCTTGACGATGCCCATCATTCTTTCACCACCAAAAAGTCTTAAAAGTTCATCTTCCATAGCTATACAAAATACTGTTTCACCTGGGTCTCCCTGTCTTCCTGCACGACCTCTTAACTGGTTATCAATTCTTCTTGACTCATGTCTTTCAGTACCTATGATAAAAAGACCACCAGCTGCTATAACTCTTTCTTGTTCAAGAGCTCTTTCTCTTTGGAAATGAGCAAAAGTTTTCTTATATTCTTCTCTTGCTTTCAGAAGTTCTTCTTCGTCCGTAGGAACAAGAGAAGCTGCGAAATTCACAACATCAAGAGGGTAGCCTAACTTTAAAAGCTCTCTTTTTGCCTCAAACTCAGGATTACCTCCAAGTATAATATCCGTACCTCTACCTGCCATGTTTGTAGCAATAGTTACAGCGCCTTCTCTTCCTGCTTCAGCAACGATTTCAGCTTCCTTCTCATGATTCTTTGCGTTTAACACATTTAGGTTTCTAACCCCTCTTTTTCTGAGCATATCTGCTATCAGCTCAGAACTTTCAATGGAGATAGTACCGACAAGAACAGGCTGACCTTTTTCGTGAGCTCTTATAACTGCCTCTGCTATAGCCTTGTATTTGCCTTTCTGAGTTGCAAAAACAGCGTCCTGTCCATCTTTTCTTATAACCGGCTTATTTGTTGGAATAACAACAACATCCATGTTATATATATCTCTAAACTCATCTTCTTCCGTCTTGGCTGTACCTGTCATGCCTGAAAGCTTATTGTACATTCTAAAGTAATTCTGAAGAGTTATAGTAGCAAGAGTTTTGGATTCTGCCTTAACTTTTAAGCCTTCCTTACATTCTATTGCCTGATGCAGACCATCGCTATATCTTCTTCCAAACATAAGACGGCCTGTAAATTCATCAACTATCACAACTTCTTCATCCTTAACAATATAGTCGATATTCTTCTTCATAATGACATGGGCTTTCAAAGACTGCATAACGTGATGGTTGATTGCCATATTATCAGGATCAGCCATGTTTTCAATGTCAAAGTAAGCTTCGCACTTAGCTATACCATCTTCTGTAAGCATAACCTGCTTGTCTTTTTCTTCAAAATTATAATCTTGTTCTTCGTTCAAAGTTCTAATGAATCTATCAGCTTCTTTATAAAGTTCAGAAGACTCATCTCCTCTACCTGATATGATAAGAGGTGTTCTAGCTTCATCAATCAAGATAGAGTCAACTTCGTCCACTATAGCAAAGTTTAACTCTCTTTGAGTCATGTCTTCTCTATAGTTGACCATATTATCTCGAAGGTAATCAAAACCATACTCATTATTTGTTCCGTATGTAATATCTGCTCTATAAGCTGCTTTTCTTTCAGCGTCGCTTATTCCATGAATTACACAGCCTACTGACAAACCTAAAAACATGTAACATTTTCCAATAGTTTCACAGTCTCTTTTTGCAAGGTAATCATTTACTGTTACAACATGAACTCCCTTTCCTTCAAGGGCATTTAAATATGCTGGCAGACTAGCAACTAAAGTTTTACCTTCACCTGTTTTCATTTCAGCGATTCTTCCCTGATGTAAAGCCACACCACCGATAAGCTGCACTCTAAAGTGCTTCATGCCAAGGGTTCTGAAAGCAGCCTCTCTACATACGGCAAAAGCTTCCGGAAGTATATCATCTAAAGTCTCGCCTTCCTGCAATCTTCCTCTGAATTCATCTGTCTTAGCGCGAAGCTCAACATCACTTAAAGCTTGCATAGCCTCATCGTAAGCTTCTACTTTATCAACGATTTTTTCAATTTTCTTAATCTCTTTGGCATTTAAATCTCCAAAGATTTTCTCCATAATACCCATTGTTTCGTATTCCTTCCTGCAAGTTTTGCAATTTATATGAAAGTCATTTTAACTCTATTATCTTGATCTTCTCTAAAATCATTCATTTATGACTCATCTTCTACATTGAGTGTATTAATCTGCACATTAACCTCTAACGCTCTTCTAGCTGTAGCCTTAGTAACCTTCACTTTGACATGTTTATCTCCATAATCCCTTTCAAAAGAATCTCCTTTCGATGGTAATTTATCAAGTTCTAAAACGACCCATCCATTTATAGTATTTACATCCGGATCGTAATCAATCTCAAAGAAATCAAAAACTTTCGCTACGTTAGCATTTGCCATAACCCTATAGCTTCCATTTTGTAAAAGAGTCACTTCTTGAGACATAATGGCATCATGTTCATCAAAAATTTCACCAACAAGTTCCTCTATAATGTCTTCCATAGTAACTAGGCCTTCCGTCCCACCGTACTCATTTACTACGATTGCCATATGAGCATTGATACTTTGCAGCTTTTTTAAAAGTGTTGCAATCTTCATAGTTCCTGCAACAAAAGCAACCGGCTTTACAAAATCAGAAATATTCTTATTTGTGCCTACAATATCATTGTGAAAGTCTTTCTGATTTAAAACGCCTATAATTTTATCTATATCATCCTCATAGACTGGCAATCTTGAGAAGCCTGTCTTTTTAAATATCTCAGCAATCTCTTCTTTTGTAGTTTCAATATCTATGGCAGAAATATCAACGTGGGGAGTCATAACTTCCTCAGCTGTCAATTCATTAAATTCTATTGCATTTTGTATCAGCTCACCTTGCTCAGCTTCTATTCCACCAATATCTTGAGCTTCCGATACAAACTCCTTTATTTCCTGACCAGTTATTGTGCTATCTCCAGCTATACCAAATATTTTTGTTATAAAACTTTGCCATTTTGAAAAAACATAGTTCACAGGAGTTAAAACTATCATGCAAATCTTAATAATTCCGCTTGAGAACATAGCAAATCTCTCTGGAGCTTCCTTAGCTAAACCTTTAGGTGAAATTTCACCAAATATAAGAACAATTACAGTAATTACGATCGTTGCAATACTAGCACCATAATCACCATATATTTTTATAAATAAAACTGTTGATACAGCTGTCATTCCAATGTTAACTATATTATTTCCAATCAGTATTGTTGTAAGTAGCTTATCATAACTATCTGAAAGCTCTAAAACTCTCTTAGCTTTTCTGTTGCCATCATTAGCTAACGACTTAATCTTAATCTTGTTTAGAGACGTAAATGCCGTCTCTGTTGCAGAAAAATATCCGGATAAAATTACTAGTCCTATTATAATGACAATCGAGCCTGTATATTCTCCCAATTTCATAGTCCTCCTTAACCCTTATATTATACATTAAAACTCTTTAAAAATAAAGGTTTATGCCCTTTTATTATACTAATCATTCATACCCTCTTTTTGTCAAAAAAATTAAAAAGAGCCGAATTTTATTTCAGCTCTTTGATTTATTATATTTTATTTTCTATTCATTATCGTTTGCAAGACCTAACTTATCAATAATTGTAAATATTCCTCCTAGAATTAAACCTATTACTGTAGCTAGAGCCATACCTGTAAGCTTTACTGTTCCTATCTGAATATACGCTCCAGAAAGGCCGACAACAAATACAACAGCTGTAAGTGCAAGGTTTCTCGGCTTACTATAATCGACTTTCTCATCTACAAGAAGTCTTAAACCTGAAGCTGCTATCATACCGTATAACAGAAAACTTATTCCACCCATAACCGGAGCCGGAATAGTTTGAATAAGCGCTGATGCCTTACCTACCCAAGCTAAAAGGATTGAGCATATTGCTGCACCGCCAATAATCCAAACACTGTAAACCTTCGTTATAGCCATTACTCCAATATTTTCACCGTATGTAGTCGTAGGAACTGATCCAAAGCAACCGGATAGTGCAGTAGAAATACCATCTGCACCTAAAGATCTATGAAGTCCCGGGTCTTTTAAAAGGTCTCTACCTACAATTTCACTTGTAACAACCTGATGTCCAATATGCTCAGAAATTACAACTAGAGAAGCCGGTATTACTATAAGAATCGCTTCTAAACTGAACTTTGGAGCCATAAAGTTAGGAACCGCAAGCCAGCTAGCATGTGAAACTTGAGCAAAGTCAACAAGCCCTAAAGCAAGAGCAAGTATGTATCCTGAAACAATAGCAATAAGAATAGCTATTGCTGCTGCAAATCCTCTAAATAGTACTTGACCAAAAACTGCCACAGCTAAAGTAGCAATAAATACAATTACGAACTTAGGATTTATTTCAGTATAATTTTCATTAAGCAAAAGACCTCCATTGTTAGCTGCTGTTCCAGCAAGTTCAAGACCTATTAAAGCAACTACAGGTCCCATTGCCGCCGGAGGCAGAACCTTGTTTATCCATCCAGTTCCAACAAATTTTATTAAAATTGCTACCAAAATAAATATAAATCCTGTTACGACAAAGCCACCTAGAGCATATTGATATCCCATCTCCGGATTAGCTAATATCAAGAACGTTGGAGAAAGGAAAGCAAAACTTGATCCTAAATATGCAGGTGCCTTTCCCTTAGTCATAAAAATGAAAATCAATGTACCTATACCATTCATCAAAAGTACGATAGCAGGATTAATTCCAAATAACCATGGAACTAGTACTGATGCACTGAACATAGCAAAAGTATGCTGTATGCTAAGCGGAATAGCTTTTAGCAAAGGTACCTTTTCTTCTACTTGAATTATCTTCTTTTCTTCTTTCAAATCAAACCTCCTCATTAAACTTTAAATAATATAAAATAAAACCTTTTTATAAACCTAAATTACAACTTTTTTATCCATTAGCTAAAAGCAATAGCACAGCTAAAACCTCTCGCATCCAATATGCAGGAGCAACGCCAGCCTGAGTCTCAGCCTTAGCTCCATAACTCTCTATGCCTATGTCCCTAGCATATCTATTTGCTCGATATAAATGATAACCCTGAGTAACTATTATAAACTCTTGGTTTAAGCTTTCTCGCTGAGCAAGCTCTAAAGAAAAAGCTATGTTCTCTTCAGTATTGACAGACTTGTCTTCCTCAAAAATACGATCTTCCTCAATTCCTTTATCAACTAAATATCTTTTCATAGCTTTAGCTTCAGCAACAATTTCATCACTTCCTTTGCCACCTGCAACAATGCATTTAGCTTCCGGATTTTCTTCTAAAATTTCGCAAGCCTTTTCAAGCCTATCCTTTAGAGTTCTGCTAGGTTCATTACCGTTAACTTTTGCTCCCAAAACTAAAACAGTCTGCCCTCTATAGTAGTCATCATACTTCTCGTACCCATTTATCATAATGCCACTGATTGCTACAGTAACAACAACTCCAAAAACCACAAGAATCCAAACAACTCTATCTATTATAACTCTCTTTTCTCTACTCATTAACATCCCCGGAACATAATTTTCAATGCCGCTTTCATAAGAGTCCAGATTTTTATTTTTAGCTCCCATAATAAGAGTTTTTCTAAACTTTACAGGCTCTTGGTTTTCTTTATCGATAGCTTTATTAAGCTTATCTAAATACTCTTTTGTCTGCTCTCTCTTCCAAGGAATATTCTCCATTGGATACTTAAGGGATAACAAGCTGTATAAGGATATAGCGATTCCCACTAAAGCAGGAATAATAACCCCTACATTTATCACTCCAACAAAAACGGGCATCATGCTAATAAAAAATAATGCTAGCCCTGCCATGCTCATAATTCCATAAAAAAACTTTTTCCACTTATTCATAGAACACCATCTTTCTAAAGTTATATCCTAAAAAATCTTTACCAAGTCTTTATCATCTCTACTTCTTTAGGCGTTAGCTTTCTATAATGTCCCTCTAACATTCTTCCTAATCGCAGCTCCCCTATTGATATTCTTTGAAGCCTAACAACAGTACAGCCTACTGCTTTGAACATTTTCCTAACTTGTCTATTCTTGCCTTCATGTATCTCAATTTCTACTATAGCTGTATTTTTCAACTGTTTAATAACTTCAACTTTAGCTTTTGATGTCACAAAACCACCTATATCAACACCGTTTCTAAGTTTAGCTAGCCTTGTATTTGAAAGGTATCCAGAAACTTCAGCCCTATAAGTTTTAGTAACCTGATGTTTAGGGTGAGTAATTCTATATGCAACTTCTCCGTCATTTGTCATAATTAGAAGTCCTGAAGTATTATAGTCCAGTCTACCAACAGGAAATATTCTCTCTGTTATATCTGTAACTAAATCTGCCGCCGTATATCTTCCTTTATCATCATTCATCGTGGTTACATACCCAACCGGCTTATTCAGAAGAATATATACCTTTTTCTCACTAGACTCTATATGTTTACCATTTATTTCTACCCTATCGCCCTCAGAGACTTGAAATCCAGCTTCTCTAATAACAACGCCGTTAACTTTAACATTGCCACTAGCTACAAGCTCATCCGCCTTCCTCCTACTAGCTACACCACTATGGGCTATATATTTATTTATTCTCATATCTCATCTCCATTTAAATGTTCCATTAAATAGTATATAACAGCTTGCCCAATTTGCCAATAAAAATCCTTTTTATCACCTCTTCCTTATGATATACTCTAAGTATGATTACACAAAGACAGCACAGAGGGTTTATACTTGCCATAAAGGCAGGTGAAATAATGATGAAAAGCGGTGGTGAGATATACAGAGTAGAGGATATTATCACCATGATTTGTCGTGCTTGTGAAATACCTCATGTAGAAGTTTTTGCAACGCCTACAGGAATATTTGCTTCCATTGGTTCTGGAGGTGAGGACGGAGATATTAAAACCTACATTAAATCAATTCCTGCTCGATCTACAGATTTGCATAAAATTTCATCAATAAATGCTCTATCCAGACAGTTTGTAAATGGCGAGTTAGATGTTGAGTCTGCTATAAACAGGTTAAAAGAAATCGAAAACGAGGGCACTTACCATATCTTTCTAAGAATATTCGGTGCTAGTCTCGCAAGCTCTCTATTTTGCTTATTATTTGGTGGTAGCGCTAAAGATGCCATAGCAGGAGCTTTCATTGGAAGTATCGCTTACTTATTTTCTACATTTTTATCAAAATACAAAATAAGCTACTTTATAATAGACTTTATGAGCTGTGCAGTTGCAACTTTTTTAGCTCTTATAGCCACAACCGTTGGCGTGGCAGATGGAACAGATTTTATTGTCATCGGAGTACTTATGCTCTTTGTTCCAGGGGCAGCCATAACAAATGCTCTTAGAGATTTTTTAACAGGTGACATGTTATCAGGTGTAGCTAGAATGACAGAGGCTTTTGCCATATCTGTAGCGCTTGCTCTGGGAGCTGGTTTTATCTTGAAAATCTGGCTAGCTTTAGGAGGGATTTTCTAATGTTTTGGATTATTACATTAATTGTGGGCTTTCTTTCATGCTTAGGGTTTTGCCTTTTAATAAATATACCTAGAAGAAGTATTGTAACAGCCGCTATTATAGGCGGTCTTGGCTGGTGTACATATCAGTACTTTGTTACAACAGGATCTTCAAAAGCTATGGCAGCCTTTTGCGGAGCATGCGTAGTTGCCCTTTTAAGTGAAATATCTTCAAGGAAATTTAAGGAAGCTGCAACAGTCTATACTATTCCTGGAATCTTACCGCTAGTTCCTGGAGCAGGTATGTATTACACTATGCGAGCTCTTATAAATACAGATTACGATTTAGCTGCGGATTATGCTAGTTCAACATTTTTTATCGCAGGCTCTATAGCCCTTGCGCTGCTAGTTGTAGGATCCGTAATTAAAACGTTTACATCTATTACAAGAAAATATTAATTACTGTATAAAACAAAAACAACGCCATGGCGTTGTTTTTGTTTTGTTATTTTACAATTATTTTAATGGAAGTAAATGTTATTTACTTGAAGTCTAAACATTAGAAAGACACTATGTATTTTATCCCATCAATCTCGAAGGTATCCACTTTCACCTGGTAAATGTCTTCCACCAAGTCAGGAGTTATCATGCTTTTAGCATTTCCCACAGAGTGAATTTTACCATCTTTCATGGCTATTATATTGTGACTATACTTAATAGCCTGATTGATATCATGAAGAACCATCACAATCGTTATATTATGTATTTCATTAAGCTCTTTAACTATATTTAAAATATCCATTTGATATTTTATATCAAGGTATGTAGTTGGCTCATCAAGAAATAGTATTCCCGTTTTTTGCGCTAGAGACATAGCTATCCACGCCCTCTGTCTTTGTCCCCCTGACAAGCTACTAACATCTTTACCTGCTAGTTCTGTAAGGCCTGTTATTTCAAGCGCCCAGTCAACTACTTTCTCATCTTCTTCATCCATTGTAGTAAGAGAAATCTTCTTGTACGGTATCCTTCCGTAACTTACAAGTTTTCTAACTGTTGTATCTAGTGGAGGTGTATTATCTTGGTTAACTATAGCAACTTCTCTAGCAAATTCTTTACCTTTAATCTTATCTATACTGTTACCTTTAATAAGAATATCTCCCGAAGTTCTTTTGTAATTCTTTGTAAGAAGCTGTAACAAAGTAGACTTGCCTGATCCATTAGGCCCAATAATACTTGTAATCTTACCTTCTTCTATATCTACCGATATATCTCTTATAATATTTGTACTTTCTACTGAAAATATCAAGCTCTTTATCTGAAAGGAAGTTCGGTTATTTTGCATACTTACCTCCTGTTCTCTTTAGTAGCGCTATAAAGAAGGGTCCGCCAACAACAGCCATAATAACTCCTACACTTATTTCTGCTGGGTAAGCAACTGTTCTTCCCACAGTATCTGCTAAGAGAAGTATAAAACCTCCCGCTAGCATTGAATATGGAATGAGATATTTATGTTCACTTCCAACTACAAGTCTACCAATCCAAGGAGCTAACAAGCCTAAAAAACTAACTGTACCTAAAATCACTGTAGAGATAGCAGCTAAAAACACAGCTACTACAGAAATTTGTATTTTCAAAACATTAACATTCATACCTAAAGATGCTATGGTTCTATCATCCATAGCTATAATATCGCACCTTGATGATAGTAAAAATGCTATTATAATGAATACGGTAGCATAGATGACAAGAGTTGTAACATGATTCCAATTTTTGAAACTAAGATTTCCAGTTACCACATTTTCAATAACTCTCCCACCTGCAGATACTTTCTGGGCTGTTTCTATAAGCGCTAGAAATACTGCATTTACAGCTATCCCTACAAGAATTATTCTCATTGCATCCAGCCCGCCTTTCCAAGCAAGACTGTATACTAAAAAACATGCGGCTAACCCTCCAATGAATGCCATTAATGGAGCTATAAAGAATAAGCCCGGAAACAACCAGATCATAAGAATGAAAGTTAACGATGCTCCAGAGCTTACACCTAAAAGTCCAGGGTCTGCTAGGGGATTTTTCATAACAGACTGAAACAAAGTTCCAGATACTCCTATAGCAAAGCCTCCTACTACCGAAATTATAATTCTAGGAAGCCTTAAATCCACAACAATTCCAACCTTTTCATCAGCTTCTATAAACAAAGCTTTTAAAAGATCTATTATACCTATATCTAAACTTCCAGTTCTAATTGCGAAAAGTATTAAGAATACTAGTGCTACAATGGTTACAAAGAAGCCTATTATTCTTCTCTTCTTATTATATTTCATTTTCTATCCTTCATTTCAGTTGTATAAAGTTTGCATTCAGCACTTTACTTTTCAAACAATAAGCCTTCCAGCTCATCTAGGGCTTCTGTATAACTTAAAGTCGCACTCATTCCAAACTTCTTTATATTCAAGTCATAAACTTTGTTATTTTTTACTGCATCAAAATGCTTCCAAATATCATTCTCTGCAAATTCTCTTTTAAACATAGCATTAACCTGTTCTGGTGCTCCATGTGCTGCTCTTAAAATAATATCTGCTTTTTTTTGCACCATATCTTCAGTATTTATGTTAAGAAAGTCAACACCGTTGCCATCTCCATAAACATTCTCTCCACCTGCCAGTCTCACTAAATCTCCCACGTAACTACTTTCTGTAGCGACAAGGTATGATCCTGGAACCCCCATGAGAACAAGTACCTTTGGCTTCTCTTTATTTCCTATCTTCTTATTTATAGATTCAAGCTTACTCTCATAATCACTTCTAAGCTTCTTAGCTTCTTCTTCTCGATCTAAAAGAACACCTAATTCATCAATGCTATCATACATTCCATCTACAGTTGACAAATTAATAAACCTATAATCTATTCCCAGATTATCATATTTTTCCTTAAGAGAACTTTCAAGTGATTTCGGTGATATGATTAAGTCGGGCTTTAAACTAGCTATTTTTTCCATATCAGGAGACATTGGTCCTCCTATAACTTCTTTATCCTTGTATCTGTCTGGAAGACTATATGTTGAACTTTCGGGAACCCCTATTACATCATCTACATCTAACTTGTCTAAAAGCTCACTGCTTGATACAGACGTAACTACTATTTTCTTGTATTTGCTTGGCTTACTCTCTGACTTATCAGAACAAGAAGATAGAAAAACACCAATGCATATGAATAGTAAAAAGCTCAATAACACTTTTTTATTTAACTTAGCCATACTATTTTCTTCTCCTAATAAAGATATATGCTGCTATACCGGCTATAATTACAGTAGATAGACCTATCACCAACCATAATCTAATCCCTGATTTTTTTGATTCCTTAGATTTTTTTGAATCTTTTTCTTTCTCTTTATCTTCACTTTCTTCAGTCGTTTCATCATCTGTAGTAGATTCTTTGTCATCTATCTCAGTATCCTTTGAGTCTTTTGATGTTGTGTCCTTGCTAGAAGACTGTCCGGATGTTGATGATCCACTATCACTTGGCGAACTTGACTGTGCTGAAGATGTTTTTTGAGCAAGCAAAGCATTGTATGCCCCTGTCCCTGGGCTCAATCCAGATGAGTTAATTTTTATGAAATACTTAACGTTTCTTCCCATAGGCCCAACATACATCTCCGGAGCTATAATATCGTCAAGACTCGAAACTTCAAATCTATACTGGGTAACTGTATCCCCATCTTTTCCAAAACTTCCTGTTTTTGTAACGGCTCTTGCAGTATAGCTACCACCTCTTTCAGTATAAACTTTAAAGTCGCTGACTGCAGAGGATAATCCAATGCCTACAGTAACATATGTTCTTCCACCAACTCTCTCTACTAAGGCTGTTTTTTCAACTATACCTTTAACCATTCCATCTCCAAGAGAAGGATTGTTTCCTGCATCTATTATCTTGCCTGTATGTGGATGTGCATAACTTGCACTTGCACCGGTTGTGTATGCTCCATCAGATATGGCAAATACCCCTATATTAGCAATTGCTACCGCAATAGAAATTACGGCAGCAATTATTATCATTTTAAGAGGGGAAGTTAAAATTTTATTTTCTTTATTCATCCCTTTTACCAAATATCATACTTATAACCATACATTGAAAATACTATCTAAAATAAATTACTTTTGAAACTTATTTAGCCTTCTTTCTTAAAGCCAATGCTGCTCCACCTGCAACTGTCATAGTTCCTATCATGCCTAGAAGACTAGTTTCATCAGCTGTCTTAGGAGTATCTTTCTTCATCATGTCCATTTTTTTCACATCCTTCACAGAAGAATCCATACTGTTAGCATTATCCATATTATTCATATTGTTATTCATCTGGTTATCCATTGGATTTTCAAGCTTACTGTTATTATCAGCATCGTTAGTTGGCTCCTCTTGTGAACCTGGTTCAACCTTTTTAGCCATAGCCCAATCAAATTTAACATATACTTTTTGAGTTCCGCCTCCTGGTCCTGCTATCTTTTCCATTACAGGAATATTAACAGTTACAGGCATATATCCATCTTTGAATGCTTCTTTTGCAACTTCTATAGTAACTATTTCTGGATAGTCTGTACCATAGGCATCACTAACTCTAGTTCCATCTGCATTTGTATGATACTTTTCAACAACTGCTGGAATCAGTTCTCCAGTCACATTACCTCTATCGCTTACCTGAAATCCTGTCTTGAAATACTGTAGAGCTCCCAGGTATCCCTTAAAAGGAGGCTTATCAATTGGCTTAAATGTTAGTGTAGCCTTCACTATTCCTCCTTCTGAAACTACCTTTACAGGGGAAAGAACAGAATCTGCTGCCATAGATTTATCATTTTTATTTGTTGTTTTTATTAGTGTTACTGGCACAGCATATTCGCCATCCTCTAAAAATTTATCCTCTGCAGGTTGAGTTTGCGGCTGCTCTGTTGCAGGCTGTGGTGTTGATGTTGCTGCATCTTCAGCGAATGCTGCATCTGTATACATTGCACAACCTACCATTACAGACATAACTGTTCCTATTGAAACTATTTTTTTAATAAGATTCTTTTTCATAGTTGATAATTCCTCCCAAATTAAATAATTGATATATCTTAGAAAAATAATTAGCTTAGCTAACTTAAAGTAGTTATAACTAACTAATATAGTTTGTTAATATTATAATTAACAAACTTATAATTTTCAAGTAAGAATGCTAAATAAACCTAAAAAAATTTCAAATTCATTATTTTTTTGCTTTTATCTTGATTTTATTTTAACAAACAAGTATAATATCAAAACATAGTTAGTTATATTACACTAACTATGTTACGTTATATTTTACTCAAATTATGATGTTGGAGGAAATTATGGGATTGAAATTAAATTCAAAAGTTTTATTTAACACAGTCTTAGCATCTTCCGTTTTTATCTCTAGCTTTGCAGGACCTCTTGCTACTCCTGTATTTGCAAACAGCGATACCGGAACAACAGCTGTAACTTATTCAAACAGTTATGTAGCAAAGGCATATGATATAGAAATTGCTCATGGGACTGCAGTGTATGAGTTCAGAGTATTCCTATCAGATCATGGCCTGTTAGTATCCAATATTGAAGATAGATCAACTACTCTTCCAGGATATTTTTCACTATTATGGGATCAATTTAAACACGATGGTGGATTGTCAAAATATCACAATATGACCTTTGATGAAATCAAGGCTATGAAGACACCAGAACCTTTAGAGACTATGGCGGGACCTGAGGTTACACCAATAAAGGTTCATGAAAAAATTGTTGAACTTATCAACAGACTAGAAAAGAACCCAACACTTATGGAAAGAGCTGCTAAAACAAACTTAGCAAAACTTTTCGCAGAATCTAAAGCAGCATATGAAAAAAGATATTCAGGCGACTATACTAAAGAAACAATGGATCCTTTTAAGGCGGCACATATCTAAAAGCAGAAACAGTTCTCGATGATGATGCTGCAGAGGCTCCTACAATATCGGAAGCATATAATAACTTAAAAGAGAAAAAAGATGCACTCAAGATAGCACCTTTAGACTTTGGTCCTCTGAACGAAAGGATTGCTTTGGGTAAAACTTTTGTGGAGAGAGAGTCTGAGTTTACACTACTATCTATGTCTGCACTAAAACAAGCTATATATGAAGCTGAAAAAATCAAAACAGAAACTGACTTAACAAGAGAAAAGTTAGTTGCTGCCGAAGACAAAATTTCTAGTGCAATAAGAACTCTAGATAAGAAAGAGGACCATGGGCACATATTCCACATAAACGGAAAGATTGGGACTTATCAGGATCCTAGCACTCCATCAATGGCAAATGATTTTATGAATCCTATTATTACTTTAGAAGAAAAAGATGGCGAATACATCTATATATTAGGATTTAAAAAAGGTGAAAGAGAAGGAATAAAATCTGAGGTTTCTTACATTAAGCACACTGTAGACGGTTCTGATGTTGCAGCTGTGGAAATGCCAGGGTTTGGAGAGTATACAAAACTATTCAAAATAACTAGAACTACTCCTGATGAAAAAATGATTGATATTAAAGTTGGTGCAAGAATGGCAGGACCTGACATATCAGAAATGCCAGCTACAATAATTCTTGATACAACTTCAAAAAGAGAGGAAGGCAAAACTCTTGATAAAGCGAAAAAAGATGAGCTTATGAAAGTTATAGAAGCTGAAAAAACAACTTATGATGAAGTTTTAGCAAATGTTTATAAGCCAGTTGGCTCTCAAGAGTATCTGAAAATATATGATGCAGCACTAAAAGCTCTAAATGACAAGGATGCTACACAAGAAACAGTTGATGCTGCAAAAAACAGATTAAAACAAGCCAAGGATTTACATCTATCTTTGAACAAAGATAAATTTGCAATTGCTATAGGAGAAGCTGAAGAACTGGAAAAGACACCAGAAAAGTACACACCTGCTACTTTTGAAGCTCTAAAGAAGGCTATTGCAAAAGCAAATCAAGCATTCTTTAAGCCAACTTTAACAAAAGCAGAAATGGATAAAGAAAT